>DBFRXD010000001.1:0-16131 GCA_048502435.1 Collinsella aerofaciens
TCACCTCAATGGTCCTCCTAACGCCGGCGTGTTGGCACCACCAGCGTAGTGGCGGCGGGGAGGCACGGTGGCCATTATTCGGTGACCGGGATTGGTCAAAATAGTTTGACTATTAGCGGCTAAAATCGCCCGGCGCTAACAGCGCGGAGAATCCGCGTATTTGCTTCGCAAATACGCACCGGCTTCGGCCGCCTGCCGGCGTCCTCGCCCGCGGGCTAAAAACGCTTACGCGTTTTCTTTACGCCCGCGCCCTGCACAGAGTTCGATTCTCCGCGGTATCTGTAAGTAATAAAAAAGCAGGTAGAGACACTTCTCTACCTGCTTGTAACTATTGGTGGAGGCGCGGAGAATCGAACTCCGGTCCACGAAAGCCCCCTGATTGGCATCTCCAAGCTCAGTCGCTGATTTTGTCTCGGACGCTTTGCGCGCAGCGACACGCTCGCGGCATCCCAACCGGTTCGGTCTTAGCCCGCGCCATACCGATTACGTGCGCGGGAGCATTCCCCTAACATGACGTCGCGCCGGTGTCGGGGAAATCACCGGGTTGACGCGCCGCTATAAACTAAGCAGCGAGAGCCATAGGCTCAAAAGAAGAGTTGTTGTCAATTCAATTTGACGGTACCCCTGTTTAACGAGGCGAGGAGACCTCGGCTTGCTTCCTCTCTCAGAGCTATCGTGTCGAAACCAGTCGCCCCCGAATGTCGGGAAAGTCTGGATGGCATCGGGCACGAGCACCCAACACCCGTCGACTTTTCAAGGAACATGCGGGGCGAGCCCCGCTTGCGAAGTGTTATCTTACCACGTTCTGAAAGCGGACAGCTGTTCTATGCACGAGCTGTGAAGACCCCAATGTGCGCCGTACTTCGCACTTTTGCTACCGATCTCGTCACGTATATTTTCGCCAAGCAAACTTGACCCGTCGAAAGGACCGTTATGGATACCAAGCAGCAACTCGTCAATGCCCTCGTGGGCCTGGGCTCAACCATTACCGAAGCTATGGATGTCATCGAGGGCTTTGTCCCCTGCGGACATCCCGCCCTCACGGTATCGAACGCACTCGTCGCGCTGGACGCTGACGATGATGCAGCTCTCGCCCAGCAGCTTGAGACCGTCGAGGGCTTTATCGACCACGTGAGTGAGAACCGCGGCGTGGCCGCCTACCACGACATCGAGGTCGAGCTCGCAGGTCCCAAAGCCGATCTGCTCGCAGCAATCCGCGAGGTAGGCGCCCTTATGCAGACCGCAGGCGTCAAGAACACCCAGGTCAACGAGTGGGTCTACCGCAGTCTGGCAGCACTAAACGGTTCCGGCGATAAGGCTGCCGAAAAGCTCGTCGAAGCTCCCGTCATCAAGGCAGCGCTTTTGTAAATAGCAGACGCGGGCCCCTTGGCGCATCGTCGTCCAAGAGGCCCGCAAACAGTTCGCGTCAACCGATAGCCGCGCCACCGCGTTCGGCCAAAGCAAGAATCGGCATCATTTGGCGCGGAGTCTTCGCTGCAAGATCGGCATGTTCGAGCAACTTGCGATCGTTGGTCACCAAGTAATCGACCTGTGCGCGCTTGCACGCGGCGAGCACCAAGTTGTCCTCGTAATCGCGATGAAGCGCTAAGTATTTGTCGGCCAGCCAAAGGTCCGACGCATCTGCGCCCACGGCCGTGGCGTTTTCGGTCATGTTCCGAACAAACGCCAACGCCGCATCGCCAATTGCACGGGCAGATGCCTCGTCGAGCGCTCCCCCGCTGGCAAGAACGCTACGCTTCAGCTCGTGTTGGACAACGTACAGCACATCCTTAGCGATATGCACCGGGAAGAACAGCAACGCCCCCGTCTCCGTCGCCTGCCCAATAAACGCACGCGCGGCAAGCGACTCGGCATGGTCGACGCAAAACGAATCAACCCATACGTTGGCGTCCACCATAATCTTGAGAGGCGCCCCACTCACTGGATCATCCCCTTTTGGCGATAATGCTCATCCATGGCTTCGGAATAGATTGTGTCCCAACCGCGATCGCCGGATACGGGCGACATAGCGATGCCCAGGTCCGCGTAAAGCTGATCCGCCGCCGCCCATGATGCGGCGAACGGCGCATCGGGCGCGACGGTCTGCTGCCGGTCATCGACGGCCGCAAGCACCTCCTCGCACTGCCCGCCACCCTGCGCGACCTTGGCCACCACCTTTTTGATGAGCTCGGGCAGCGAGGCGCCCGAAAGCCGCAGCGCCTCCTCGGCACGGTTCTTAACCTGGCGATCCACGCGAACGTTCACCTGCGCCATGCCGCTAACAGCACCCACGTCGATCCCGCTCCCTTCAATTGCTAGCCATGCTAGCAGCACTTTATAGAGAAGCTAGCAAATGGTCAAATGCAAAAGGCCTGCGCCCGGACGACACCGATGCCGTCTGGGCGCAGGCCAGATAACGTGGGCGAACACGTCTGCTAACGCAGGTACGCCTTTGCGTTGCCCAGGCTGTACGCAATCGTCGAGCCGTTGTGCAGCAGCGACGACGTCTGCGGAGTGATCATGCCGGTAATACCCAATGCCAACAGCGCCGAGTTGGTGAGCATCACCTTGGAATATGAACTCGTCAGACGGTCGATAAGCCCCTGACTCATACGGCGCAGACGCACGATTGCGGCCAGATCCGTATCGGTCAGGATGATGTCGGCGACCTCCTTGGCGATGTCGCTTCCGCCACCCATGGCCAGGCCCACGTCGGCCAAACCGAGCGCCGGCGAATCGTTGACGCCGTCGCCCACCATGGCAACGTGGCGCCCCTCGCGCTTAATCCGCTCCACATAGGCGTACTTGTCCTCGGGCAGCAGCTCGGCCTTAAACTCATCGACACCAGCCGCGCGAGCAATACGCTCGGCCGTGCGCTCGGAATCGCCCGTGAGCATAACGACATGCTTGACACCCAGCGCATGCAGATCGGCGATGGCCTCGCGCACTCCGGGCTTAAGCGGGTCCTCGATACCGAGCACGCCCACAACGGTGCCGTCGACCGCCAGATACAGCGGCGACAGCCCCTGCATCTGGAGCTCGATTTGCTCCTTAATGTCGGACTCGAGTTGCGCACCCTCATCCTCGAATACAAAGTGTGCCGAGCCAATAATTGCGCGACGGCCCTCGATGGACGAAGCGATGCCGTGCGCCACAATATACTCGACAGCAGCGTGACGCTCGCGGTGCTCGAGCCCGCGCTCGCGGGCAGCGTTGACCACGGCACGCGCTACCGGATGGGGGAAATGCTCCTCCAAGCAAGCGGAAAGGCGCAGGACCTCGTCCTCGCTCCAGCCGTCGGTGGTGAGCACGCAGGCAAGACGCGGCTGCGCCTCGGTCAGCGTACCGGTCTTGTCAAAGACAATGGTGTCGGCCTTGGCAAACGACTCAAAGTACTTCGCGCCCTTGACCATGACGCCCATCTTGGCAGCATCGCTCATGGCAGTCATGACGGCGACGGAACCCGTGAGCTTGAGTGCGCACGAGTAGTCGACCATCAGTGCCGCGGAGGTCTTGATGAGACTGCGCGTGGTGAGCGCAACCAGGCCCGCGAGCAGGAAGTTCCACGGGACAATCTTGTTGGCGAGGTCCTCCATATGCGACTGACCCTCGGACTTGAGCGAATCGGCCGTCTGCACGAGCGAGACGATTGAGCGCAGTTTGGTTTGCGCCGTATTGGCGCGCACGCGCACCAAGATGCTGCCGTCTTCCACGACGGTGCCGGCGAACACGTCGTCGCCAATGCTGCGCTCGACGGCCAGCGGTTCGCCGGTCAGGGTCGCCTGGTTGACCATAGCGCTCCCCTGCTCGACAACACCGTCGATGCAAATGGACATGCCAGTGCGCACGGCGACCAGATCGCCGGGCTCAAGCTCGGTCGCGGCAACGCTTACCTCGGTGTCACCGACGACCTTTTGCGCCTTGTCGGGCACATCGAGCAGCGAGTTGATGAGCTCGTTTTCGCTCATGGCGCGGGTGTAGTCCTCGAGCAGCTCGCCCACGTTGAGCAGGAACATCGTCTGGCCCGCGGTGTCGACATCACGTTTGACGAACGAAATGCCGATGGCCGAAGCGTCGAGCACAGGAACGGTCAGGCGTGGCTGCGCGAGCTCACGGAGGGCAGCGCGCAAAAATGCCATGTAACCGGCCACGACAAACACCGCACGCAGAGGCGTCGGCAAGAACCAGCGACGCGCGTAGTGGGCGCCGATAAGTGTGGCAAGATCCATGACGAGCTTGTGCTTGCGCGGCTCGAGCTGCATCACGTAGCCCGACTTGGCATCGGCGATAGCTTGAGCACCGAGTGCGCCCAGGGCGTCGAGCACGTTTGCGCGGCGCGGCTCGTCGTATTCGATCGCCATCTGGCCAATACGGCCGTAAACGCGCACCTTGTGCACGCCGTCGATATCGCCGCTGAGCTTAAGAAGTGCATCGAGATCGCTCTCTGGCACAGGACCCGCCAATTGAAGACGGGTCCTGCCGGGGATCTCGCTAATAATCGAGAATCTCATAGTTTGTGCCTGGGAGCGTTACTCGGCTGCCTCGTCAGCAGCGGCCTCGCTCTGGGTGATGTAGGCAGCCTCGGCAACCATGTCGTCGACATTAGCCTTGGCCTGCTCGACCATGTCCTGGTAGCAGTTCTTGACGCGCATACCGCACGCAATGCCCTGCACGCAGGCATTCTTTACCGGAGCGCTGGTGAGCAGTTTGATGCCGGCCGTGCCGAGCAGAAAACCGCCACCAACAAGCAGGGTGTTAAACGTGGACTTCTTCATGATGTCTCTCCCTTTTCCGCAACAACTGCGGCACGGTGCCTTAGCACCCGAGTAAACAAGTTTGCTCGAGCACACTTTTGAGACTAGTTTAGTATAATTATTTGGTCAACAACGGCTAACTTTTTGGAAACTATGGGGGTGAACTCAATATGACAAAGGGACTGTCCCTTTGTCACACTCCTACAGCTGCCAGGCCGCCGCTTCCTTTTGCAGCGCAACCATGCGGGCGAATTCTCCACCTGCCGCCTTGAGCTGCGCCGGGGTGCCCTGTTCGGCAACCACGCCATTCTTGAGCACAACGATTTTGTCGGCATTTTCCACCGTACGCATACGGTGGGCAATAACGATAACCGTCTTACCTGCAAGCAGACGGGAGAGTGCCTGTTGCACCACGGTCTCGTTCTCCACATCCAAGCTCGCCGTCGCCTCGTCCAACAGCACGATAGGCGCGTCTTTGAGCAGTGCGCGGGCGATGGAGATGCGCTGGCGCTCGCCGCCGGAGAGTTTGGAGCCGTTCTCTCCAATCATAGTGTCATAGCCCTGCGGCATGCGGTTCACGAACTCGTCACAGTTGGCGGCACGCGCGGCTGCAAGCACTTCCTCATCGGTGGCATCACGACGCCCGAGGCGGATGTTTCCCATCACCGTGTCGTCAAAGAGCAGCACGTCTTGGAACACAATGGCGTAGTCGCGCAGCAGCACCTCGGGATCCACGCCCGCAACATCCACACCGCCCACGGCAACCTTGCCCGCAGTGGCATCCCAAAAGCGCGCGGCCAGGCGGCTCACCGTAGACTTACCGGAACCCGAAGGACCGACCAGCGCCGTGACCTCGCCTTCCTTGGCGGTAAAGCTCACATCGGTAAGAACTTTCTCGCCGGCGCGTCCGTCCTCGCCCGCACCATAGCCAAATGCCACGTGATCGAACACCACATCGTGGCCCGCAGGCTTAAAGTTCTCGCTGCCCCGCGCCACAGGCTCTTCCATGATGGAACGCATGCGCTTGGCAGACGACTCGGCGGCAAACAGCTCGGACATTAACATTAATGCCTGGTCAAAGGGCGCATAGATACGGCTCACCATAAGCAGGAAGGCAAACAACACCAAAAAGTCGACCTGCCCGGAGGCGACCATCGCGGCGCCCGTGACCAGCGTGGTGGCAATGCCCAGACGCAGGATGGCAAAGGCGGAGTTGACCAAAAGCCCGTTAACGAGCTCGCCCTTGGTGGTCTCGCGCTCCTCGGCATCGATCACGGCGTTGAGTCCCTCAAGATAATGGGCCTCCTGGTTGGTGGCGCGAATCTCGCGAACGCAGTCGAGCGTCTCTTGAATAGCCTCGGTAACCTTGACCTTCTCGGCGCGCACGCGATCAAACACCGGAGTCATGGGGCCGCGTGTTAGATACAACACGGCAAAGGCCACGGGAACGCTCCAAAACGCCGCAATCGCCAGCTGCCAGCAAAAGAACAGCGATGCCACGAAGACAATGGCGCTTGCGATGATGGCACCCCAAAGCTCTCCCAGCACGTGGCTGTAGGCGTGCTCCATGGCCTGGACGTCGCCCATGATGGTCTCGGTTAAATCGGCCAGATCACGACGACCAAAAAACGACAGCGGCAGTTTGCGCAAGCGCTCGGCAATCTCCATACGCTGCTTGCCGCACTCCTCGTAAAAGATGCAGTAGGTGTAGTAATACTGCTGCCAGTTAGAGGCAAAGAGCAACACGAAAAAGACCAGGAGGCCGCACACAATCGGCAGGGCATCCGGCAGGTCAGCCCCGCTGGCGAGATGCTCGACAAAGCCGGCCATAACCAGGAATAAAAAGCCCATGCCAGCCATGGTAATAAGATTAGTGAGCGTGGTCCATAAAATGCCGCATTTTACGCCGGCGACGCCTTTATCGGATAGGAAATACTTCTTTTGGAATGAGGCGAACATTTAGGCCTCGCCTCCCTTCGTGACGGCGGCATCCGCGGTCGCAGCAGTAATCTTCCAGCTCGCGGCCTGCTCGTATTCGGCCCACATCTTGGCATACAGGCCATTTTGGGACAGCAACTCGGCATGGGTACCCGACTCCTGCACGCTGCCCTGGTTGAGCACCACGATTTGGTCTGCGCCCACCACGGTCGAAAGCCGGTGCGCAATCATAATGACCGTGCGACCCGCCGCCAGCTTGCTAAAGGCGCGCTGAATGAGCGCCTCGTTCTCGGGATCGGCAAACGCCGTGGCCTCATCGAGCACCACGATAGGCGCGTATTTAAGGATCGCGCGGGCGAGGGCCACGCGCTGGACCTCGCCGCCCGAAAGATATGCTCCGCCGGCACCGAGCATGGTATTGATGCCCTGTGGGAGCTTGGCCACAATGTCGTCGCACTGAGCTGAGGAGAGGGCCGCACGCACTTCGTCGTCAGTGGCCGTAGGCTTGGAGGCGCGTACGTTGTCGGCAAGTGTTTGCCGGAACAGCTGGTTGGTCTGGAACACGAAGGCGACCTGGTCCATAAGCTCGTGCGGATCCATATCGCGAACGTCCACACCACCTACGAGCACTCGACCCGAGGAAACATCCCAAAAACGCGGAATCAGGCTTGCGCAGGTTGACTTACCGCCACCCGAGGGACCCACCAGGGCGAGGGTGCCACCAGCGGGAACGCTGAAACTTACATGGCTAACGGCGGGTGCTTCGGCACCCTCGTACGTAAAGCTCACGTCCTCAAATCGCACGTCGCCGCCGGCAGGGTGCTTGGGTTGGGCGGGCACGGAGAGCTGCTTGGAATCCATGACGCTTCGAATACGAGCCAGCGAATCGGCACTCATCTGAGAGGCCTCGCCCACAAACATGAGCTTGGTCATAGCCGTCGGTACCACGGCCGAAAATATCGCGTAAAACGTGAAGTTGGTCATAAAATGCGCGAAGTCCGTCTCGCCTGGCGCCAACAGCAACGCCACGGGCAATAGGAATGCCACAAGACCATTGAGCGCGGTAAGGTTGAGTACCTGCGGACCTCGGCAGAACGTGCCCGCATAGTTTTGTGCCATGTCGGCGTATTCGGCGATCGCATCGTGGAAGGCCTTAAAGGAGTAGACCGTCTGCTGAAACACCTTGACCACGGGGATGCCACGTACGTATTCGGTTCCGGTCTTGTTCATCTTGACCAGCGCTCCCATGTAGGCCTTCATGAACTCGGCGCCTTTGCCGCTCATCATGGTGGCCATGGCGCCAAACGAAACGACGACCGAGATAAGGCATGCCGCCCCCAAACGCCAATCGAGCGCGAAAAGCAGCACGAGCAGGCCTGCGACCATGGCGGTGGCGCCTGCGATATCGGGCAGCATGTGTGCGAGCAAAGTCTCGGTGGAGGCGGCGCATCCGTCTACAATACGGCGCAGCTCACCGGTGGCGTGCGTGTCAAAGTAGCCAAGCGGCAGCTTAAGCAGGTGCTCGCTCGTAGCCTTACGGATATTGGACGCGCAGCGAAACGCGGACAGATGCGTGCACATGAGCCCCACGAAATAAGTTACGATGCTTGCCAGCGCAAACCCCACGGCCCACCAGCCATACATCGCGATGTCGCAGGCTTCGCTCCAGTTAGGTGCCACGGCGATCAGGTCGCGAGCGACAAGCCAAATGCACACGTACGGGCCAAAGCTCAGCAGCTGCGAGAGCGCCGAGAGCGCCATGCCCAAATACGTTAGGAATTTACGGTCACCGGCATACGCGAGCAACTCGCCGATGCCTCCACCTTCCCTTTTTGATCCCTTTGCCATGAGATTCCTTTCTAACGGCTTGAGAGTTAACCGTACTGAACTTATCATTGATGTGTTAGCCATGGCTCACAATCAAGCCAGGCGTGGACGTTTCTGCAAAGGAAAGGGACGCTTTTGCAAATACGGCGGGCAGCGACCGACATAACCGAGCTCTACGCACCACAGTTTGAGCAGTTTGGCCTGGAGCTTTCCGGCAAGGGCGCTGTCTTTACCGGCGAGGTGGCAAACGATCGGGCGCACGGACGCGCATGGATCATGCCCCTCTCCCCTGCCTGCATCGTCATGGAGCATTTCATCACCCCGACGCACGATATTCACCTGGCCGAATACACACCCGAGCCATATGCCTGCGTAAGCGAGGTCAGCGCGCCCACACTTACATGCATGCCCGAGGCTGGCATAACGCCCGCGAACCTCAAACCATTGCATGGACCGTGGCCAAACAATGCCGTTTGCAGCTTTATCCAAGATAACTGTGGCGAGGAATTAAGCCCGCTGTTTGCGGGGGAGCTCTATCACTCGCGCTCGGTGCTCTTTTTGCCTGGATATTTTGACGAACTGGAGCACCGCTATCCCACCGAGTTCGCGGGAATCTTTGAGGCGTTTGCCGAGCCATGGCACGAGGAAGCGACGTCTGCCATCTGCCACACGCTGCGCCGGATTAACGAGGACCGCGCCCGCACCGTAGGCGGACACGTCTATATGCAGGGCATCGTGGAGACCATGGTCGCGGAGCTCGCCTGTTCGCGCGCGGCCCACAAGCAGGCGCGGCAGGCGGCAGACACACGCGTCAGCATAACCATTGCCGAAGAAGCAACGGCAATGATTGAACGCGCGCTCGACAAAGGCAGACGTGTGGGTATCAACGAGGTGGCCGAGAGGCTCTACACAAGCCGCTCCAAACTATGCGCCACCTTTAAGGCCCAAACTGGCGAGTCCCTGGGCGCCTACATTCGCAGACGCCGTATGGAGCGAGCACAGGACCTTTTGGCCGATAGCGCGCTCACGATAGCGCAGGTAGCAGAGCGCCTAGGCTACCCTCAGCAGGCCGCCTTCACCCAAGCCTTCAAACAATACACCGGCACCACCCCCACCGCTTGGCGAAGCAAGCATCGCTAAGGCCCAAGCTCCCTGGCCGTAACGGAGCGATTAATTAGCCGCCGCCCGTCAGCTCACCCAGGATCTAAACGTCAAGATGCGCACAATCAAGCGCCTTTTTGATAAGAGGGACAGATCGATCAGCCAAATACAACGGAATGTTGAGCACCCCGTCGTCGAGCTTTAGGTTCTTAAGTGAGTAGCGGACCCTCAATGGAGTCGTCTCCGCATGCTTGTCGGCATAGTACTTAAGGCTCTTGGAATGAACGACCTCTCCCGATTTGACCTCGACGGGAACGATTTCGTTTCTGACTTGAATCAAAAAATCGACTTCGTGCTTCGGCTTCTCGTTTGTCCAATAACGCGGAGCAGCATCTAACTGTGAAAGTAATGCCTGAAGCACATAGTTCTCGGCGAACGAACCTTTGAACTCCGAAAATAGCGCATCCGAGATGGCAAAAGCGGACGCATCCAGCCTTGCCATGCGGCGCAGCAAGCCGACATCAAGACAGTAGACTTTAAATGCCTTGAGGTCATCGTACGCAGAGAGCGGCACACCACCGGCAGCATTAAGGCGAACCGCCGTGATGAGCCCAGCATCGGCAAGCCATTCCAGAGCATCCTCGTATTCTCGAGCACGAGCCCCCTCGCGCACCGCACCCCAAACGAACTTTTTGTTCTCGCGCGCCAACTGAGCTGGAATCGAGTTCCATATTTGCGAAAGCTTGGCGAACTGCGCACGGCCACCATGCTTGGCAAAATCGCGCTCGTAGGAATCCAAGAGATCAGACAACACCTTATCGACCTGAACGATATCGCCCGTCTCCGCCCACCGGCCAAGAGCCTCTGGCATGCCGCCGCATGCAAAATAACGACGAAGATGCTCGACGAGACGGACATGGAAGAAATCGGGCACTGTCTCGATCTGATCCAGGCCGCCAAGGTATTCGTCGTAGTTTGCAGCGCCCTCGGCTTTCAGAAACTCGGAAAAGCTCATGGGGCGCATCTCCATGAACTCGACCTTTCCCACCGGAAAAGCGCTGGTCTCACGGGACAAGCGAACGCCCAACAAAGACCCTGCGCATGCGACGTGATACTCGGGGGCCTCGTCACAGAAGTATTTAAGGGCACCGACTGCAGAAGGACAATCCTGGATCTCATCAATAATAAGCAGCGTCTCGCCAGGATCGATAGGCTGTCCAAGTGCCAGGGAAAGATTTGAGATGATCCGTCGAGGATCGCGCGTACCTTCGAAAAACTGAGCGTACTCGCTCTGTACCCCAGGCGACGGCTCCTCGAGCGTCAGATACACATAATTGATGTACGAGGTTCGGCCGAACTCCTTAAGCGCCCACGTCTTTCCAACCTGGCGCGCCCCCTTAAGGATAAGCGGCTTACGATATTCTGACGCTTTCCAAGCGTTAAGCTTGGCAATGATATCTCGCTGCATGGCCGAACCTCCCGCAAAGAAACTTCCGTAAACGTGATATTTCCCACATTTTACCCTAGGTAAAACGTGAAATTTATCACATTTACGGAAGTTTTAAGCTCATTTCGCCACACTTTCATCACATTTATTGCAATGTGACAAAGGGACAGTCCCTTTGTCACCCGCACAAAAATGGACGCGCCAACGGCGCGCCCATTCACTCTATTCCATTCAGCCCCACCTGACCCGAACGGCCGAGTCGTTGCCAGAACCCGGGAGCCCCGGCAGGGCGGGTGCTTGCTCAAAATAAGTTCCGCACGCAAAGAAGGCCACTTAATGTGGCCTTCGTCTTGCGCAGGACTGTTTGAAATTTTGAGGAAGCACCCGCCCTGCCGGGGCTCCCGGGCTCCGCTTATGAGAGCGACGTTCTCAGCAACTCGTTGAAGAGCTTCGGGTTGCCCTTGCCGCGGCTCGCCTTCATGCACTGGCCCACCAAAAAGCCGATGACCTTCTGGTTGCCCTCACGATACTGCTGCGCCTGATCGGCACAGTTTGCCAGCACCTCGTCCACGATCGGCTGCAGCGCGCCGGCATCGCTTACCTGACGCATACCGCGCTCGTCGACGATCTTGTTGGGGTCGTCGCCGGTCTGGGCCATGGCCTCAAAGACCTCGTGCGCCTGGTTGGAGCTGATGGCATCGGTCGCCAGCAGCTTGGCGAGTGCCGCCACCTGAGCCGGCGCAATGCCGGACTCGGCGAGCGACACGCCTGCGCCCTTAAGGTAGGCGATCATCTCGTTCACCAGCAAGTTTGCAACCGTCTGGGCCTCCTTGCCAGCCATACCGGCAGCGGCGGCCTCAAAGAAGTCGGCAAACTCGGGGTCGCCGGCAATCTGCTCGGCGTCGGCCGTCTTGATACCGAAGTCAGCCTCAAAACGGACGCGCTTGGCATCGGGCAGCTCGGGGATCTCGCCACGGCAGCGGTCGATGAACTCATCGTCCAGGTCGAACGGCGCCAGATCGGGATCGGGGAACAGACGATAGTCGTCGGCCGTTTCCTTCACACGCATGACCACGGTGCGCTTGCGGCTGGGCTCCCAGTGGCGGGTCTCC
This sequence comes from Collinsella aerofaciens, assembly GCA_048502435.1. Taxonomy (GTDB): domain Bacteria; phylum Actinomycetota; class Coriobacteriia; order Coriobacteriales; family Coriobacteriaceae; genus Collinsella; species Collinsella aerofaciens_CL. The sequence continues at coordinate 12,180 of DBFRXD010000001.1, forward strand.
TGATAGATGATGCCGCCCTCCTCGAGCACCTCGGCCTGGCGGCAGATCTCGTAGGCAAGGCCGTCATGCAGGCTCTTAAACGAGTTGAGGTTCTTGAGCTCGGTCTTGGTGCCCAGCTTGGTCTCGCCGCGGCGGCGCAGCGACACGTTGCCGTCGCAGCGCATGGAACCCTTCTCCATGGAGCAGTCCGAAATGCGCAGCGTCACAAAGATGCGACGGAGTTTCTCCATAAACAGGCGAGCCTCCTCGGGCGTACGCAAGTCGGGCTCGGTGACGAGCTCGATGAGCGGCGTGCCGCAGCGGTTGTAGTCGACGAGCGACTCGGCCGCGGCGGTAATGCGGCCCTCGGCACCGCCCACGTGCACCATCTTGGCGGCGTCCTCTTCCATGTGGATACGCAGGATGCGGATGGGCACCGTGTAGGAACCGTCCTCGCGACGCTCGGGCATCTGCAGGTTGGACGCGTCATAGCTGGCCAGATGGCCGGCACGCTGATTGCCCTCGCGCATGGTCGACGTCATGGACGTGGACAGGCCCTCGGCATTGGCCGAAGCGCTCGCCAGGCTCTGGGCCTCGGCCTCGCCAAACGCGCAGTCGGGGCGCTCGGCGGCACCGTGACCGGTCACGTCCAGGTCCAGGTGACCGTACATGGCAAAGGCGACCGGACCCTGCGTGGTCTGGAAGTTCTTGGCCATATCGGGATAGAAGTAGTGCTTGCGGTAGAACATCGAGTGACGCTGAATCTCGCAGTTGGTGGCAAGACCAGCCTTGACAATGCTCTCGATGGCGCGCTTGTTGGGCACTGGCAGGGCGCCGGGCAGGCCCAGGCACACCGGGCACACGTTGGCGTTGGGCTCGTCATCGTGGCTGAGCTTGCAGTTGCAGAACATCTTGGTGTCGAGTGCGGTGAGCTCGGTATGGATCTCCAGGCCGATCACGGCCTCCCAATCCTGCAGGACCTCGGAAAGCTCCTTCATTACAGCTCGCCTCCCTTCCCGGCAAAATCGGGCGCGACGGAAAGCGCAGGCGCACCCGTGGCGGTATCGGCAAAGCCGCGCTCCAGGGCGCGGGCAAACGTGAGCAGCTGACGGTCCTTAAAGGCCGGACCCACCAGCTGGGCAGAAACGGGCAGCTTGCTGTCCTCGCCCAGGCCCAGCGGCACCGAGATACCACCGTTGCCGCAAATGTTGAGCGAGATGGTGTACAGGTCGGAGAGATACATCTGCGTGGGATCGCTAATCTCGCCAAACTTAAAGGCCGTGCGAGGCGAGGTGGGCATAAGGATGGTGTCCACCTTGGCATACGCGGCGTCGTAGTCCTGCGTGATGAGCGTGCGGGCCTTTTGCGCGGCGTAGTAGTACTTGTCGTACACGCCCGAGCTCAGCAGGTAGGCGCCGAGCATCTGACGGCGCTTGGCCTCGGCGCCAAAGCCGTGGGCGCGCGAGAGCGAGCTCTGGTCGGACAGGTTAGCGCAGCCCTCCTCCTGATAGCCGTAGCGAATGCCGTCAAAACGGGCCAGGTTGGAGAATGCCTCGGCCGGGCCGATGACGTAGTAGGCGGCGATGGCGGCGTCCAGGTGCGGCAGGTCGACCTCGACCAGCTCGGCACCCTGGTTCTGTAGCTCCTGGGCGGCGCGCTGAACAGCGGCCTTGACCTCGGGCGTCAGGCCCTCGGCCTCCATAAACGCAGGGATGATGCCCACGCGCTTGCCCTCGATGCTGTCGTTGAGATGCTCGGTAAAGTCGACGGCGCAATCCTGGCTGGTGCAGTCGTACGAATCGTGGCCCGCACCGGTGAGCGCGTTCATGGCCAGCGCGACATCCTCGACCGTGCGGCCAAAGGGGCCCACCTGGTCGAGCGACGAGCCAAAGGCAACCACGCCGTAGCGGCTCACGGCGCCGTACGTGGGCTTAAAGCCCACCACGCCGCACAGCGACGCCGGCTGACGGATGGAGCCGCCGGTGTCCGAGCCCAGCGAGAGCGCGACCTCGCCCGCGGCGACGGCGGCAGCGGAGCCGCCCGAAGAGCCGCCGGGCACGCGCGCGGTATCCCAGGGGTTGTTGGTGCGGTGGAACGCCGAGCTCTCGGTGGAGCTGCCAAAGGCAAACTCGTCCATGTTTGCCTTGCCCATGGGCAGGCAGCCGGCATCGAGCATGCGCTGGACGCAGGTGGCGGTATAGACGCTCTGGTAGTTCTCGAGCATGCGGGAAGCGCAGGTGGTGCGTGTGCCCACGAGGTTCATGTTGTCCTTGATGGCCAGCGGCACGCCCGCGAGCGGGGGCAGTGGCTTGCCTGCGGCACGGTCGGTATCCACACGCGCAGCAGCCTCGAGCGCAAGCTCGGGCGCCACCTGCAGGAATGCCTGGACCCCGCCCTCGCGCGCCTCGATGGCGGCAAGGGAGGCCTGGGCCACCTCGGTAGCGGTAAAGTCGCCGGCAGCAACGCCTGCGGCGATCTGGGCGGCGGTAAGGGAATCGAAGCTCTGCGCCATTACTCGCTCTCCCCCTCTCCCAAAATGGACGGCACACGAAAGTAGCGGTCGCGCGCGCTACCAGCGTTTTTAAGCGCGACGTCGAGCGGCAGATCGCGTTCGGGCTCGCGCAGGTCATCGCCCATCACGTTGGACAGGCTTCCGATGGGATGGAACGTGGGCTCCACGTCGGGCAAGTCATATTGCAAGACGGGCTCGAGCATCTGGACGGCGTCGTTCATGTAGGACGTCATCTGGGTGAGCTCGTCATCGGTCAGTGCGATCTTTGCGTACTCGGCGATGCCGCGCACGTCTTTCTCGCTGAGTGCCATAGGCGCTCCCTTCCGCATAACAGATAAACCGCTCTAGTATACAGGGCAACGCCGCTTGGAGCAGGTGCTTTAGCCAAATGCAGCGAAAACGTAACGAGGGCGGCGGGTTGGCAGGCGGCGAGCTGACGGTTCTGCAACGAAACCGCACCGTCCGCAGCGAAAACCGCGCCGTCCGAAACGAAAACCGTCCCGCCCACAACGAAGACCATCACAACATTCGACGCTTATCGTCAAAATCGAGATTTTCATCGAATGTTGTGATGGTTTGGAAGCCCCAACCACCACAAAGGTGCCTGTCCCCATTGTGGTGATTCTGAACGATGTCTTATGCCGAGGCCTTGGCCTTACGGCGCTTGCGGACCGCGTGGATCACGATGTCCAGCAGCAACAGCACAATGGCCACGACCACGATGAGCACGGCGAACTCGCGCTTGCCCCAGTGGCGGCCGGCCAGCGACTTTTGCTTGTCGACGTCCTTCTTGTTGTACTTGGTGCGCACGCAATGCACCAACAGGCGATGGTCGTTCACGCCGTAGGGCGTGCAGGTGACGAGCGTCACCTTGTCGGCACCGGGCTCGATGGTCAGCGACTCCATCTCCTCGGGCAGCACCACCTCGGAGTCCACCATCTTGTAGGCGAGCGTCTTATTCATGGTGTGCAGCAGCACCAGGTCGCCGGGCTCCAGCGAATGGATGTCGTCGAACATACTCAGGTTGCGCATGCCCGAGTGCGCGGTGAGCACGCAATGCGTCGAGGTGCCACCCACCGGCAGGCTCGTGCCCTCCAGGTGGCCGACGCCCGCCATAAGGACTTCTTCGCTCGTGCCGTGGTAGATGGGCATGCTCACGTCGATGGAGGGGATCTCAACCCAGCTCATCATGGGGTCGCGGTCAAAGATGAGCTGCTGAGCGTAGGGCTCGATCTGGTCGGCGGGAAGCTCGGTGGCCTCGCCCGCCAGCTGCTCGTTAAAGGAGCGCGCCTGGAGCAGGATGCGCTCGCGCTCCTCGGCAGACAGCGCGTCCACGGTGCTGGACACGGTGCTGATCTGGTTGAACACGCCCGAGGCCTCGAGCCGGTCCAAGATCCACGGCCAGGTCATAAGGCCCACGCCAATAAGGATGATGACGATGGTGATGAGCCGGTCGGCCCA
>DBFRXD010000010.1:0-20039 GCA_048502435.1 Collinsella aerofaciens
GCCTGAGTTTAAGGAAGTTGCCCCGGGCCACTGCTGCGCGTGCCACTTCGCCGAGCCGTTCCCGATTAAGGAATCGCACATCGACCTGTAGTCGGTTGTTTTCGTCCGGGCCCGCCCTGTTGTTACTTTTCAGAACGTCCTCGGACATGTCGGAAGTCCCGCTGCGCGCTGCGCGCTGCGGGGCTTCCTCCGTCCTGCGGGATGTTCTGAAAAGTAACAACAGGGCGGGCCCGGACGAAAACAACCGACTACAGGTCGATGTGCGATTCCTTAATCGGGAACGGCTCGGCGAAGTGGCACGCGCAGCAGTGGCCCGGGGCAACTTCCTTAAACTCAGGCAGCTTCTCGGAGCAGATGCCCTGCGCGATCGGGCAACGCGTGTGGAAACGGCAGCCGGTCGGCGGATCCAGCGGTGACGGCGGATCGCCAGCGAGGATGATGCGCTTGCGGGTCTTCTGGATATCAGGATCGGGCACCGGCACAGCAGACAGCAGCGACTGCGTGTACGGATGGTGCGGCTCACTGTAGAGCGTCTTCCAGTCCGAAACCTCGACCATCTTGCCCAGATACATAACGGCAACGCGATCGGAGATGTGCTGTACGACAGAGAGGTCGTGAGCAATGAAGAGATAAGCCGTACCAAACTTGTCCTGGAGTTCCTTAAGAAGGTTCAGAACCTGGGCCTGAATGGATACGTCAAGTGCAGAGACAGGCTCGTCGCAGATGATCAGCTTGGGCTTCAGAGCGAACGCGCGGGCAATGCCGACACGCTGACGCTGACCGCCGGAGAACTCGTGCGGATAGCGGTTGATGTGCTCGGGGTTCAGACCGACGACGTCCAGCAGCTCGCGGACACGCTCAATACGCTCCTCCTTGGTGCCCACGCCGTGAATGGTCATGGGCTCGGAGACGATCTCGCCGATGGTCATACGGGGATTCAGCGAAGCATAGGGGTCCTGGAAGATGAACTGCATCTCGCGACGCATGTCCTTGATCTCATGCTTGCTCATCTCGGCAACATCTTTGCCCTGGAAGAACACCTTACCGGCGGTCGGCTTGGTCAAGCGCATGATGGTGCGGCCCGTCGTGGACTTACCGCAACCAGACTCACCAACCAGACCAAAGGTCTCGCCAGGATAGATCTCAAAAGAGATGTCATTTACAGCAGAGACGACACGCTTGGAAAAACGCTTGGCGAACATGCCGGACTCAGCGGGGAACTCTTTAGAGAGGTGCTCGACCTTCATCAACGGAGTACGCTCGTTGGTATCTGCCATTACGCCTCGCCTCCCTTCTTGGAATCCTTGCGCGTACGGGACGTCTCAGGAGCGTTCTTGAGAAACTCGGGGTCACCGGAGTAGTGGCACGCAGAGTAATGACCAGACTCGGTGACAACGCGCTCGGGGCGCTGCTTGCGGCACTTATCGGTCGCATAGGGACAACGAGGCGAGAACACGCAGCCCTCAGGCAGGTTCATGAGCGAAGGCGGGTTGCCGTGAATCGGCGTAAGCGGCTTCTTCTCTTCGATGGCCTGCTCCGGGATGGAGCGGATAAGGCCCCAGGTGTAGGGGTGGCGGCTCTCGTAGAAGATTTCCTCAGCAGTACCGAACTCGACGGGACGGCCGGCGTACATAACCATGATCTTGTCGGCCATGTCGGCGACAACGCCCAGGTCATGGGTAATCATGATGATGGCGTTGCCGTTCTTCTCCTGCATTTCCTGCATAAGCTCAATAATCTGAGCCTGAATGGTAACGTCCAGAGCCGTCGTGGGCTCGTCGGCAATCAGAATATCGGGATCGCAGGCAAGAGCCATGGCAATCATGACTCGCTGACGCATACCGCCAGAGAACTGGTGCGGATACTCATTGACGCGCTTCTCGGGCTCGGGGATACCCACGAGGTCCAAAAGCTCGGTGGCACGCTTGAGCGCCTCCTGCTTGGAGTAGCCACGGTGCAGACGAAGGCCCTCGCCCACCTGCTTGCCGATCTTATAAACCGGGTTCAAGGAGGTCATAGGATCCTGGAAGATCATCGCGATATCGTTGCCGCGAATGTGCTGCATCTCTTCCTCGGTCATTTCGAGGATGGAGCGGCCGCGATAGCGAACGTCACCGCCCTCAATCTTTCCCGGAGGCATCGAGATAAGGCCCATGATGGTCATGGCGGTCACGGACTTACCGGAGCCGGATTCACCGACGACGCCCAGGGTCTCGCCGCGATCGAGCGTGTAGGAGACACCGTCGACAGCGCGAACGACGCCATCCTCGGTGTGGAAATACATCTTAAGGTCATCGACCTCGAGCAGATGCTGGCCCTCGGGAACCGGCTGGTCCTTCAGGTCCACATAGTTCTTGTTCTTCTTCATCCTTATGCGTCCTTCATCTTGACGTCGAGGGCGTCGCGCAGACCATCACCCAACAGGGTGAAGGCGAGCACCGTCGAGAGAATTGCCAGACCGGGCATGATCATCATCCAGGGAGCGGTCAGAAGATACTGTTGACCGTCCTGAATCATAGAGCCCCACGAAGGCGTAGGCGGAATAACGCCCATGCCGAGGAAGGACAGAGCGGACTCGGTCAGAATGGCGCCACCAATGTTCATGGTTGCGTAGACCACGATGGAGGCGACGGAGTTCGGGAAGATGTGACGCACGACGATACGAGCATCGGATGCACCCATCGCGCGCGCAGCGTCAACATAGTCGTTTTCCTTGACCGTCAAGATTGCAGAGCGGAAGACGCGCGCAATCGAAGGCCAGCCGAGAATACCGATAGCGATAAAGACGTTCTGAAGACCACGTCCGATAACGGCGATCATGGCGACAACGAACAGCACGTACGGGAACGCCAGGAAGATGTCCGCACAGCGCATGATGATCGTATCCCAGATGCCGCCGTAGAAACCGGCCAGAGCACCCATGACCAGACCGATCAGCGTGGAGATCGCGGTGGCCATAATGCCGACGGACAGCGAAACGCGCGCACCGTAGATAACGCGGACGAGAATGTCACGACCAAGGGCGTCGGTGCCAAACGGGTGCTCTGCACACGGAGCCAGCAGAGAAGTCTCGGCCATGGTAGTCGAGTCGGAAGCCGTCGGCGAACCGAGCCAGGGCTTAGCCCACAGATCTGCGGTCAGTGCAACCACAACGACGATGATGATCCAGCAGACACCGATAACGGCGAGTTTGTTCTTACGAAGACGCTTAAAAGCGTCGCCCCACAGCGTGCGGGACTTGGCGGGAGCAGATGCGGCCTTGGTGGCGGTAGCCTGCTCCTGAGACTGAGAATCAGTTTCCTGCATGAGACGTACCTCCCTTAGGCCTTATCCGACGGACCGCCAAGGCGGATGCGCGGGTCGAGGAATGCATAGCTAATGTCGACGAGCAGGTTGATCACCATAACGACGACGACGATGAGCGTAACGCCGCCCATAACGATGGGCCAGTCACGCATGCTAATGGCGCGATAGACCTCATAGCCGATACCGGGCCAGTTGAAGACCGTCTCGGTCAGGATGGCGCCCGAAAGCATGCCGCCAAAGTCGACACCAATATAGGTAACGACGGGGATGAGTGCATTCTTAAGCGCATGCTTGACGATGATCGCACGATTGGAGAGACCCTTGGCCTTTGCCGTACGGATGTAATCCTGATTCATGACGTCAAGCAGCTGCGAGCGCATGATGCGCGCAGCATAAGCGGTCGAAACCGAAGCCAGCGTAATGGTCGGAAGCACATAGTGCATCCAATCCTGATACTGAGAGCTGGAACCGCCGGCACCCGAGATCGGCATGGAGATTGCACCGCCCGTGGCGTCCTTGAGAATGACGCCAAAGAACAGCTGCAGCAACATACCGAGCCAGAAGGCCGGGACCGCAACGAGGATCGACGTGGTGAGCGTTACCAAAATATCCCAGAAGGAATAACGCTTTACCGCCGAAATGATACCCGCACCGATACCCATAATTGCCTCGAGCACGATGGCGCACGCGGCAAGTTTGACCGTATACGGATACTTCTGGGCAAAGATATCCGTAACCGGCAGCTTGCGCTGATACGAATTGCCCAGATCGCCATGAAGCAGGCCGTTCATGTAATACAAGTAACGGTCCACGAGCGACGTTTGAACGGGGTCGCCGTTCTCGTCAAGGATCGCGTTGCCGTCCTCGTCCGTCTGGACCAGGTGATAGCGGACGCGAAGCTGAAGCTCCACCTCGGGGGACAGAGCCTTGTCTCCACCGATCAGCTTGATCGGATCTCCCGGCACGATATTCTGGAGGGCGAACAGAATCAGCGTAACGCCCAAAAACACCGGGATGAACTGAAGCACACGTTTAACGATGTACTTACCCATACCACTCCCCTATCTAGGGATTAACCTAAATGGGATGCCGATCGCCAGACCGGCATCCCAAAATTACCATCAGCCAGTTTACCCCAGGTTAGGGAGAACTGTATGTTTCCCATGAGGTCTACGTAAATACTTGACCCTCACGGAAGCTGCAAACTCTTAGGCGAGCTCAGCGGTACCCAGATCGGCGTGCTTCTGCGGATCGACATAGAGGTGCTTAATGCGATCGGAGCCGGCGATGGTGTGCGTGTAGAACATAATCGGGATGACCGGGCAGTCGGCAGCGACCATTGCGTCGGCCTCCTGCATCTTAGCGACGCGCTCCTCGTCGTCAACAATAGTACGAGCCTCGTCGACCTTGGCGTCGAACTCGGGGTTGTTGTAACCGGAGCGGTTGTCGCCACCGAGGGAGTCGGAGTGGAACAGCGGATACAGGAAGTTGTCCATGATCGGGTAGTCGGCAATCCAACCCAGACGACCGAACTGATAGTTAAAGTTCTGATACTGCTCGAGCAGGGCAGACCACTCAGGGGTATCGGAGACAGCGGTAACGCCAACCTTGGCGAGGTCGCCGATGATGGACTCCATGATCTCCTTGTGACCGCCGTCCTGGTTGTAGGACAGGGTCACGCTAATGCCACGATCCCCGTTAGCGCCAGCGGGAGCAACCTTGTCGAGGTACTCGTTAGCCTTGTCGACATCGTAGGCGCAGAACTCCCATGCGCCCTCCTTGTAGCCATCGATGCCCGGAGGAACAATGCCGTCGGCAGGGGTACGGGTACCCTTGAAGATGGTCTTGCAGATGGCCTCACGGTTGATGGCCAGGGAGATGCCCCTACGCAGGTCGGCGTTGTTGAACGGCTCGGCCGTGTTGTTGCAGGTCAGGTAATAGGTGGAAGGCTCGGCGCCGAGCAGCATGCGCTCGCCGTCACCCATGGTGTAGCCGTCCTTGGACACGCCGCGATCCTTCTTGGCAGCGTCGATCTGAGCAACGGGAACGTCGCAGACATCGAGGTTACCGGCCTGGAACTCCTTGTAAGCGGTCTCCATGTCCTTGATGACCTGGAAGTGGATGCCATCGATCTTGGCCTTGTCGCCATAGTAATCGTCGAACTTCTTGAGGTTGATCTCCTGACCATCCTCCCACTTGCCGTCCATCATGAACGGGCCGTTACCGACCGGTGCAAGGTAGAAGCTCTTGACATCGGACTCGGCGCACTCGGGAACCGGGGCCAGGGCCGGGTGAGAGGCGACGAAGGGGAAGTCGGCGTAAGCAGAAGACAGCTTGACGACGAGGGTCTCATCGTCGGGGCAAGTAACACCGCTGAGCTCGGTAGCGTTACCGGCAAGCAGGTCGTCATAGCCCTCGACCATGGAAAGGTGATAGGAGACCTCGGAAGGGCCGTACTCGGTAGCGATGGCCGACTTGGTGTTGACCAGACGCTCCCAACCGAGCTTGAAGGACTTGGAGGTAACGTCGTCACCGTTGTGGAACTTGGCCTTCTTGATCTTGAAGGTAAACTCGGTGGCGTCGTCGTTGGCCTCAAAGGACTCGCAAGCCAGCGGAACGATCTCGCCCTTCTCGGCGTCATAAGAGGTCAGAGCGTCAAAGAGCTGGTACTCGACCTGAGTGCCCTGGTCCTCCTGGACATTGTAGGGGTCGATGCAGACCGGGTTGTTGATGTAGAAGTTCAGCGTCGAACCGGACTCAGAACCGGAAGCGTCGCCGCCCTTCTTGCCGCATGCGGCAAGAAAAGCCATGGAGCTCGCAGCAAGGGTACCGCCGACAAAGGCGCGACGACCCATAACGGGCTGGTGGAACATAGAATCAGCCATGCCATCCTCCTTATGAGATAGGACAAAGAAATGTTCAGTCGGACACATGTCGAAACAATCCGATCCGAACCATCAAAACGCCGCCCGCTGCTATGGCTGGTTATGCACAACGGACCAACGTTTTGCAATACAGTAGCGCATTTTATACACAATTTGGGGCTAATTCCGGTTAACGGTCGAGAATTTCTTTAGTTGGGCGAAGTATGTGAGGATATTTTGACTCTGTTACAAATATGTAAACAAAAAGGGTCCCGCACTTACGGGACCCTTTTTGAATATTTATGCGGCTCGTGCTTAGTAGCCGACGATGCCCTGCGGGAAGAAGAACATGCACAGCACGACGCACACGGCAAACACGACAGCCATAATGACGGTCAGGCGGTCGAGGTTCTGCTCCATGACGCCCGTGGCAGAGCTGGAGTTATACAGCGAGCTAGCGATCATATCCGAAACGCCGGTGCCCTTACCGGAATGCATCAGGACGAGAATCGTCAGCGCCACGGCAGAGACAGCCCAAACGACAAACAGAAGAATCTGGAACGGACCCATAGATAAGCTCCTTAATAGAACAGTTTAAACTCCAGTACTGTACCACAATCCCCCGCTCTCCCCTACCTGCCACTCAAGGACGGGGTGGAAATGGCAGAAATACCAAAAAGGGGGTTGTCCGGTTGTGGACAACCCCCTTACTAGAAAACGGTATTTGTTTTCTCTTAGGCCTCGGTGGCGAGCACGCGACCCGTCATCTCGGCGGAAGGCTCAATACCAGCCATGGTGAGCATGGTCGGAGCGATATCGGAAAGACGGCCGTCCTCGATACCGGTGAGCTTGGCCTTCTCATCAACGATGATGAACGGCACACGGTTGGTGGTGTGAGCCGTGAACGGATGCTTGGAACCGTCGGAAGCAACGTCAAACATGTGGTCAGCGTTGCCGTGGTCGGCGGTGATCAGCGCAAAGCCACCCTTGGCGAGAATCGCCGGGACAACCTTGGACAGGGCATCGTCAACAGCCTCGACGGCCTTAACGGCGGCGTCGAAGACACCGGTGTGACCAACCATGTCGCAGTTCGCGAAGTTCACGATGTAGAAATCAGCGCGATCCTCGTTAATAGCGGCGACGAGCTTCTCGGTAACCTCGGGAGCGCTCATCTCAGGCTGCAGATCGTAGGTAGCGACCTTGGGGGAAGCGACGAGCACGCGCTCCTCGCCCTCCTTGGGCTCCTCGATGCCGCCGTTGAGGAAGAACGTCACGTGTGCGTACTTCTCGGTCTCGGCGGTGTGCAGCTGCTTCAGGCCATTGGCGGCGATAACGTCGGCCAGAACGTTCTCGGGGAACGTCTTGGGGAAAGCGACCTCAACGTCAAACGTCGGGTCGTACTCGGTCATTGTCACAAAGTGCGAAAGCTTGATCTGCTCGCGCTCAAAGCCGTCGAACTCCTTGTCCGTGAACACGCGGGTCATCTGACGAGCACGGTCGGGACGGAAGTTGAAGAAGATGGCCGCGTCGCCCTCGTGGATGCCCTCGTTATGGGCAGCGAAGGGCTCGACGAACTCGTCGCCGCGCGGATCCTTCTCATAGTAGGCCTTGATACCGGCAACGGGGTCGGTATCGGCATCGGACGCGTTGACCATGACGTCGTAGGCGCGCTGGATGCGCTCCCAACGATTATCGCGGTCCATGGCCCAATAACGGCCCGAGACGGTGGCAACGCGAGCGTCGCAACCAGTCTCCTCGGAGATCTTAGCCAGGAAGGCGCAGAACTCACTCATGTAACCGGCACCGGACTGCGGGTCAACGTCGCGGCCATCCATGAAGGCGTGGACGCGAACGGTCTTGACACCATGCTCGGCAGCCATCTTGACCAGAGCCTCGACGTGATTCATGTGAGAATGAACACCGCCAGGGCTCATAAGGCCCATGAGGTGAAGGGTCTTGCCGTCAGCCTTGACGTCGTCCATAGCCTTGACGAAAACCTCGTTCTTGGCGATGGAGCCGTCCTTGATGGCATTGTTGATGCGCGAAAGCTCCTGGAACACGATGCGGCCGGCACCGATGTTGAGGTGGCCCACCTCGGAGTTACCCATCTGGCCATCGGGAAGACCCACGTCCTCGCCCGAAGCGCCGAGCGTGGTGTGGGGGTACTTCTCATACAGGCTGTCAAGGAAGGGCGTCTTGGCAGCGGCGACGGCGTTCTCGCCATCGGCCGGAGCCAGGCCGCAACCATCCATGATGATCAGGAGTGCAGGAAGATGACGTTGTGCCATATGTCCTACTCGCCTGCCTTGACGACCATAGAGGCGAAGTCGGCAGCCTTGAGCGAAGCGCCGCCCACGAGGGCGCCGTCAACGTCGGGCTTGGCGACGAGCTCGGCGATGTTGCCGGGCTTGGCGGAACCGCCATACAGCACGCGGATGCCGTTGGCGAGCTCCTCGCCGAACATCTCCTTGAGGGTCTCACGGATAGCGCCGCAGACCTCCTGAGCGTCCTCGGCGGTAGCGGTCTTGCCTGTGCCGATGGCCCAGATGGGCTCGTAGGCGACGACGACCTGCTTGGGGCAGGTGATCTCAAGGCCAGCAAGGCCAGCCTTGACCTGGTTCACGACGTGCTCGACATAGGTGCCAGCCTCGCGGACCTCGAGGGACTCGCCGCAGCAGAAGACGGGAACAAGACCGGCGGAAACGAGAGCCTTAGCCTTCTTGTTCTGATCCTCGTCGGTCTCGTGGAAGTAGTCGCGACGCTCGGAGTGACCGATGATGCAGTAGGTGCAGCCAGCGGACTTGAGCATGTCGCAAGAAGACTCACCGGTGAAGGCACCCTTGGCCTCCCAGTACACGTTCTGTGCACCGAGGGCGATGGGGGCAGCCTGAATGCGGTCATGAACCGTGGTGATGTCGATGGTCGGAGGGCAGACGAGCACCTCGACGCCAGCCGGAACCTCGGGCAGAGCCTGAGCCAGCTCGTCGGCGAGCTTGGCGGCCTCGGCAACGTCGTTGTTCATCTTCCAGTTACCAGCGATAAGAAGGGTGCGATTAGGCATCGAGAAGCGCCTCCACTCCGGGCAGGGCCTTACCCTCGACGAGCTCCATGGAAGCGCCACCACCGGTGGAGATCCAGCTCATCTTGTCGGCCAGGTTGAACTTGTTGACAGCTGCGACAGAGTCACCACCGCCGATGATCGAGGTGCAGTCAGCCTCGGCGAGAGCCTCGGCGATAGCCTGGGTGCCGTGAGCAAAGTTGTCAAACTCGAAGACGCCCATGGGGCCGTTCCAGAACACGGTCTTGGCGCCCTTGACAGCCTCGGCATAGAGCTCCTCGGTCTTGGGACCGATGTCCATACCCTCACGATCGTCGGGGATAGCGTCGGAAGCGACAACCTCGGGGACAGCGTCCTCGCCAAAGTGATCGGCAACACGGTTGTCGATGGGGAGTAGGATCTTGACACCCTTCTCCTCGGCCTTCTTGAGCATCTCGCCAGCGCGCTCGACCCAGTCCTCTTCCTTGAGGGACTGACCAACGGACAGGCCCTGAGCCAGGAAGAAGGTGTAGGCCATGCCGCCACCGATGATCAGGGTGTCAGCGGAGTCGATGAGGTGATCGAGAACGCCGATCTTGGAGGAAACCTTGGAACCGCCGACGATGGCGACGAAGGGGCGCTCGGGCTCGGCGAAGATGCCGGTCAGCGTGTCGACCTCCTTCTCGAGCAAGAAGCCGGCGACGGCAGGCAGGTAAGCGGCGGGGCCCACGACGGAACCCTGGGCGCGGTGAGCGGTGCCGAAGGCATCGAGAACGAAGACGTCACCATAGGAAGCGAGCTTCTTGGCGATCTCGGGATCGTTCTTCTTCTCACGCTTGTCAAAACGGACGTTCTCGAGAACGAGGACCTTACCCGGCTCGACGGCGGCGACAGCCTCAGCAGCCTTCTCGCCGTAGGTGTCAGCGACAAAGGCAACGTCGAGACCAGAGAGCTCAGCGAGCTTCTTGGCGACGGGCTCGAGGGACAGCTCGGGCTGGAAGCCGGTGCCCTCGGGACGGCCGAGGTGGCTCATGAGGATGACGCGAGCGTTGTGCTCAACGAGGTAGTTGATGGTGGGCAGGGCAGCCTTGATACGGGTGGTGTCGCCAACGACGCCATCCTTGATAGGCACGTTAAAGTCAACGCGGACGAGAACGCGCTTTCCGTCGACATCGATGTCGCGGACGGTCTTCTTGGTAAAGGCCATGTTTGCTTCTACCTTTCGTACGTGTCTGCCTCCCATTACGGCAGACGATTTCTTATAAAAAGGGCGCGACCCTAGGGTGTAAGCCCTATAAGGCCGCGCCCTTCTTTAGACGCTCAACGAGCTATTCGCTAAAAGCTAAATTAAGCAACGAACTTCTCGAAGTACTTGATGGTGCGGACCATCTGAGAGGTGTAGGAGTTCTCGTTGTCGTACCAAGAGGTGACCTGAACGAGGGTCTGGCCGTTGCCGAGGTCAGAGCACATGGTCTGAGTGGCGTCGAAGATGGAGCCGTGGGTCTCGCCGACGATGTCGCGGGAGACGATCTGGTCCTCGTTGTAGGCGAAGGTCTCGGAGATGGTGGCAGCGTAGGCCTTCATAGCGGCGTTGACCTCGTCGACGGTGACCTTCTTGTCAACGACGGCGTAGAGGTTGGTCAGCGAGCCGGTCGGCGTCGGGACGCGCTGGGCGGCACCGATGAGCTTGCCGTTGAGCTCGGGAAGAACCAGGCCGATGGCCTTGGCAGCGCCCGTGGTGTTCGGGACGATGTTCTCGGAGCAGGCGCGGGAGCGACGGAAGTTGCCCTTGCGCTGCGGGCCGTCGAGCGGCATCTGGTCGCCGGTGAAGGCGTGGATGGTGGTCATGATGCCGGACACGATGGGAGCGAAGTCGTTCAGACCCTTGGCCATCGGGGCGAGGCAGTTGGTGGTGCAGGAAGCAGCGGAGATGATGTTGTCCTCAGCGGTCAGCGTCTCATGGTTGACGTTGTACACGATGGTGGGCAGATCGCTGCCGGCCGGAGCGGAGATGACGACCTTCTTGGCGCCAGCGTTGATGTGGGCCTGAGCCTTAGCCTTGCTGGTGTAGAAGCCGGTGCACTCGAGAACGACGTCGACGTCAAGGTCGCCCCAAGGCAGGTTGTTAGCGTCGGCCTCCTTGTAGATCTTGATCTCCTTGCCGTCAACGGTGATGGAATCCTCGCCAGCAACGACCTCGTGATCGCGAGCGTAGTTGCCCTGCGTGGAGTCGTACTTCAGCAGGTAAGCGAGCATATCGGGAGAGGTGAGGTCGTTGATAGCGACGATCTCGGAGCCCTCATGACCGAACATCTGACGGAAAGCCAGACGACCGATGCGACCGAAGCCGTTAATAGCAACCTTTACTGCCATTGTGTCTCCTTTCGTAAGGCCCCCGCGAGCTACAGCGCCCGCCGTTGAGGCCCACAAACTAACCACTCGCCTAATATACCTTTTTTTTGACTTGAATTTCACGAGAATGCTCGAAATTGAAAATCAAATTTACGTTAAAACGTTTTAAATACTAAAATAGCAGCTAAATCCATATATAAGTCGTTACTTCAAACTACCTGTTTGCTTCAATGAGCTTTTCAAGCCGTAAAACACGATGGTAGAGGGCTGACTTCGACAAGGGAGGGTCAGCCATCTCCCCCAAATCACGCAGCGACAGATCGGGATAGCGCTCGCGCAGGTCGCAAAAGACCGCCAAGGCATCCGGAAGCGCATCACGAAGGCCACGCTGCTCGAGTTCATCGATAAGCGCAAGCTGATGTTGGGCGGCACCGGCGCTTCTGGTCTGGTTGGCGAGCTCGGCGTTCACGCGACGGTTCACATCGTTCTTAACCAACTTGACCGCGCGCGCCTCCTCAATCTCGGCAACGCTGCGCTTGGCGCCAATCAGCTTTAATAGATGCTCGATTTCCTCGGCGCTCTTAATGTACACGGCATATGACCCCCGCCGTGCATTAACACGAGCATGGACCCCAATCTGCTCCAACAGATCGCAAAGCCCCTTGGCATATTGCTCGCCCTGCACAGCAATCTCCAAATGAAAATCGCCGCGTGGATCGGCCACGAAGCCGCCCGCGATGAGCGCGCCGCGGATATAGGCAAGTCTACAGCAAGGACGGGCAACGATATGTCGGGGTACGCCGGCGACAAGTCCTCCCCTACGTTCGAGGATACCCAGCAGAACCAAGGCCTTATCCAGGTCTGGCTGATCAGGCAAGGTGATGAGGTAGTTTCGAACCTTATGCAATACAGATTTACGGACGGTGAACTCCGTTTTGAGCTTAAGGATACGATGCGTCAGCGTGATCATCGTGCGCGCGACGGCTCCCGTCTCAGTCGCAACCGTCAAACGATACCGCCCAGAGCCGGTAAGCGAGAGCGTACCGCTCACGCGCGTGAGGGCGGCAAGCGTCGACAAGTCGCAGTATTCACATTCGGGTTCGCAGCGCGCAAGCTCGTCGCGCACCTCAGCGGTAAACGACATGCAGGCCTATGCCTTCGTGTTGGCGCGCGACAGGTCGCGGTGGGAGATGCTCACATGATACTGAGCGCCTTCCAGGTAACGGGCCGTGGCCTCGGCAATGGCAACGCTGCGGTGCTGGCCGCCCGTGCAGCCGATGGCGATAGAAAGCTGCGGCTTACCCTCCGCGATATAACCGGGCATGACCGTATCGAGCAGCTGTGTCCAAGCCTTCCAAAACTCCTGCGTCTTGGGATGGTCCAGAACAAAATCGGAGACCTTTTTATCGAGACCGGTCATGGTGCGCATCTCGGGATCGTAGAACGGATTGGGCAGGAAGCGGACGTCGATCATAATATCCGCTTCGACGGGCATGCCGTGCTTAAAGCCAAACGAGAACACGTGGACATCCATAAGCTGCTGGTCGGACAGCTCGGAAAATGCCATACGCAGCTTGTTGCGCAGCGCAGAGGTGCGCAGACGGCTCGTGTCGATAATCATATCGGCTCGGTCGCGCACGCCCTGCAGCTGAAGGCGCTCGCGCTGAATGGCATCGGCCGTAGTCTCCCCCGGCTTGGCAATGGGATGACGGCGGCGATTTTCGCTGTAGCGACGAATCAGCACCTCGTCAGAAGCCTCCAGGAACACGATGTCGCAGCTCATCTCGCGCTCTTCGAGAGCGGCGACCGCATCGAGCAACTCGTCAAACAGTCCCTGGCTACGCAAATCGCAGGTGACGGCGAGATGCCTGCCCACGCCCGTATTGATGCCGACGAGCTCGGCAAGCTGGGCGATGAGACGCGGAGGCAGGTTATCGATGCAAAAATAGCCCATGTCCTCGAACACGTGCATGGCCTGTGTGCGGCCTGATCCGGACATTCCGGTGATGATGACGATATCGGGGATGCGCTCCGAGCGCTCCGCCGCATCCATGGCATCTCCCTTTTGCATGTGTTGCCTCCCGAAAACAAGCGCGGGACCCGGCCAGCGGATCCCGCGCGATCAATTGCCTTTATTGAGTATACCGCCCCAAGCGGATACGAGGCCTGTCTTACGCCTCAAGCGCAGCCTTGAACCAACTTGTAATACTCGTGGGGTGCGTGATGGCGGTGCCGACGACAACGGCCCAGGCGCCCGCATCAATCGCGGCGCGGGCTTCCCCGGGCGTGTGCACGCGGCCCTCGCAGATGATGGGAAGACCGGGGAATTCCTCGGTCGCCTGACGCAGGAGCGGCAGATCGGGGCCATCGGCCATGGTGCAGTCGATGGCGGCGACACCATGAGAAAGCGTAGTGGATACCAGGTCAAAGCCCATATCAACCGCACGGCGAATGTCCTCGATGGTGGCGCAGTCGGCCATCAGGAGCACACCCTCCTCGTGCAGCGGACGGAAGGTGTCCTCGACGGTCTTGCCATCAGGACGCGGGCGATCAGTGGCATCAATTGCCACGATGTCGGCACCCGCAGCAACGCAGGCGCGAGCATGACGCAGCGTCGGCGTGATGTAGACGCCCTCGTGTCCATCCTTCCACAAGCCGATGACGGGGACCTCACAGCGGCCCTTAATGGCGGCGATGTCGGCAAGACCCTGGCAGCGAATAGCGGCGGCGCCGCCAAGCTCGCAGGCGCGAGACATTTGAGCCATGGTCTCGGGCGTACGAAGCGGCTCGCCCATATACGCCTGAACACTCACGACGAGCTTGCCCTTCAGGGACTGGATCAAAGGATCAACGGTCATGTTCGACTCAACCTTTCTCAAAACAGCCTTCTGAGACACCGCACCTTGACGTTCAAACCGTCGCTCGCGTACCGAAGTACGCTTCGCCCCTCTTTCACGTCAATCTGCGGCACCTCAGAAGGCGCACTTGGTAGTTATGTTTACTTCAACGACGCAAGAAGGTGTTCGGCGGCACCGATAAGCGGCGCGTCGCCCTCCAGAGAACCGATGAGGATCGGCGTGTCCTGAAGCGGATCGAGCGCCTGGCTGGCATAGCCCTCGTGCACCGAATCCTTCCACGTCTGTGAACGCCAATCGGGACCTTGGTGAATCACGCCACCCGAAAGCACGATGACCTCAGGGTCCAGGATGTTAGCGAGCGAGCCCAAGCTGGCACCCAGCGCAAAGCCGGCGTCATGGATGACCTCGGTCGCCTTTGCGTCGCCAGCACGGCACAGGTCGTTCACGTCGCGACCGACCGAAGGACGGCTGGGGTCGACGCGACCGAAGCGCTCGTCGTACATACGGCCAATCGAGGTGCCCGAGGCTACCGACTCAAGATGGCCAGAACGCCCGCAGGCGCAGGGAATGCCGGCGGCAGCCGAACACTCGATGTGGCCCATATGGCCGGCAGCACCATGGAAGCCCTGCATCACGCGGCCGTTCTCGACATATGCGCCGCCGATGCCCGTACCGATGCCCAGACACAAGACGGAGAACTTGCCCTTGCCGACGCCCCAGTGGGCCTCGCCCAGAGCATGAGCCTGCACGTCGCCCACCACGGCAACGGGGAGACCAAGGTCCTCGCGCAGGCGCGGCCCCAACTGAACGCCGGACCAGCCGGGCATGATCTCGTTGGCATACGCGATGGCGCCCGTCTTGGGATCGACGACGCCTGCGGCACCGATACCGACACCGAGGACCTCGACATCGGGATTCGCCTCAAGAGCGGCCTTGATGGACGCCTCGATACGCTGGAAGACGGCCTCGCCGCCCTCCTGGGCCTCAGTAGGAACCTCGGCCTCAAATACGGGATGGGGCACGCTGCCGTCAGCCGGGTACTCCATAATGGCGGTCGCGATCTTAGTTCCGCCGATATCGACAGAGCAGACGTACTTGTTCTCCATGTCGTTCTCCTTAGGAGATAAAAACAACTACAGGAAATGAAGGCGGTGTTATCGCCGCAGCATGATAAAGGTTTCCCAGGTGCCCGAGGTTGGGTTGAAAGTGGTCGGGCGTTGACCTAATGGGTCACGCCCGACCACTTGAGCCCCAAGATCGGGTGCCTGGGGAAGCTTTACAGGAGACCGTTGTCCTGGAGGACCTTCTTAATCGCCTCGACGTTCTCGCCGGTCATGGCCTTCACCGGGCGCGGCATGGTCGGGCTGTCGAAGATGCCCATGAGGTTCATAGCGGTCTTGAAGGCGCCGACACCACCGGCATAGCCCTGGACGCCCGAGGTGACATCCCAAATGTGGGAGATCTCGTTGAGGCGATCCTGCTCGGCCTTGACGGTAGCCCAGTCGCCGGCCTGAGCGGCCTTCCACTGACGCACGTAGCCCTCGGGCTCAACGTTGGCGAGACCCGGGACGGAACCGTCGGCGCCACCGAGGTAGGCACCGTCAACGACAACCTCGTGACCGGTGAGGATGCTCATCGGATGGCCGTTCTTCTCGTTCTCCTGAACGAGGTAGCGGAACGAGATGTCATCACCCGAGGAATCCTTGACGCCGGCCAGGACGCCCTCGGCGCCGAGCTTAGCAAGGAGCTTCCAGGGGAGCTTGGTGTGGACGCACACGGGGATGTCGTAGGCGAAGATAGGCAGGTCGAGCTCCTCGTGAAGGATGCGGAAGTGCTCCTCGACCTCGGTCATGCCCTGCAGGGCATAGAACGGGCAGGTGGCGACAAGCGCGTCGGCACCCAGCTCCTGAGCGACCTTACCGTGCTCGATCATGCGCTCGGTCTCGGTGTCGATGATGCCGACCAGAACAGGCACACGGTGATCAACGATGCGCACGGCCTCGGCGACAATCTGGCGACGGCGCTCGTCGGTGGAAAAGACGACCTCGCCCGAGGATCCCAGGAAGAACAGGCCATCGACGCCGGCATCGATCATACGGTTGATGCTGCGCTCAAAGGAGGCAACATCGAGCTGATGGTCTTCGGTATCGGGAACAACGACGGGAGGGATAACGCCGGTGAATTTCTGAGTTGCCACAAGAATCTCCTTAGTTGTCTGGCGGGCGGCCCTGTGCCGCCCACTCTTGTTGGCAGTGTCCAGGCCGCCTAGGCCAAAGAACACGGGTAGAACGTTTGGTTAAAAAAGTCGACGACTTCGTTTTCGAACGCATTGATGCGCTCGTGAGCGTATTTGGCATAGATGATATGCCTCCGGTCACACTCAAGACCGTTGAATACGGCAAACTGGCCCTTGGGATCGCTCACGGCATCCATGAGTGATGTGCCCATGAGCACCGATCCGCGCACCCGAGACGACAGAGCCTCGAGGCCGCCGGGAATTGGATTGGCAACCGCCGTGCAGGCAAGGCCCCGCTCGTCCAGAGCAGAAACCGCCAGCGCGACTCCGCCGCCAAGACCCTCGCCCCATGCAAAGATGCGGTCGGGGTCCACGCCATCAAGATTGCGCGCAACCTTCGCCAACGCGCAGCCCCAACGGACACGCCCGACAAAAGCGGGCGAGGTAATCCCCTGCCGCAGATCACTGAGTCCAATCGCCTCATCGTCCAGTGCAAGCACGGCATACCCCATAGCGGCAAATCTCGTCATGTGATGCCAGCCACGCACAGGCCGATCGACGTCGTGGAACATCAGGCACAGCGGCACGCGCTCAGATACTCGGGCACGACCAACAGGCTCAATCAAACGAGCGTGGACCGCATCGTCACCAAGCTCAAAGGAAACCTCCGAGTAACGGGCGCAGGGGTTAGCAAAGTCAATCGCCGTAATGGCCAGGCCTTGAATCTCAAGATTCGAAGCGCATGTCTCTAAATCAGAAACATCTGCTTGGACATCACCGTGCCAGTCCCGATATTCTGCGAGCCTTGACGAAACCGTCCCAGTAATCCCCGCAAGCTCGGGGACAATCAACTCATCGATATTGCTCTCGCACTTAGACATGAGCCTCCCCTCCCTCGCAGAAAAACGGAATGATCAGATCATCAAAGTCCTGAATCTCCTCGTGGCCAAAACCTTCAAAGAACTCATGACGCTTTTCACAGGTCAGGTTGTTGTAGACCGCAAACTGCGTCGCCGGCGGGCAGACGATATCGGCTGTGCCCGTGCCAAACAGCACGGGGCATTTGACCATGGGGGCAAAGTTCTTGGAATCGAAGTACGCCAGCTTGGCATAGGCTTCCTCGATACGAGTCGAGTCCTCGTCAAACCAGCGAGACCAGTAGCGCAGACCCTCGTAGGCAATGTCGTCGGCATCCAAATCCCAGACCAGGCGGAAATCCGATAAGAAGGGATAGAGGATGGCGGCGCGATTGATGAGCTCGCTGTTAAGCGCGCAGGTCGCAATGCCCAAACCGCCGCCCTGCGATGCGCCGTTCACAAACACACGGGCAAGATCGATGCCCTCGAGCTCGCGAACGATACGGCACAGAATGCGGATATCCTGATGTAGGCGGACATAGTAGAGGTTGGCCGGGTCGCCGTCGATACCGGCGACGATATGGCCCGCGACCGTCGTGCCCTCAAATCCACCAATGTCCTCGGAGGGGCCTCCTTGGCCAGGACAATCGAGAGCAATGAGCGCCATGCCCATGCCCGCAAACGACGCTTGCTCAAACCAGCTGCGGCTCGCACCCGGATATCCATGGAACTGAAGCACCAGCGGCATGGGCTCCTCCGAGACCGGCTTGAGGTACTTGGCATGCAGGCGTGCACCAC
The DNA here is from genome assembly GCA_048502435.1 of Collinsella aerofaciens. Taxonomy (GTDB): domain Bacteria; phylum Actinomycetota; class Coriobacteriia; order Coriobacteriales; family Coriobacteriaceae; genus Collinsella; species Collinsella aerofaciens_CL. Next base: position 18,309 of record DBFRXD010000010.1, read on the forward strand.
ACATGCCGGTATACCAGAGGTCGAAAAACCGACAGGTCGCGGAATCCGCAACCGAAGCCACCTCAATCTCGTAGTCGAGCTCGACAGCGTCGGCCTCGGCTATGCGGTCCTTCCAAAAGAGATCGAAATCCGATGGACGGGGCATAGCGCCTCGATATTCACCAAATTGCTGTTGTAGCTCCTGAGCACTTGGCATGGCTCGTGAACCCAGCCTTTCGAAATCGCAACGGAGGTGCGCCCGGTAAGGGAACCGGGCGCACGGGAGGGAAAGCGAGGCTACTCGCCGAGCTTGGGATGCAGCAGCGACGGCGCAGCGCCGAGCAGCATCTTGGTGTAGGGGTCCTGAGGGTGCTGGAAAACCTGCTTGGCCTCGCCCTGCTCGACGATCTTGCCGCCATTCATAACGATGATGTCGTCAGAGATATAGCGGACCGTCTGGATGTCATGGCTGATGAACACCATGGCCAGGCCGAGCTCCTTTTTAAGGTCGGTCAACAGGTTCAGAATCTGCGCGCGGACCGAAACGTCCAGAGCCGAGGTGGGCTCGTCGGCGATGATGGCATCGGGGTTCAGCGACAGGGCACGGGCAATTGCGACGCGCTGGCGCTGGCCGCCCGAAAGCGCCTTGGGCTTACGGTCGAGGTACTCGGTAATACCCAGGATCTCAGCAGCGGAGCGAACCTTACGGTCGATCTCGTCCTTGGGGACCTTCTTGAGCTCGAGCGTAAACGCCATGTTCTCGTACACCGTCATATTGGGATACAGAGCATAGCTCTGGAACACCATGGCGATGTCGCGGTCCTTAGGAGCGACGTCGTTGACGCGCTTGCCATCGATGAGCACATCGCCCGAGGTGATGTCCTCCAGGCCGGCGATCATGCGCATCGTCGTGGACTTACCGCAGCCAGAGGGGCCAACGAGGACGATGAACTCCTGGTCGTGAACGGTGAGGTTGAAGTCCTCTACAGCGAGCACACCGTCCTCGGTAACCTTAAGGTTGTGCTTCTTCTCCTCGGTCTTCTTCTTTTTGCCAAAGAAGCCCTTCTTTTTTGACTCGTTGTTGGGATACACCTTCTGAACATGTTTGAGAACGATCTCGGCCATGTCTTTACCTTTCGATACGCGGCGCCGCGCTGAGGGGCGCCGCCAAAACTTGCAAAACAGTTACGGCATCAGCCCTTGACGGCACCTGCCACAACGCCGTCAATGATGTACTTCTGGCAGAAGATGTACATGATGACGATGGGGATGACGACCATCATGATGCATGCCATCATGGGGCCGAGCTCGACGTGGCCGTAGCCGCCGCGGAAGTACTGGATCAAGATAGGAATGGTCTTGTACTTGGTGGAGTCGAGCGTAAGGTAGGGCAGCAGATAGTCGTTCCAGACCCACATGGTCTCAAGGATACCGACCGAAAGATAGGTGGGCTTCATAATGGGAAGGACGATCTTAAAGAACACCTGGACCGGGTTGCAGCCGTCGATCATGGCCGCTTCCTCAATCTCGAGCGGGATGTTCTTGACGAAGCCGGCGAACATAAAGACCGCGAGGCCCGCGCCAAAACCAAGGTAGATGAAGCAGATGTTAAACGGCGTGTTGAAGCCGATGCGGTCCGCCAAATTGGACAGCGTGAACATGAGCATCTGGAAGGGCACGACCATCGAGAAGACGAACAGGTAATAGAAGAAGTTCGAGATCTTGCTGTTGACGCGCACTACGTACCAAGCA
>DBFRXD010000100.1:0-44677 GCA_048502435.1 Collinsella aerofaciens
TTCTGCGTCCGTCCGTTGATGGTCTGGGGCACCACGTACGGATAGACGGGGCCGCTGGCGTAGACGGTATAACCGTTGCCTAGATTGGCCGCACCCAAAACCGTATCGCCCTCATCGGGCGTAAAGCTCTCGCCCTCGCGCACCGCGACGAGCGTCACGATCGGCGTATCGCTGTCGCCGTCCAGATAAATGCACAGCGTGTTGCCGTTTTGCCAGGTTGCGACCTTGCCATACCACTCAACCGGAATATCGAGCTGATACAGGTCCGTTGCCTTATGCCGAGCATCGGCATCGCGCGCGGCCTGCGCTTCGCTCGCGCTCACGGCATTGACGGCGGCGTCGCGCCGCGCGGTTGCTGCCTGCTGGAGCACTTTGGCAGCCGCGGCGGAGCTCGCACCGCCCTCCTCGGCATACTTGGCGGCGGCATCGATCTGGTCGTCAGTCACCGTGTCGGCCGAAGGCACCTTGAGCTTAAAGGTGGCCTGGGCACTTAAATCCTGTCCATCGCTCTTAACGGTGACCTGCGTCTTGGTGGTCGGGACGGTATAGATGGTGCCGTCGGCCGCGATGGGGGAGGCGGCGATGGAGAGCGTGTAATCGCCGGGCAGCAGTTTGATGCCGCGGCCGTGCTCGTCAACATAGAGCGTTTCGCTCACGGAGGAGCCATCAGCGTCCTGACCGCTCACCTGTACGGGAATCTTGGAGCCGGCGGAACAGTCGAGCCCCGCGGTATATACGCCAATCTGCACCGACATCATCGTGTGGGCATTGGCGGCGACAGTGGCAGCCTGCTCTTGCTGATATCCGTTCCAGGCAGCATAGCCTGCGCCGCCGGCGACGAGCGCGACGGCCACAACGCCGGCAACCATCAGGTTGCGGCGCTTGGGCGACATCTTGCGATGGCGAACCTCGGCCTCGCGTGCCGAGGGAACGGATGGTAGGGGAATATCGCCCATGGCGATGGTCTCGTCCACGGCTGGTGCGGAACCCAGGCCAGGAAGCTCGCGGGTCAGCGAATCCTCGGCCGGTAAGCTGTCGAGCAAGACGGTTTCCTCGCCCGTGTCGGATTCGGGCTGGTTGCCGGCCTCGCTTTCGGTGTCTTCGTGATCTGCCTCATCCTCGGCAGGCTCAACGTCGCCTGCATCCTGATCATCGGATTGCGCCTCGGTTTCCGGCTCATCCTGCACATCAACGCCCGAATCGTCAAACGCAATCTCATCGAGTGAAATCCGGTCTAAGCTCTCCAAGGCCTCAGCGCAAGCTTCTGCATCTTGGGCCGCATCCTCTTGGCCCATCGTCTCATCTTTCATATATCCCCCAAGCTCAATATCGGCTCAACACTGTACCCAAAAATGGAGCCATATAAAGCGCGTGCGAAATATAAGATCCGATTTAACTCGAGCGCATCGTTCGGCCGCATCCTCGCGGCGGCAAAAGGCCCCCGGAACGCGAACGAATCACATTCCGGGGGCTCTACAATGCGTTGAGTTGCGCGGAGCCGGCTATGCTGCTTCGTGCTCAAGCGATGTCTGCGCCAGGCGCGTTACTCGGCGTGTGCGTAATCCACCTTGGCGCGGCGAGCGGTGGCCTTCTCCCAATCGCTGGTGCCCTCAAAGACATCCTGCTTGTAGGGGTTGCGGCCGAGCTTCTTGGCGCGGTAGGCGATGTAGATGATCGCGGCGATGTTGGCGACCAGCGCGGCGATCGAGACCGCGGTAGCGGCGCCGGGGTCGAGCGTGGAGTGGGTCACAAAGATGGACTCCTCCTGGAAGTACGGGAACACCTGGGCAAACATGCACCAAATGGCCAGCGTAAAGGCGCGGTTCTGAATCCAGCCGCCCTTGTTCCAGATAAAGGCGGCGACGGTGGGCGCCAGCAGCAGCGCAAAGCCGCAGAACCAGGAGTGGGTGGGCAGGCAGTTGTAGGTGTAGCAGAAGTTCCAGATATCGTAGGCGATGATGTAGACCCAGGTCATATCGGGCCACAGCATGTCGGTCTGATCCTCGGAGGCGTAGACGCTCCACCAACCGGTCATACAGAAGATGTTGATGATACCGGCGATGCCGTTGAACACGTTGTTCCAGCCGGCCAGCTGCGTGGCACCTTCGGAGGTGACCCAGGTGGACTGGCCCAGGACAAAGAAGTGATAGGCGCTCTCAAAGTCGGACACGACAGCGATCATGATGTTGATGGCGACGATCACAAACGGCCATGCGCGGAACCAATGCGCCTTGCCGATCTTGCCCCACTGGTACTTAATGGCAATGAAGCCCCAGCAACCGGCCAGCGCCGCGTATACCTTGGCGTAGTGGAACCAGCTGTTCTGGTACACATGGGTGGGGTTGGTGAGCGCCCACTCGGCGCCTTGTGAGACGCCCACGGCGATGGCGACGCAGTAGATGGTCATGGCCAGCGGAGCCACGCCAAAGATGATGGCCGCGCCCAGCTTGGTGCGGCGGCCGACCTCGTTGAGCACGATCAGGCCAATAAAGACCATGGCCCAGCCGGCCCAGTGGATAAGGGTATCGCTACCCCAAACATCGAACAGCATGCTGCTCTCCTTTCACACGCCCGCGGCCCCTCTTCTGATCGCGGGCAGTTTGGCCAAATGTCGTCAGTCCTGGGGCTTGCGCTCCGGATACTTGGCGGTATAGCCCTCGATGTGGAGTGTCGAGGCGATGATTTCCTTGACTGTCTCGTCGGGCACATCGGGGTGCGTGCGGATATACATCAACAACCCCATGATGAGGGTGTAGAACGTCTCGTAGACATGGTCGATGCGTAGCTCATGATGGGCGACAAAATCCACCACGGTGGTGTCGCAGATATACTGCGCCACGCGTTGGACCACGTTGTGCAAAAAGCCGCCGTAGAGCGCGCCGCTGTTGGAGGTCAGAGTGTGCGGCAGTTCGTGGCCGCTGGCGACCAGGCGCTTAAAGAGCGGGGCGACGGTGTCGAGCGCGCCCTCGATATCACCGACGGTGCGGTTGGCATTCCACTGCTCGAGTTCGGAGATAAAGCCGTCGATCGCCTCGTCCATGACGGCGGTGACGGCGGCGTCCATGTCGGCGAAGTAGTGGTAGAACAGCGAGCGCGTGCAGCCGGCTCGCTTGGCCACGGCCGATACTGATAGGTGGGACACGCCTAGCTCGGAGCTTACGGTGCGCACAGCATCGAGGATCTCGCGACGGCGCTCGTCGCCCGTCAGGCGCTTTGCCGCGCTATCGGATGCGGGAACGGCATCGACCACAGAGGTACCTGCTGTGTTGTTGCCCATGTTTTGCCGCCTTTCATCCTCTTTTGCCTGACCGTTCGCCTAACAGTCTTGAATATTGTTGACGGTTCGTCAATACTATTTTTGACACAATGTCAACTAATGGCGGGTGAACGGCATGGGGCATGCCCGGCCTGCAAAAAAAGAGGGGCGCCGCGGTCTCGCCGGGCTGTGGCAAGAGAAGGGACAACCATGATTCTCAACGGACCGGGGATTAGCTATACCGAGCCCGATATCGGCGCGGAGTTCGTGCCGCCGATACCGGAGCATCCGCGCGAGGCCATCGTCAAACTGTGCGAGCACTGCACCAACCGTCTGCTGCATCGCGATGAGCTGCTGGGCTACGAGTACTGGTCGTTTGCCGAGGCCGCAACCGACGAGCAGGCCGAAGTGCTCTGCAAGATGAAGATGCGCCGTCCCTATACGCTGCCCGAGATGGTCAAGCTCACCGGCATGCCCGAAGCCGATATCGAGAAGATGCTCGACGACATGAACTACACGGGTCTGCTCGAGTACAACTGGGAAAACCCCGAGCGCGCCAAGCAGTGGGGGCTGCCCATGCTGGTGCCGGGTTCCGCCGAGTTCCTCAACATGCGCGCGAGCCAGCTCGAGGAGCACCCGGTCTATGCCAAGTTCTTTGAGCAGGCGTCCAAGGGACCGCTGTCGAAGGCCACGCCGATGGTGCCGCCCGGAGGCGCCGGTATCGGCATGCATGTCATTCCGGTCGAGAAGGCTATCGACGCCGCGAGCACCTCGGTACCGATTGAGCATATCGAGCATTGGCTCGACAAATACGATGGCAAATATGCCGCTAGCACCTGCAGCTGCCGCGCGAGCCGTCGCGTGATGGGTGAGGGCTGCGCCGACGACCCGGCCGATTGGTGCATCGCCGTGGGCGATATGGCCGACTACGTGGTTGAGACCGATCGTGGCCATTACGTGACCCGCGACGAGGTTTACGACATCCTGCGCCAGGCCGAGGACAACGGCTTTGTGCACCAGATCACCAATATCGACGGCGAGAACAAGATCTTCGCCATCTGCAACTGCAACGTCAACGTGTGCTACGCCCTGCGCACCTCGCAGCTGTTCAACACGCCCAACCTGTCGCGCTCGGCCTATGTCGCCAAGGTCGAGAAGGACAAGTGCGTTGCCTGCGGTCGCTGCGTTGAGGTGTGCCCGGCCGGCGCCGCCAAGCTCGGCCAGAAGCTCTGCAGCAAAAAGGCCGGCGGACAGGTGCCCGAGTATCCGCGCCAGGAGCTGCCCGACGCCACCAAATGGGATCACACCAAGTGGTCGCCCAACTACCGCAACGACAACCGTATCGAGACGCATGAGTCCGGCACCGCTCCCTGCAAGACGGCCTGCCCCGCGCACGTTGCCGTTCAGGGCTATTTGAAGCTCGCGGCTCAGGGTCGCTATGACGAGGCCCTAGCACTCATTAAGCGCGAGAACCCGCTGCCCGCTATCTGCGGCCGTGTGTGCAACCGCCGCTGTGAGGATGCCTGCACCCGCGGCCGTGTGGATGCCGCCGTGGCTATCGACGAGGTCAAGAAGTTCATCGCCCAGCGCGATCTGGATGCCGCGACCCGCTACGTCCCGCCCGTGGTTACGCCGACGCGCGCTGGCGGCTTTGATCAGAAGATCGCCATCATCGGTGCCGGTCCGGCCGGCCTGTCCTGCGCCTTCTATCTGGCCGAGAAGGGCTACAAGCCCGTCGTGTTCGAGAAGAACGAGCGCCCGGGTGGCATGCTCACCTATGGCATTCCCAGCTTTAAGCTGCAGAAGGATGTTATCGAGGCCGAGGTCGAGATCATTCGCCTGATGGGTGCCGAGTTCCGCTATGGCGTGGAGGTCGGTCGCGACGTGACGCTCGACGAGCTGCGCGCGCAGGGCTTTAAGGCCTTCTACGTTGCCATTGGCTGCCAGGGCGGCCGCCTTGCGGGCATTCCGGGCGAGGGTGCCGAGGACGTGACCGTGGCCGTCGACTTCCTTCGCGAGGTTAACAGCGGCAAGATCGATTCCCTGTCCGGCCGCACCATTGTGGTGGGCGGCGGCAACGTGGCTATCGATGTCGCGCGCAACGCCTGCCGTCTGGGTTCCGAGCACGTTGAGATGTTCTGCCTGGAGAGCGATGCCCAGATGCCTGCCAGCGAGGAGGAGCGTCGCGAGGCCGTTGAGGATGGCGCGCACATCAGCTGCGGATGGGGCCCCAAGGAGATTCACCTGGACGAGGCCGGTCGCGTGTGCGGCATCACCTTCAAGCGCTGCACGCGTGTCTTTGACGACGAGGGCCGTTTTGCGCCCGAGTACGACGAGAACGATCTGCGCCGTGTCGATGCCGACCGTGTCGTCATGTCGATTGGCCAGTCCATTGTGTGGGGCGACCTGCTGGCTGGCTCCAAGGTGGAGCTCGGCCGCGGCCAGGGCGCCCTGGCCGATCCCCAGACTTACCAGACCGCCGAACCCGACATCTTTGTGGGCGGCGACGTCTACACCGGCCCCAGCTTTGCCATCGATGCCATTGCCGCCGGCCACGAGGCTGCCGTGTCCATCCATCGCTTTGTGCAGCCGGGCTCCACGCTCACCATCGGCCGCAACCAGCGCCGCTACACCGCGCTCGACCGCGACGACGTTGTGCTCGAGAGCTACGACAACGCGAGCCGCGAGGTTGCGCATGTGGACCGCGAACGCGAGAAGGCTGCGCCGTTTAGCGAGTATGTTGAGACCTTTACCGAGGAGCAGGTGCGCGCCGAGACCGCCCGTTGCCTGGGCTGCGGCGCCTCGATCGTCGACCCCAACAAGTGCATCGGCTGCGGCCTGTGCACCACCAAGTGCGCGTTCGACGCCATCCATCTGGATCGCGACCGCCCCGAGTGCTCAACGATGGTCAAATACGAGCAAAAGCTTCCAAGCCTGGGCAAGTACGCGCTCAAGCGCGCCATCAAGATTAAATTCGGGAAGAAGTAAGAAACGCAACAAGCAGGAGAACGGCGCAGAGAGCGGTTGGACAGCGAGCGAGTCCCAGGCGTGGCGAGGTGCCTTGAAAGAGGAGGGCATAGGGCTTTTGCCCATGCCCGACGATTGAAAGGCAGATCGCCCGTCTGGGGCTCGCGCAGCGTCAAGCCGACCGCCGTTCGGTAGAACGGCGGAAGGAATTAAAAGTGCACGAGCTCGGAATCGTCTATCACATCATTCGCGATGTTGAGAATGTGGCGCGCGCTCATGGCGTGCGTCGCGTTTCGAGCGTCACGCTGCTGCTGGGCGAGGTCTCGGGCGTCGTCCCCGATCTACTACTCGACGCTTGGCGCTGGGCGGCGGATAAAAAGCCTATCACGCAGGGCGCGGAGCTTATCGTGGAGCCTGTCGAGGCCGTGACGCATTGCGAGGCGTGCGGCCGCGACTACGCGACGGTCGAGCACGGCAAGACTTGCCCCCATTGCGGCAGCGGTGAAACATACCTGCTGCAGGGCCAGGAGGTCATGATCAAACAGATCGAGACCCCCGACGAGGACCCGGCAGACGCTGCTCCTGACGGCCTCTCCGACGCCCCCGACGCCGTCGACGCCGCCAACCCCCTCCACATCGCCTAACATCTAATGTCTACATGGGCTAGAGTTCTAAACATATTTGCTTCGGTTAGTCAAGTCATGTCTGTTTAAACAAAATGGTGGCACGCAGACGCATTGGGATTCACCTAAAAGCGGTCTTAACGAACGGTGCACCTTTATATGTCTTTGAAAACAATCAGCAAATCACGTTTTAGCAGGCAATAAGCTATAAGCCAGCAACGTAATCAACTTGTAACAAACCTAGACGTTTAAACAAATAATCCAACCTTTTGCGGATTTAGCTATAATTCCACAAACCAAACAGCTATACTCCTTTCATGTCGTGTAGGAAATACGTAGACAAAAAGGAGGTTATGTGATGGTAAGTATTGTTCTTGCTAGCCACGGGGACTTGGCAGCTGGAATCAAGCAGACGGGCTCGATGGTCTTTGGCGATCAGCCGTCTGTTGCCGTGGTCTCGCTCGAGCCGAGCATGGGCCCCGACGACTTCCGTGCCAAGGTCGAGGAAGCAGTCGCTTCCTTCGAGGACCAGGAGCAGGTGCTCTTCCTCGTTGATCTGTGGGGCGGCACGCCGTTCAACCAGATCAGCGGGCTCATCGAGGGCCACGATTCCTGGGCTATCGTCACCGGTGTCAACCTGCCTATGCTCATCGAGGCATATTCGCAGCGCTTTGACGCAAAGAACACTGCACATGCGATCGCAAAACATCTCGTGACTGAGGCTAAGGCTGGCGTGCGTGTCAAGCCCGAGTCTCTGGAGCCCGAGGAGAAGAAGCCGGCTGCGGCCGCCGCTGCTCCTGCAGGCGCCATCCCTCCGGGAACGGTCATCGGCGATGGGCACATCAAGATCGCCCACGTCCGTATCGACACCCGTCTGCTTCATGGTCAGGTGGCCACCACGTGGACCAAGCAGATCAACCCCAACCGCATCATCGTGGTTTCCGACGGCGTTGCTCACGACGAGCTCCGCAAGACCATGATCGAGCAGGCTGCCCCTCCGGGAGTCCATGCCAACGTCGTGCCCATCAAGAAGATGGCCGAGGTCGTCAAGGACACGCGCTTTGGTGACACCAAGGCCATGCTGCTCTTTGAGAACCCGCAGGATCTGCTCAAGGCCATCGAGGCCGGTGTCGACATCAAGGAAGTCAACATCGGTTCCATGGCTCACTCCAAGGGCAAGGTCGTCGTCACCAACGCCGTCGCTATGGGCGATGATGACGTTAAGACTCTCGAGGCCCTCAAGGCCAAGGGCGTCAAGTTCGAGGTCCGCAAGGTTCCTTCGGATTCCTCCGAGGATCTCGACGCCATGTTGAAGAAAGCTAAGGCCGAACTGGCCGCTCAAGCATAGTAAAGGAGGGTCCGATACATGTCTGCAATCACTATTCTGCTTGTTGCGATTGTCGCGTTGCTTGCCGGTATGGAAGGCATTCTGGATGAGTTCCAGTTCCATCAGCCGCTCGTGGCATGCACGCTTATCGGTCTCGTAACCGGTCACCTTCAGGAGGGCATCCTCCTGGGCGGTTCGCTCCAGATGATGGCCCTTGGCTGGGCTAACGTCGGCGCCGCTGTCGCGCCTGACGCCGCTCTGGCCTCGGTCGCTTCTTCGATCATCATGGTGCTCGCCCTCAACGGTGGCGCCACCGATTCGGCCAAGGCCGTTACCACCGCTATCGCCGTCGCCGTCCCGCTGTCGGTCGCTGGTCTGTTCCTGACCATGATCTGCCGTACCATTGCTACCGCTATCGCTCACGCCATGGACGGTTGCGCCGAGAAGGGCGACTTCTCCGGCATCGAGCGCTGGCAGTATGCTGCCATCCTCATGCAGGGCCTTCGTATCGCCATCCCGGCAGTGCTTCTGTGCGTCATCCCGGCCGAGGCCGTTACCAACGCGCTTAACGCTATGCCCGACTGGCTGTCCGGCGGCATGGCTGTCGGCGGCGGCATGGTCGCTTCCGTCGGTTACGCCATGGTCATCAACATGATGGCCACCAAGGAGACCTGGCCGTTCTTCGTCCTCGGCTTTGTCCTTGCTGCCATCCCTCAGCTCACGCTGATCGCCCTTGGTCTCATCGGCATCTCCCTTGCCCTCATCTACCTTGGCCTTAAGGATCTGGCCAAGCAGGGTGGCGGCATGGGCGGTGGCTCCGGCGACCCGCTCGGCGACATTCTGAACGATTACGAGTAGGAGGGGAGTGATACATATGGCAGAGAACAAGATTCAGCTCACCAAGGCTGACCGCAAGAAGGTTTGCTTCCGTCATCAGTTCCTTCAGGGCTCGTGGAACTACGAGCGTATGCAGAACGGCGGCTGGTGCTTCGCAATGATCCCTGCGATCAAGAAGCTCTACACCAGCAAGGATGACCAGATTGCCGCTCTTAAGCGCCACCTGGAGTTCTATAACACCCACCCCTATGTTTCCGCCCCCGTCATTGGCGTTACCCTCGCTCTCGAGGAGGAGCGCGCCAACGGTGCCCCGATTGACGACGTCGCCATTCAGGGCGTCAAGGTCGGTATGATGGGCCCGCTCGCCGGCGTCGGCGACCCCGTCTTCTGGTTCACCCTTCGCCCGATTCTGGGCGCTCTGGGCGCTTCCCTGGCCATGTCCGGCAGCATCGTCGGTCCGCTGCTGTTCTTCTTCGCGTGGAACATCATCCGTTACGCTTTCCTGTGGTACACGCAGGAGTTTGGCTACAAGGTCGGCTCCTCCATCGCCAAGGACCTCTCCGGTGGTCTGATGGGCAAGGTCACCGAGGGCGCTTCCATCCTGGGTATGTTCATCATCGGCGCCCTGGTCGAGCGCTGGGTGTCCATTTCCTTCACCCCGATCGTCTCCACGGTCAAGCAGTCTGCTGGCGCCTTTATCGACTGGGCTAGCCTGCCCTCCGGTTCCGAGGGTATCAAGGAAGCGCTGACGATGTACAACTCCGTCGGTGCTACCGCCCTTGATCAGATGAAGGTCACCACGCTTCAGGCCAACCTCGATCAGCTCATCCCCGGCCTTGCCGCCGTGTGCCTGACCCTGCTGGTCTGCAAGCTCCTCAAGAAGAAGGTCAGCCCGATCGTCATCATCCTGGCTCTCTTCGCCGTCGGCATCATCGGTCGCTTCTGCGGCTTCATGTAAGCACGCTTCGGCTTAAGACCGAGAATTGCTAGGCAAGGGCTTTTGAGCCATTGAAACGGACCGCACCCGGTGGGTACACTGGATGCGGTCCGATTGTTTTTATTGGAGGGCGAGGCGCGTATGGCGCAATCTCAGAACAGCACGGTTGATCTGGCAACGCCGGCAACCTGCCTGATGGGGCTTACCAGCCACGGTAACGTGATGGTGGGCAATAAGGCGTTTGAGTACTATAACGAGCGCAATCCCGAGGATTATATTCAAATCCCGTGGGACGAGGTCGACTATATTGCCGCCGAGGTCTTGCGCGGCACCAAGAAGATTACGCGTTTTGCCATCTTCACCAAGGACAACGGTCACTTTACGTTTTCGACGCGCGACGACAAAGAGACGCTGCGCGCTGTGCGCAAGTACGTGGACGAGGATAGACTCGTGCGTTCGCCCGACTTTATCGACGTAACGACCAAGGGCGCCAAGAGCATCCCTGCTGCCATCAAAAGCCTCTTTCACAAAGGCGACTAGTCGTCTGCGATAGATGGCGGAAAATGCATCCCGGAATTCTCATTCCGGGATGCATTTTCCTTTTGAGCGCCAGTTGGGAAAGCTCCCTTACATGTGGTTAGAGGAAACCCCATCCCATTATTTTGCGTTATTCTGGGTTATAATTTTCCGTTATTGAGAAGGCTCTACGGCGATAATTCGCTGCAGAGCCTTCTTGATGAGTGGCCATGCGCTACATGGCCAAGGGGCAAATCTGCTACACTAGTACAACATGCCTCCGTAGCTCAGGGGATAGAGCACCGCTCTCCTAAAGCGGGTGTCGACGGTTCGAATCCGCCCGGGGGCACCAGAGAAATAGCAGGTCAGACGGTATAAATCGTCTGACCTGTTTCTGTATGGATAGGTGTAAAACTCCCTTGAGGGGTGAAAAAGGGGTGAAAGTTCATTCTATGGCGAAAACATCGCGACTTCATATTTCACCCCAGAGTTTCACCCTCAGGGCTGGTTTTCAACTCTTCCCACAGCCTACGGGTTGGATGTAGGACCCTCCGGCTATGGAAAGCGTTGAAAACCTAGGTTGTCGTTGCCGTAGGGCGAGCCTGTTTCCGGCAGCCTTTGATATCTTTTGATTGCTATTGAAGTCCCGTTGGACATTAGACGACGTTGGAAGTCTGTCCTTTCGTTCTAATTCGATTTGCGCTCTGCCTTATTTGACAAAGAGGTCAGAGTTGAAGAACTCCTTCAGGGAAACGCCAAGCCCTTGTGCAATCCGGTCGATATTTTCAATTGATATGTTCCGCTTGCCGGTTTCTACCTCAGCGAAGTATGTTCGGGACATTTCGATAGAGTACGCAAGGGTTTCCTGGCTATAGCCGAGTGCGTTTCTCAACTCTTTTATTCTCAGCCCGACCCTCATCTTTGTATCTAACTGAGTCATTGGCACCTCCTGGTCAGTGGTGCCAATAATTCGGGTTAGCCCTATTTAAGTCACACCTATATAAGTGACAATTTGCAATACAATGCTTGTAGCTTAATTACATGAGAATTGAATTGGAGCAATGAGATGGATGGGAACGATTCTCGGAAATCACCGGAGCTGGATTCGACGGAGGAGGAGAATGCTAAGAAGCCGCTCGTGCTCTTCGGGCGCGAGTTCTCCCGTAAGCAGGTCTGCGTGGCTGGTGCGGGAATCCTCTGTGCGGCGCTTCTCATCGGCGGCGGGGCTTACGCCATCTCACATGCCAGTTGGACGGGAGATTCCAATGCCCCTGCGGTGTCCCAGTCAAAGGACGAGGAGAAGCAGGACATGGTACTTACCCTTGAGGTAAAGGCTGACGGCTGGGATGCGGACACTTCCACGCCCGTTATCGCCCATATAGAGGATGCGAACGGGAAGGTGGACTTCTACACCGCCATCGCCGCGAACAAGCAGGTGACCGTGAAGGTCGGCAAGTCCGGCACCTACACCGTCACCCTCATCCCGCCGGTGAACGCGGACGGCTCCACCTATAAGGCAGCGTCCAGTAAGGTCAAGGCCGGGAAAGATGACAAGAAAACGAACGGTACCGTCATCACGCTCGAAAAGGTGAATGCGGGCAAGGTGACGAAGGATGACCTGACCGCCATCGCCAAGGACGTTGCAGCAGCCGTGAAGAAGGGAGATTCAACGCTGACCGGAGACAAGGGCGCGGCGGTCGCGAAGAAGTTCGAGGACAACATCAAGAAGAACCCGAACGCCGATACGGATGCCGTCGAGAAGGAGAGCGAAAAGGCGCAGGAGACGGCAAAGGAGGACAAGTCTGACGCGAAGACCCCGGAGACCTCCGACAACAAGAAGAACGATTCCGGTTCCAAGAACGATAGCGGAAACAACGGCTCTGGAAATAAGTCGGACAGCAAGCCGAGCGGAGGTAGCGGGAACTCCGGTTCAAGCTCGAACTCGGGTGGCTCATCGAAGAAGGATGAGACCCCGGCGCACCAGCACAACTGGGTTGCCCAGACCAAGACTGTCCATCACGACGCGCAGTACAAGACCGTCCATCATGATGCGGTGACACATCAGGTGTGGCATGACGCGGTGACGGAGGAGCACTATATCTGCAACCAGTGCGGTGCGGATATCACGTCTGACCCTTGGGGGCATATTAACAACTCTCTTATGAATGGTGGTAATTGCGGAAGCTATCACTCTACCTATGTGACTGTAAAGCAGGGGTATTATGAAACCGTGACCGACCAAGCGGCCTATGACGAGCAGGTGCAGGTGCGCGATGCATGGGATGAGACTGTGACCACTGGGTATAAGTGCTCTTCTTGCGGTGCCACGAAGTAACTTGAAAGAGCAAGGCAATCGTCTATTTCAGGAAAGGAAAGCCCCGACCAAATGGCCGGGGCTTTTTCTAATGCTCATTGATCGGCCTTGCGGCCGATGGGTCCCGCTTATGGGCGGGACCCCCGCGACGCACGGCGTCGCTCTCGCTGCGGCTCCCTGGCAACGCTCCCTAGGGTCGCGTTTCGTCCGCCTCCGCTCACGCCGGTCCCGCCCGCCGAACGGCTGCGCTCGATGGCTTCCAGTAGTCGCCATCGCTCCGCCGTGGTCGCCGGGCGGGGCCTCTCGCGCCGGGTCGCCGAGCACCGTCGTGCGACGCTCCCCATGGGTCGCGTCTCCTCGGCGTCGGCTCAACCGTCGCTCACCTGCTCGGGCTCGCGTTGCCTGGGCAACCGGCTCGCTCCGTGCAGGCAAGATATGGATTCCGTTGCACGGAATCATCTTGCCGCCTGCGGCGGAGGGCGAACCGCTCCGAAGTCGCTCCCGCCAATAATAAGCCGGGACGCTTGTTGCGTCCCGGCCCAAGCGCTCAGTCCCCTCGCCCGTTCTGGTTCTCCCACGACTTGCGCTCAAGTTCCCAGAACGCCCTCATCGCCGTCGCGATCCCGCGCAGCGTGAAGCGGACGACGAGGCCGGTTGAGCGGTCGACCGCGAAGCCGAGCCTGCCGCCGTTGACTTTCCGCACGGCCCCGAGGGCCTTCGAGAAGAAGCGGTACTGGAGGCTCCCGCCCTTCGACCTCGCGAGCTCGATGCCGTCTCGCCTGAGCCGCCGGTCGAGCTCGGCCATGCGGTCGGGGCAGTCCCTCATTCGTCCGACCTCCTCGACGCGACGGGCGACCGCCACGCGGACGCGGGCGTTCTCGGAGCGCTCGGCCTGCCCCTTGCGGGCCATGTCGCGTTCCTCCCTGCCCGGCTGTCTCGCGTGGACGCGCGAGTTGGCCTTGCCGCGCTCAAGCTGCTTGAGCCCATACCTTTCGTCCAAGGTGCGAACGGTTTTCACGCGTGCGGCAGCGGCTTTGCGTGCGGGGCCCTCGTCGAGCCTCCTGCCCGTCTCAAGGTCGCTGCGGTTGATGCCGAGGTGCACGGCATAGCGGTCGGTGTCGTCGGAGCGGCAGCGCTCGCGATGCAGAACTATGACGACCTCTTGGTTCGGATAGCGCTCGGCCACGTAGTCGCGTGCGTATCGCATGCACATCTCCGGCGTCATCTTCCCGCCGTTGAGGTCGCACTCGTCGGGGAGGAAACCAAGTATCTGATGCTGCATGTAGGTGCACTTCGCCCCCGCCTTCCCCGGCTTGTCATGCCCCATGGCCTTCCTCGTGTCTGCCATCTCTTGGAACCAGCGCTCTTCACTGATGATGTTCTGCGTGTCGTGCGCGAGAGCTTTGTCCCTGTCCCATGAGAGATAGTCCTTGAGGCGGGAGAGGTGCTTCTCGCTGCACACGCTTGTCTGTTTAATCGCTGTCATGGGTCCTCCCTAGTCGAGCGAAAGGCCGCTGAATTTGCCGGTCGGCTGGATCTCGGCTTTCTTCTTCGGCTCGGGCCACTTGGGGCACCAGAGGCCGACGCGTTCGCCCATCTTCTCGGCAGCGGCCTCGTCCAGTTGCTTTTGATAGGCACGGCGCTTCTCCGCCTCGTGCTCCGGAGTCCCGAGGTCGAAGTGCTCCTTCGTGGGCGTCTTGGTGCAATCGGCGACGGGTGAGCGGAAGATCCCGGCCCGCTCGGCGGGTATTCCGTTATCCGCGTGCTTGACGACGATTATCCCGTCCCTGTCCGGGGCCATGTCGCGCCATTCCCACGCGTGTATCACGTCGTCTGCGCTCTCGCTGTAGGAGGTCGATGCCGACGAACCCGACGCCGCCTTGCTGCTGCTCGTGCCCTGCGTGTGGCGGGTGGTCTTGCCGATGAGCTCCGTGAAGTATCGGCGGTCTTCCTCCTCGGCGAGCTTCATGGCGACTTTTACGCCGCAGTTCGCGAGAATCTTCCTCCGTCCGTCCCTCTCTCCGTATTTATTAAGCTGGGATATATCTTGCGTTGCCCCCGTCCAGTAAATCTGGAACGACCTTCCAAGCGAAAGGAGGGCGGGCAGGCATTCGATGCGGGGCAGGTTGCCCCATTCGTCGCCGAGAATCTGGACGGGGCGCGGAAGTCTTCCGCCGTTGGAATCGGCGACGATTTGGACGGATTCCCAGAGCTGGGAGAGGAATATCGCCGCTATGCAGTTGTATGGCGAGCCCTCGTCGAGCATATGGAGGAATACGGCGCTCTTGGTTTCAAGAACCGCGCGAGGGTCGATGTCGGACCCGGACGTCATCCATGCGACTGGGGCCGACGAGAACGGGCGCAGCGCCACCTTGAGCGTCGAGAGGATGCTTCTGAGCTCGTTGCCGC
Organism: Collinsella aerofaciens; assembly: GCA_048502435.1. Lineage (GTDB taxonomy): Bacteria > Actinomycetota > Coriobacteriia > Coriobacteriales > Coriobacteriaceae > Collinsella > Collinsella aerofaciens_CL. Next base: position 15,187 of record DBFRXD010000100.1, read on the forward strand.
CCGAGGAGACGAACTGCGAGGCTCTGTTTTTAGCGGGGTGTCTGCTTGGTAGGGCGCGGAAAACGCTCTTGAGTGGCTCGGCCGGGTCGTCACCCTCTGCCTCGGTGCCACGGTCCAGCACCTCGCAGACGGTCGCAAGGTGCTTTGCTTCCTTGGGGCATTCATCGGACATGGAGACCAGCAAGACGAGGGCAGACAGGAGGCCCCGCGCGGATGCGGTCCAGTGCGAGCCCTTGCCGTTCTCGTCATCCTGCACCACGAGCTCCGCAATGGTGTCAGCCGCCTGCTCGGCTTCTTGGTCGCGGCTTTCGGCGTGGAGGTCGATGACCTGCTTGAGCGGGTTGAACCTCTGGCCTCGATAGGGTCGCTGCGTGTCGAGCAGGAGGACGTTGTAGCCGCGTCGGGCCAGCTCGTCACCCGTGAGCTCTATGAGCTCGTTCTTGACGTCGGAGACGACGAGGGTCGCGGGCTCGGAGCCGTTTGCGCCGTCGCCGTACGAGAGCAAATCGATTGAGGGCAGGTAGAGGAAGCGGGACTTGCCAGAGCCAGTGGACCCGGAAACATAGACCATCTTCTTTGGCTCGAAGAGGTAGCAGGGTTTGCCGAGCCATCTGGTGAACCCGTAGACGAACCCGCGTGAAGAGGGGTTAGCCGAGCCGTCCCATGTAATCGAACCTTTCACCGCATTGCGGCCCGTCTTGATGCAAGCATTGCCGAGCACGCCGCCATCGTCGGCACGCGAGTTGAGGGCGCTCGAATAGGCAACGAGGGAGCAGATGCAGAGCGTGAGGAGGAAGGTGAGGACGGTCCCCGTGATATGGGCGATGAATGCGCCCGAGAGCCACCAGCCGAGAACCGTGGCCGCATCGAGCGCAGAGGGGAGGGCTGACGCGTCGGGCATGATCCCGGAGGCAATATCGCCGATAGGGGCGGCAAGGATTGGGCAGACGAGGAATGCAATGAAGACGGATGATATGAGGGCGGTGAACATCTTGCTTTTCATAGCCGCTCCTTTGCTTTCGACAGAAGGGTTGAGAGTTCGGAAGCTGTGCTCGATATCAACTGGACGGCGTTTTCAAGCTGGACGGCCGTTTGCCGGTCGATGCCATAGGCGTTTATGGAGCGCATAGCTTGGTTGAGGTTGTTGCCCTGCCGCTTCATCTCGACGAGCATTTGCCGGAGGGTCGACTCGTCGGCGACCTTGACGGGCTTCTCGCCGATTCGGAGGGCGGCCTCGCGCAAAAACGTTGATGGGGGCATGCCGAAAGAGGAAGAGCGGGCCACGATTTCGGCCCGCTCTCCATCGGTCATACGAACGTTGATATGCGCGGTCCTGCTAGTGCCGCGCATCGCCTAGCCCCTATCGAGGAAGGTAGCGTGGGCTCCGTCGAAGTCGAGCCGAGCTTCGCCTAACGTGCCGTAGCGATTCTTGAGGGCAACGAGCTTGAGCGGGGTGCCGCTCGCGGGGGCCTCAAAAGGGAAGTCGGGTTTTCCGTCATCGTCGGCAAGAAAAAGAACGGAGTCGAAGCTGTACTCGACCGTCGAAGAGCCGCCGAACATGCCGAGGTTGGGCTTGCTCGACTTGCCAGACTTGTAGGACTCGCGCGTGGTCGAGCTCAGGGCGATGACTGGCGAGCCGTAGAGGTTTGATATTTCGCGCAAGCCCTTTACGCACGCTGTGATTGCCAAGCGCTCGTCGATGAACTGCTGTCCCGCCGTGATACCGCAGGCGAGGAGTTGGAGATAGTCGATGAAAACGATAGGGGCCTCGTTGCGCTCACGTGCTATCAGCCCAACGAGGTTCGAGAGTTCAACGGTGTTCAACGGGCCGGTAATACAGAGATTCGGGGCGATACAGCTGCGATACCTGTCGAGAGCAGCCTCGAAGGCCTCGTGCTTGGGATGGTCTGCCGCCGCCGCGTCCGCGACCTCGGAAAGGGCAAGCTTGCCTCCGCTGAGTCGTGCAAGGCTCTTCTCCAAGAGCTTATGCGCGGGAAGCTCGGCGGAGACATAGATTACTGGGTGACTGTCGTTCGCAAGCTTGTCGGCCTCCTGCAAGGCCAAGGTCGTCTTGCCCCTGCCGGGACCGGTGCCGATGGCATAATTGAGCCCGGGATGGACTCCGCCGAGGATGTCGTTAAGGGCCTTGAGCCCGAAGAGGGCGATAGGTTGGTCACCCCTAAGGGCGCTGAGGTGCTCATCGAGCCTATCGGATTCGAAAACGAGAGGGTTGGGGGCCGGGCACTGCATTACTCGTTCGCCTCTTCAGCCAAAGTCCTGAAATAGGCGATGAGGTCTTCTTCCATGACAAAATACTGGTTGGCGATGCGGAAGCAATGGTGCGTCGACTTCATGAGCTTAATGGCGCTCGACTGGCCAATGCCGGTGAGAATCTGAACATCGAGACGGCTCAAGATACGCTTGGGACCAGTGCGACGAAGGTTGATGCCTGCGGAAATGGCGTCAACCTTGGGGTCATCTGCAAGATGCATGATAAACTCCTTGTTTGGGGTGCTCGGCTCCTCTTCGAGGTTTGGCGACTAAGAGAGGGGAGTCGGGTGCCGTTTTTTATTACCAGTCGGAACAAACCTCTTCAAGAAGACTGCTCCATTTGCGACGCAACTCCGGGGTATCCGGGAGTACGTGCTGGTTGCCGCAGTCTGCGGCAGAGGTCGTGACGCTCTCTTCGAGCGCGGAGAAGGCGTCGGCGAGATAGGCGCATGTCGCGTTCAGCTGGCCGATTTCGTCAAAATATTCGATGGCGAAGCGCACGAGCGCCACAACGGGGGCGCGGTTATAGTTGGTGGACGCCTCGTCCATCAGGGCTCGGCCGTACTTCACCGCCCTGTCGGTCTCGTAATCGACAAAGGGGTCTGAGGGATCGCGCGGAACCTTGTGCTCCATAAAGTCAATGACGGAATCAAAGCAGCGGCGAAGGTGCGGCATGTCCATCGCGCTGGTAAAGAGCGCGGTCTCACAACGCCTCTCGTGGATTAGCTCGAAACCGAACTCGACAATGGGCTTATAGCCGCCGTGGGCGACGGTTCCCGTCGCGCCAGTGACGTTCGAACGCAGAACGTCCGAGACACTCGCAAACAGACCACTACCGCTGTAGACGTCGAGCATCCTGTCCCTCGGAAATGCCGGGGAGGGAAGCACCTCGTCAAAGACAAGGCCGATAATGGCTTTTGACTCATCGGTCGCTCGAAGGTAAGCCTCGTCGGAGACCATCTGTGAGAAGGGGGTCTTGAGGTTTTCGGGTATGCGGATACGCTTCTCGGCCTTCTTCTTATAGACCATTTTATTCACCTCCAATCGTTTGTCTGCAATCATCATACCATCAGACGGCGCATGTAGCCCTAGTAGTAGCCCACCGTATGAAGAGATAGTGAACATCGAGGTAAACTAGCCATTACTTAGATGACAGCAATTCAAAGACTTCTGCTGCGTTTCGGTCATTGGCCCTGATTGCATGGGTGTAGAAATTAGCCGTTGTGCTTGCGGAGGCATGGCCCATTCGCGCCTGAACGGTCTTTAAATCGACGTTGCTCGCCACGAGAGCGGTCGCGGCGGTGTGACGGAGGCCATGGGGAACAAGTCCTGAGTAACCAGTGCCGCGCGTATGAAGCTTGCCGTCTCGCATGAACTGCTTCGTCACATCGCTATAAGTCCCATAGCCGTTATCGACGCAGAAGTCCCTAAACCATCGAGAGTAGTTGTGCCCGCTTGGTCTGGTGACGCTTATGCTGCGGAAACCGTCGGCATCCTTTCCAACGCTGAATGCGTGGACGATGGGGTCGGTATCCTTTTGTTCCAACCCGCGACGTCTGAATATGTCGCGCTGCATAGTCTTCCACTTGTCTAAATACTCGGTCAGAGCTTTGTCTATGGAGAGAATGCGTCTGCTCATCTCCGATTTCGGGGGCCTCAAGGTCTTGTCGCTGGTGTACTGCCGGACGATTCGGAGCTCCATGGCTTCGGGGTCGTAATCGAGCCAGCTGAGCCCTAAAGCCTCGCCTTTCCTCAGCCCGAGGTGAAATATAAGCATGGTGCAGACGGTCATGGGCCCCATCGGCTCGGAAAGCAAGCACTCAGTGAATCTTGGGAGCTCATCGGGAGGGAGAAAGTTTCGTGCTCGCAGGTCCGGTTTCGGCAGCTTTATGCCGATGCAAGGATTGCGGCCAATCAGTTCGTTCTCAAGGGCATCTTGCATGACCTGCTTAAGCTTGACGTGAATGCGACGGATCTCGGCGTCGGTGAACCTTCCATTTGAACGGGCCTCAGCGTAGGCGCGTTTAACATCGTCGGGCCTCAGGTCGGCTAGGGGCACGTCTTCGAACAGTTCGCGTATGTGTCGCACGTCGTATCCCTCTCGCTCATATGAGAGAGGGGAGCCGAATGAGCTCTCTCGGAGCACGTGGAAGGATTCGGCATATGCCGCTACGGTGCTCGGAGCATCTCTAGATGGTTCATAGCTCTCAAGTTCCTCGCGGTACTCGTTGAGAGCGTTTGCGACTTCGCTAGGCCAGTTCTTCGGGTTCTTGCTCTTGCAATGGATGGTCCTCTTGGGTGTTTTGAGATACTTAACTTTGCTGCCGTTCTTTCCGGAGTTCGGGTCTCTCCCAAGAGAGAAGTAAATCTTGAATGAGCCGGGCTTTCCCTTGATGGGCTCAGATGTTCCCTTTGCGGTTGGTTTGATTCTGGTTTCCAAAAGTGTCCTCCAAGGGGATTACGTTAGGCTCGGGGCCGGGGCTTTGAGGGCCTCGGCCCCGAGCCTAACGTAAACTTTTCACCCCTGCAAGCCGTAAACGCAACTGCTAGGGGTGAAAAAGAGGTGAAATAGAATTCTAATAAGAACCAGCAGAAACTCAAAAACAGCTAATCTACCTGCGAATATATATAATAGGGCAAAATTGCATTTGCCCAGGTAAGGTAAATGACCATGACCTCCTAAAGCGGGTGTCGACGGTTCGAATCCGCCCGGGGGCACCAGAAGATTATGACGGCGTCGCGAGAGCGGCGCCGTTTCTGGTTTGTGGGAGCTGCCGGCGGATTCGAACCGTCGACACCCGCGTCACTCATTTCCCCGCGGGGGAGTTTTCGAATCCGCCCGGGGGCACCAGAGGAATATCGAGCCCGGTACCGTTACGGTGCCGGGCTCTTTTGGTTTAAGGCATGCCGTAGTATTCGCTGCTTCAGATAAAGAAAGCGCCCGCTTGCTGGGGGAGCAAGCAGGCGCCTGTGAGCGAATATGTTTGCGGCGAAAGCCGCGATGAGCGGTGGGGTGGCGACTAGTTGGTCGTACCGGAATCGTCGCCCGTGCTCGTGCCCGAGCCCGAGCCCGAACCAGAAAGTGCGACCGTCAGCGTAATCGTGCTGTCGGTGGACTGCTTGCCAGTGGGGGAGACGCCCGTAACGGTGGCATCCTCGTTACCGCTTACGGGATTGCCGTTCTGGTCACAGAAGCCAATGTTATAGAAACCGGCGTTGTTGAGCGCGGTAACGGCGGCGGAAATGCTCTTGCCGTACAGGTTGCCCGGGACGGTGGCCTTGCCGGACTTCTTGGCAATGACGACGGTAATCGTGGCGCCGGGCTTCTGCTTGCCGCTGGGGTTCCAGCTGATCACGGTGCCCTCGGTAACCGAGTCGTTCTCCTGGTAGCTCACGTCGACGCCAAAGCCTGCCATATCGAGGGCGTTGCGCGCCTGGGCCTCGGTCATGTCGGTCAGGTCGGGGACGGACGTGGTATCCGGGCCGCTCGAGACCTTGTACGAGATGGTCGTGCCCTTCGCGACTTCCTTACCGGCTTCGGTGCCCTGCTCAAAGACCTGGCCCTCATCAGCCTCGTTGGCCTCCTCGGAGGCGTTGCCCTTCAGGCCAACGCTTGCCAGTGCGGCTTCTGCTTGGTCCTTGGTCAGGCCGACAAGTTTGGGAACCTCAACCTTTTCGGAGGGCTTGGGGCCCTTGGAGATTACCAGGTTCACCTTGGTGCCCTTGGCCTTCTTGGTGTTGCCGTTGGGCGTCTGCTCGGCGACCTTGCCCTCGTCGACATCGTCGTTGTAGCTTTGGTCGATGGTGCCGACCTCGAGGCCGGCTTCCTTGATCAGCTCGACGGCAGTCTGCTGGTCCTTGCCCAGCACATCGGGCACGGTGACCTGCTCGCCGCCAAAGAGTCCTGTGGCAAAGGCCACCACGATGCCGATGACGGCAACGGCTGCCACCACGGCGGCGATGATCTTGTTCTTGTTGGATTTGGGCTCTTCGATCTCGTAGGAGCCGGTGGAGCCCGAAACCGAGCTACGGGCGGTATTCTGGCCGCTTACGCCCGAGACGGGACGCACCATGGCACGCGTCTGATCGGAAAGCTCGCGAGTCTTGGTGGCGCCCAACTCACCGGGGGCACCGATGATGCGCGTGGGCTCCGAGACGTTGACGGCACGGCCCGACAGGTAGCTGTTGAGCACCTGACGCAGCTCGTCGGCGGTCTGGAAGCGGTTTGCGGGGTCCTTCTCCATGCACTTGAGGATGATGCGCTCAAGGTCGGCGTCGACACCGGAGTTGATCTGGCTCGGCGGAATAGGCAGCTCGTTGACCTGCTTGAGTGCGACCGAGATAGCGTCGTCACCGTCAAAGGGAACGCGACCGGTGGCGCACTCGTACATCACGACGCCCAGCGAGTAGATATCCGAGGTGGGGCCGAGGTCCTGACCGCGGGTCTGCTCGGGGCTGACGTAGTGGGCGGTTCCCAGCACGTTGTTGTCTTGCGTGAGGTGGCTGTTCTTGGCGCGCGCAATGCCAAAGTCCATCACCTTGATGTTGCCGTCGGGCAGCACCATGATGTTCTGCGGCTTAATGTCGCGGTGGATGATTTCGTGCTTGTGGGCGACCGAAAGCGCGGAGCTGATCTGCGAGCCGATCTGGGCGACCTTCTTGGGGTCGAGGGCACCGTGGCTCTTGATGCCGCTCTTAAGGTCGGTGCCGCGCAGGTACTCCATGACGATGTAATAGGTGTCGCCGTCCTTGCCCCAATCGTAGACGCCCACGATATAGGGTGAGGAGAGACCGGCTGCTGCCTGGGCCTCCTGCTTAAAGCGTGCGGCGAAGGTTGCGTCGCCAGCATACTGCGGCAGCATGATCTTGACGGCTACCGTGCGGTCGAGGACCTGGTCCTGTGCACGGTAGACGGTCGCCATGCCGCCTGTTCCCACCTTATCCTTGAGGAGGTATCTTCCCCCGAGGACCCTCTGTTCCATTCCTGCTCCTAACATAACTATTCGCTCAACGATGTGTGTAGTACCTACGATGTGGCCGCTGGGGCCGTGTGACGCGTTGCCGCTAACCCTTAGGCCGCGGCGCGCCTCGGGTGTCCGATTCGATCATGGGCATCACGCTCCCTGTGCGGCAAGTGCCGCGGTCAGGACGATACCGGCGATCTTGGCGGCCTTGACGTCATGCTTGTCGAAATCCTCCAAGGCCACCGAGATGGCGACCGTGGGTGAATCGTAAGGTGCAAAGCCAACGAACATCGAGTTGACGTTGGTGCCGCCGATCTCGGCCGAGCCGGTCTTGCCGGCGACCTTGACGCCGGGGATTTGGGCATCGGTGCCGCTGCCGGACTGGACGACGGCAAGCATGGCCTGCTTGACCTGGTCGGCCGTGGCGGAGCTGACGGCCTGACCAAGCGAGCGGGACTGCGTGGTCTTGACCACGGTTCCGTCCGGGGCGAGTATCTGGGCTACAAAGTACGGGTCCATGACCACGCCGCTGTTAGCGATGGCGGCGGCAATCACGGCGTTTTGCATGACGGTGGTCTGCGGGCCGGGCGTGTGGTCCATGCCGACAGGCTGGCCGGCGCCGGCCCAGGCGGTCTCCCACTCGGTCATGAGCGACGGGTCGGCCATGATGGAGGCCGCGGAGGTCAGGTCCTGGCCGAGCTTTTGGCCGTAGCCAAAGGCGTTGGCAAACTGCACGAGCGTGTTTGCGCCAACTTCGTTTGCCACCTGGCCAAAGACGACGTTGGAGGACACGGCAAAGGCCTGCTGCAGGCTGATGGTGCCGTAGCTCTCGTTGGCATAGTTGGTGACCGGTGCGTTGCCGATATCCATGGAGCCGGGCGCCTGGTAGGTGCTGGTCAGGCTGGCGGTACCGGTCTCGAGTGCCGCGGAAAGCGTAACGACCTTAAACGTGGAGCCCGGCGTGTACAGCGCGTCCATGGCGCGATTGTACATGGAGCCGTCCTCGCCGCCGCCCGTCTGCAGCAGGGCATCGATGTTGGTGTTGTCGTAGGTGGGCGAGCTGGCACATGCGAGCACCGCGCCGGTACGCGGGTCGATGACCACTACAGCGCCCTTAAAGCCCTTGAGTGCCTGCTCGGCCGCCGTCTGGATACGCGAGTCGATGGTGAGCTTGGCGGTGTTGCCCGGCTGGGTCTGGCCCGCGAGCGACGCGATGGCATTGTTCCAGCTGGAGTAGTCCTTAGAACCGGTGAGCGTGTCGTTCATGACGCTCTCGATGGCGGTGGTGCCATACTGCTGGCTCACGTAGCCAACCACGTGAGCTGCCAGGTTACCGTTGGGGTAGGAGCGTACGTAGGTGCCGTCCTCCTGCTGCAGCGACTCGGCCAGCGTCACGCCGTCGGACGTGATGATGGAGCCGCGCTGGATGTACTTGGAGCGGGCGATGGTGTGGTTGTTGGTCGGCATGTCCTGATAGTCCTTGGCCTTAATGACCTGGACATAGGTGAGGTTGCCGATAAGGATGGCGAACAGCGCCGTAAAGGCGAGCACCGCGCGGGTTAGACGGTTGGCAAGAGCAACGCGGCCGAGCACACCGGATTCAGGCGTGTCGAGCAGGCGACGGCGCATGCGCGAGCCGACGGAATGGCTGCCGCTGCCGTAGGAAGACGAGGTGGCAAAGCGCGTGCCCGTCGGGGCGGCGGCAGATGCGACCTGATCATCGGTGATGGCGGCCATGGTGCCGGTGCCGGTAAGCTCGGCCTCGCGTCCGGTCGCCTCGTCACCGGCGCGCAGCAGGAGCGCGACGATGATAAAGCTCGCCAGCAGAGAGGAGCCGCCCTGGCTCATAAAGGGCAGGGTGACGCCGGTCAGCGGGATCAGGCGGGTTACGCCGCCAACGATCAAGAAGGCCTGGAAGCTGATGGCGGCCGTAAGGCCTGTGGCACTAAAGGCGGCGAGGTCGGATTTAGCGCGGGCAGCCGTGGTGAGGCCACGCACGGCAAAGAGCATAAACAGGATGAGCACGGCGCCGCCGCCCAAAAGGCCCATCTCCTCGCCGATAGCCGAGAAGATAAAGTCGGACTCGACGACAGGGATGTTGTTGGCCATGCCGTTGCCGATGCCAACACCGACCAGACCGCCATCGGCAAGCGAGAAGAGCGACTGGACGATCTGGTAGCCCTGGCCCTGGGCGTCCTTAAACGGATCGAGCCAAACCTGGAAACGCACCTGAACGTGAGACAGGAACTTGTAGGCGCCCACGGCTCCAACGGCTAAGAGCGCAAGGCCGATAACGACATACGAAAAGCGCCCCGTGGCAACGTAGAGCATCAGCAAGAAGATGGTGTAGAACAGCACGGCCGAACCCAGGTCGCGTTCGAAGACGACGACGAGCAGGCACACACCCCACACGGCAAACAGCGGCAGCAGCAGTCGCAGGCGAGGGATCTTAAAGCCCAGAATCTTGCGGTTGGAGATGGAGAGCAGCTCGCGGTTCTCGGCCAGGTAGCCGGCCAGGAACAGGACGATAAAGACCTTGGCGAACTCGCCGGGCTGGATGGTAAAGCCCGCGATGCGAATCCACAGCTTGGAGCCCGAGATCGTGGTGCCGATAAAGATAGGCAGCATCAGCAGAATGATGCCGATGATGCCAAAGGTGTACTTGTAGCGCATGACCACGTCGAGGTTTTTGACTAGTGCAAGCGTTCCCACCATGAGCGCCACCGAGACAAACAGGATGATGAGCTGTGAGATGGCGAGAGCGGGGGCGAGACGCGTCACGAACGTGATGCCGATGCCCGAAAGTATAAATACGATGGGCAGGATGGCGGGGTCGGCACCGGGCGCCAAGATGCGCACGGCGATGTGGGCCGCGGCAAAGGCGGCAAAGAGGCCGATCGGTACGGCGAGCGTCTCAAAGGAGATGACAGCGCCCGCGGTGAGGACGTACATCGCATACAGCAGGATGACGGGGAACGCCGAGGCGATGAGCAAGAGCAGCTCGGTGTTGCGGCGACTCATAAGCGGCACTCCCTTTCTAATTCTTATCGGAGGCTTCGGCCTCGGCGGACTGTTCGGCGGTTTTCTCGGAATCTGATTCGGAGGTCGATCCCTGATTGGTGTTGTCGCGAATCGTTTGCGCGTCGATCACCTGGCGGGTCTGCTCCTCGTCGATCTGGTGGCGGTACTTGGATATCGTGTCCTGCGCATCGTCGACACTTGTTTGCGGAATACCCGCCTTGAGGCGGTTTTGCGTGTCTTCGGGCAGGTCGGATAGCTTGATGCTGGTTTCGCTTTCGAGCCAGTGGAGCTTGAGTCCGAGTGGCTTGCCGGGCAGGCCGCGCCAGACGGCGACATTGCCCTGGTAGGTACCCAGGTAGTACGAGCCGGTGACACCCGTGTAGGCCCAGATGCCAGCTGCCAGCACAAAGACGAGGGCCAGGATGGCGGCGATAGTAACGTTGCGGCGACGCACGCGTTGCGCCTCGCGCATAACGCCATCGTCAACCAGGTCAACGACTACTACGGTCACGTTGTCGTGGCCGCCGGCGGCAAGCGCCGCGTCCACTAGGTTGTCGACGCAGATTTGCGCGGTTGAGGACTGCGTGGCGATGTTCTCGATATCGCTATCGGGAATCATGCTCGAAAGGCCGTCGGAGCACAGGATCAGACGGTCGCCTTCCTCGATATGCAGAGTGAAGTGGTCGGCATACATAGCGGGGTCCGAGCCCAGCGCGCGGGTGATGACCGAACGGTTGGGGTGGACGCGAGCCTCGTCTGCCGTGATCTCGCCGGCGTCCACGAGCTCCTCCACGTAGGAGTGGTCGCGGGTCACGCGGATGAGCGTGCCCTCGTGGAGCAGGTAGGCGCGAGAGTCACCCACGTGGGCGATGGCGAGCGTGTCGTTTTCGATATAGGCGCAAGTGGCTGTGCAGCCCATGCCGGGCTTGCCCAGGCCGTTCAGGGCCGCCTCGATTACGGCGGCGTTGGCTGCCTCGACGGCTGCGGCCAGGCGCGCTGCGTCGGCGGACTGCGGGGCCGTCTTGGCAATAGTCTCGACGGCGATGGAAGAGGCTACCTCGCCGGCGGCGTGACCGCCCATGCCGTCGCATACGCAAAAGAGCGGCGACTGCACCAGGTAGGAATCCTCATTGTGCGGGCGCACGCAGCCAACGTCGGAGCGGGCGCCCCACATGAGTTGCGTGGTGGTACCGGCATCATAGGTCGAGTCGGTCTCGATGCGCTCCTCGGTTAGGGGCTCAAAGCTCATGGTCGAGCCGGGGTCTTTGAGCTTGGCCTCAACGGCAGCAACGTCGATCTCGGCGGTGTCACCGGGAGAGACGGTGTCGGTCTCGGCGTTTGATTCGGAATCACCGGTGTCCGGGGAGTCGGGCTCCTCGGAAACGCGGGCGGTCGACTCGTCGTCTTGCGGGCTGACGTCTATAGGCTCGGGCGCCGGCGTAGACGCGGGCGCAACCTCGGATGCCGGGGCTATGGGAAACGCCGGCGCGGCGGGCTCGGGTGCCGCAAACACCGCAGCGCTCTCGTTGATTGCCGCGGCGACGGGTTCTGCAAAGTGAGCCGGCGCCGGGGCTGCTTCGGGCGCTGTGGGCTGTTCCGCAGCATGTGCGCCGATGGGCGCCGCTACGGCATCCTCTTCGTCCTCGTTATCGGCTAGATCCGAAATATCATGCGTTACATGCGAAAGAGGCAGGGAGAACACGGTGTCCTCGGGCTCCACGGGTGCGGAGCCCGCCGGAGCGGTGTGGGCCGGCGCAGCTGTGGCGGCAGCCGGTGCCTCGGTCATAGTTGCGGACTTGTTCTCCTCGTCGATCATCGACGGTTCACCTTCATGACCACGTCGCCAATCTGGACTTCGTCGCCCTCGCGCAGCGTTGCGGGCTCCACGAGCTGGCGGCCGTTGACGAGCGTGCCGTTAAGCGAGTTGAGGTCCTCGATGATGAGCGCCGGGCCCTGTAGCGAAAAGCGCGCATGCGAGGCCGAGACGAACGGTTCGTTGATGCAGATGTCCGAAGATGGCGAGCGACCGACGATGACGGGGCCGAGCATGTCTACGTGGATGCCGCGGATACCGCGCGGACCCTTGTCCACATCAATCGTCCAGATAGCCGAGTCGCGGCGCTGCCCGCGCACAAGTCCCACGCCGGTCTTCATGACGGCGAACAGGAAGATATAGAGCAGGGCGACCAGGACGATGCGGCCTGCAAAAAGGACGATATCGATGTTCATAAGCGACTATCCCCTAAATTCAAAGGTGCTCAGGCCAAACGTCAGCAGATCGCCGTTGCGCAGCGGGCAGCGCGTAATGCGGCGGTTGTTGACGAGCGTGCCGTTGGTGGAATTGAGGTCCTCGATCGACCAATCCGAGCCCGTAAAGGTGAGCTGGGCGTGGCGGCGCGACACGTTGGGGTCGCGCAGGGCAATGTCGGAAACTGAGCGCTCGCGACCGATGGTTACCTGTGCGGAGGTGATGCTATGGCTCTCGCCGCTCACGACGTCGACGAGCTGGGCGAGCGGGCGCTGCGGGGCGCGAGTGCTCGCCATGTTGGAGGCGATGCCGGCTGCGGCGCCTAGGCCCACGGCGGCACCGGTCGCGGCGGCTCCGCCCATGCCGGCAAGCGCGTCGCGCGAGACGGTCTGCGGCACCGGGATGGGAGCGGCGGGGTCGGGGATGCTAGGCGCGAAGGGGTCTGCCACGGCAAGCGGGTCGGGAGCGGCGGCGCGAGGCGTCGGCTGCTGCTGGGGCATGGCGGCGGGGCGCTGCTGCTGCGGGGCAGCAAACTGCTGCTGGCCGGCGCGCGGGGCGCTGGCGGCACGGCTTGCCGCGGAGTTGTTCTGGCCCAGGCCGTTTTGATAGGCGCGCTCTTCTTCGTACAGGCGGCCGAGCGTGGGGGCATCGACGTTCTCGGCAAAGACCGAGAACTTGCCGGCACGCAGCTGCGGATCGATCATAAAGCGCACGAGGGGCTCGCCGACAAACACATAGCGGCGCTTTTCGGCCTGTGCCTTCACAAACTCGCGGACCTCGCGCGAAAGCTCGGGGTAGAACGGGGCGAGCATGGGATCGTCGTCGGCGGCGATAAGGATGGTATAGAGTGCCGGCGCCGTGTTGACGCCGTTGATCACCAGAGTCTGATCCTCCATGTCGCGAGCGGCCTGCTTGGCAAGCTTCTTAAAGGAGAACGGGGCACGGGTGGCACCGAAGATGCCGGCCACGTGGTCCTCGAAGATGTTCAGGAAGTTCACGAAAGATCACTCTCCGTATAGGTTCTTTGGTATCCGAGCAAATATAGGCATATCCCAACGATTATAGAGGATAGGGTTCCCGCAACCGCCGCCTTGGCGACGACCGCGGCTGCAAGGCTGGCAATTTCCATATGGTGTGCAAGACAGGACGCCGCTGCGCAGCCGATGCCGGTGACAGCGATGGCAGCGATTGCGGCAAGGTTTGAGCCCTGGTCGGCACGCTTGGCATGGGCATTGAGCAGCGCGGATGACGCTGCGGCAGTTGTCGCGACCAGCATAAAGGCGACCCAAAGGAGCGGGTCTCCCAGCGCTGCGGCAACGTTACCGAGCCCCAGCACGCCTCCGGCTGAAAGCGCGACCGTGGCCAGACGGGCAAAAAGCGCGCCCATGCCCGTTGCCGCGGCGGCGCTTGTCGGGCCGAGCCAAAATGACGCGACGCCGGCGGCGACCCCAGCTGCCAGGAAGGTATTGCCGGTCAGACAGCCAAGCGCGAGTGCACAGGTGAGCGCGGCGCTCGCGGCAGCCTCGGTACGACCCCAGGCGATCCACCAACCGGACATGGCGGCGGCAAAGATCACCGCGACGGGCAGCATCGACAGGATGCCCTGTGCCTGCATGGTGGCGTTGGCCATGAGCACCAAAAAGCCCACAGCCGAGATGGCCGAGCCAATCTGGGGGGCCAGGCCAGCCGCCGCGCCGATCGCGATGGCCGCAATGACCAGGCCGGGAAGCGCCGCGACCCCGGCCGTTTGCATCAGCAAAAAGCTAAAGGTGCCGCACGTTAGCGCCGAGATAATGCGCATGGTGTAGTCGCGCGCATGGCTCCAGCGCGTGCCCGCCCAGCCGAGTGCGGGGTCGACCTCGATGGCGTCGTCCTCGTAGTGCGACGGCTCGATACCGTCGAGCTCCTGCTCGTCATCCGAAAGTTCGCCAACCATTTGCTCCAGGCTGCGACGGCCTTCGCGCACGCTGCCCAGACCGGCAAGGAGCTGGTCGCAAAATGCCTCGATGCTGTTGGGGCGGTCCTGCGGCATGGGGGAGAGCGCGCTCATGAGCGCGGCCTCGGCTCCCGGGGGAAAGTGTGGTATCAGATCGCTGGGATAGGTGGCGCCGCCGATGATGCGGCCGAGCGAGTCGGCGGGCGTGGCCGCCATAAAGGGAGCGCTGCCGCACAGGCCCTCGTAGATCACACAGGCGAGGGCAAAGACATCGGCGCGCTCGTCGACCGTGCCGGTCTCGATATCGAGCTGCTCGGGCGGCATGTAGCCGATGGTGCCGCCGCGCGAGCCGCCAAAGCCACCGGCGGACGACAGTCGCGCCATGCCAAAGTCGGTGAGCTTTACATTGCCCGAGTGGTCGATGAGCACGTTGGCGGGCTTAATGTCCAGGTGGAGTACGCCGTTACTGTGGGCGAAGGTGAGCGCCTGGCCCAGGGCATCGGCAATGGCCGCGGCCTCGTCAAAGGTAAGTGAGTGGCCGTCCGCGCGGTGCAAAAACTCGGCCAGCGACATGCCATCGACATATTCCATAACCAGGTAGGCATAGGCTGTGTCGTGCGTAAAGTCGATGACCTGCACGATGTTGGGATGTTGAAGCATGGCGGCAGTGTGCGCCTCGCGCAGGACATCCATGATGTCGCTAGCGGGCATGCCGGCACCGTTGATAAGGGGGATGCGTTTAATGGCGACGCGGCGGCGCAGGTGCGTGTCGCGGCAGATCTCGATGGAGCCAAAACCGCCGGTCGCAAGTGTCTCGAGCGGCTGGTACCGCTTGAGCAGCTCGCGAGAGCTGGTGCCCTCCAAAGGAACGTCCGGCGAGAACCGGGCGGTATGTTGCGAGAAAAGCGGCATGGCCAACCCTCGTGCGTTTAAAGTTCGTTTGCGAGTGGCGGGCGCAGAGCCGAGCCGTTCGCGGTGGCATAGATGCTGCTAGTGTAGCACGCTCGGGTGCATGGGGAGGATAGCGGGATGCGAGGCTGCCTGCCTGGCTTGGCCTTAGCGCTTTTTCTTGTTCTTCTTCTGCTTGCGCTGCTTGCCCTTGGTCTCCTGGGGCTTGTCGCCCTGCTTGGCCTCGACGGCGGCCTTTTCTGCCTTCATCTTCTTGCGTTTGGTCTCGATGCGGAGTTTTTTGTTGATGCGGGCCTTGAGGAAGGGACCGAACTGCTCGGCATCGCCGCGGACAAAGGTGTCCTTAGGGATCGTCACGCCCTGGTCGGCGAACATGGCCACAAAGATGCGCTCGCCGTCGAGCACGTGGTCGAGCTTTTCAAACGGGAAGAACTGTGACTTGCCGCTCTTGCCCCAAACCATCAGGCCGTCCTCGTTGGCGGCGACGCGGCGATAGCGGCCACCCATGGACTCGTCGGCCTCAACGGCATCGATAAAGTCGCGGGCGAGGGTGTGGTGCAGGTTTTTGCTCCACCAGGCCAAAAAGGCGCCGAACACGATCAGGACGACGCCAAACTTGATCCAGTTGCCGCCGGCCACCAGCATGCCGATGCCGATGAGCGCGGCAATTGCCGCGGCGACATACAGCGAGCCGCGACGCCTGGGCGAGGCGACCAGGCGGGCGAAGTCGGTGACCAGGTCGTTTTCGTACTGGTACTCGTTGAGGTACAGGATGCCGTCGTCGGCTGCGGCCTGCTCCTCGAGCGCGACCTCGACCTGGTCGGCTGCTTCGGAGGGGACGAGGTTGCTCTCTGCGTCTGCCATGCTCTTTGGACTCCTATCGCGGCGGGCTCGCCGTACGGGTATTATGGAATGCAGTATGCCGTGCGACCGCATGGCCGCCGCGGCAACAAGACTCAGTATACCCGGGGGAGCACCCATGGAATCGTTGTACCGAAAGTATCGCCCGCTCACCTTCGACTCCGTGGTGGGCCAGCAACATATCGTCTCGACGCTCGAGCACGCCATCACCGAGGGGCGCCTGTCCCACGCCTACCTGTTCTGCGGACCGCGCGGCACGGGCAAGACCACCATGGCGCGCATTCTGGCCAAGGCGCTGCTGTGCCGCAATGCCGAGGCGGCGCGCGCCGAGGGTGCAAGCGGCTGCATGCCCGACGGTACTTGCGAGGAGTGCGAGCTCATCGCCGAGGGCAACCACCCGGATGTCTACGAGCTCGATGCCGCAAGCCGTACCGGCGTGGACAACGTGCGCGAGGAGATCATCAACTCCGTCAACTTTGCCCCAGTGCGCGGCAAGTACAAGATTTATATCATCGACGAGGTCCACATGCTCACGACGGCGGCGTTCAACGCGCTGCTCAAGACGCTTGAGGAGCCGCCGGCACACGTGATCTTTGTGCTGTGCACCACCGACCCGCAAAAGATTCTGGAGACCATCCTCTCGCGCTGCCAGCGTTTCGATTTCCATCGCATCGGCAACGAGGATATCGAGTATCGCTTGGCATACGTGTGCGAGCAGGAGGGCTTCGATTACGACGACGAGGCGCTGGCTATCGTGGCGCGCCATGCCAAGGGCGGCATGCGCGACGCGCTGTCCACGCTGGAGCAGCTGAGCGTCTTTGGCAACGGTTCTGTGCATGCGGACGACGCCCGCTCGCTTTTGGGCGAGGTTTCGGACCAGATCCTGGGCGAGTTTTCCCGCGCCATTGCCGATCGCGATGTTGCCGAGCTCTATGGACTGATTCGTGTGCAGGTCGAGGAGGGCAATGACCTGCTTGAGCTGACGCGCGACCTGGTGGCGCATGTGCGTGACGTGTACGTTGCCTGCGTTGCTGGTGCCCGTGCCGAGCTGTTTGAGGGCGGCTCGGAGCAGGCCGAGGCGCTTGCTGCCGAGGCCGCTGCCTTTGGCGAGCATCCTGCCGACCGCCTGGCCCGCGTGCTGACGGTGCTCGACGATGCCGCACTGGAGATGAGGGGCGCGAGCGACGTGCGCCTGGTGCTCGAGATTGCCTGCACGCGTCTGGCGCGTCCCGAGGCTGATTTAACGATTGAGGCATTGGCCGAGCGCGTGGCACGTCTGGAGGCCATGGTTGCCAACGGCGCCGTGCCGGCGAGCGTGGCTGCTGCTCAGGCCGCCGCGCCTGCAGCATCCGTACCCGCTGCTGCCCAACAGCCGACGCTCATTTCGGGCGCCCGTGCTGCCGCTCCGGCGGCATCCGCTGCCCCTGCTGCTACGTCCGCGCGCCAGGGTGGCATGCCTTGGGACCGCGGAGCTGCTGTTCCGACTGCCCAGCCTGCGCCCCGTTCTGCGTCCGTGTCAGCCTCCAAGCCTGCAGCGCCTGCGCCTCAGCCCGTTGCGGCCCCCGCGCCTGCCACCGCTCCGGCACCTAAGCCCCAGTCCAACAATGCCGCCCAGGTTGCCGCCGCCGGTGCTGCCGAGACGCCCGCGGTCGAGGATGCCGGAGAGCTGCAGCGCAAATGGGCCGAGGTTGTCGAGCGTGTCAAGGCGCGTCAGGCTTCCTACGCAGGGCTTTTGCTCAACGCCCGCGCCACGGCCGACGACGGCTCCAAGCTCACGGTCTCGTTCCCCGCGGGTTCGACTTTTGCCATTAAGATGCTCGGTCGCGCCGATACGCAGTCGGTGGTCCTGCCGACGGTCTGCGCGGTTTTCGGTCGTCGCACCGTCGACTATGTCCTGGATGGGGGTGGCACGCCGGCTCCTCAACATGAGGAGCATTCTCCATCTGCACGGGCTGCGGCATCTGCGGACCCGCAACCCGTGTCCTCGGTGCCCCCTGCATCCTCGAGCGCCAGCGCGACGCAGCAGCAAACGGCACCGGTAGCGGCATCGACCCCGTCGGCGCCTAAGCCCGCGGCGCCCAAACCGGCTGCTCCGACACCCGCGCCCAAGCCCGTCTCGCCCGCGCCCAAGTCGTCTGACCTGGGCAAAGCCCCCTGGCTACGCTCCGACAACCCCGCCGGCGCTCCTGCCACGGGTAAGCTCCCGACCGAGCCCGCACCTCGTGCGCCCGAGCGCTCGGCTGCCCCCAAGGCTCAGCCTGTCGCGCAGTCCGCGCCGTGGGAATCCGAGCAGGTGCCCTACGACGACGCTATGGTCGGCGGCTTCGCTGTCGATGCGAGCGGGGACGATCTGCCTCCGTTCGACGTGCCGGGTGCGGCGTCCGCGCCCAAGTCCGCTGCAACTGCCCCCAAAGAGGAGGGCGCTCCTGCAGCTCCCTGGGAGTCCAGCCCCGGTGCGGGCAGCCCCTTCGGCCATCAGGGTGCAGCCCCGAGCATCCCGCAGACCGAGGACGAGGCCAAAGCCCTCATCCGCAGCGTCTTCGGCCAGTCCACCATCTTCAAACCGGTGGAGTAACCGTGCGGGCGGGTATGCTGCTCAAGAAGAGATCTCTTTGCCCGGGCGCATCTGTATTTCGGACATGTGCAACGCGGTGCCGCGTATCTCGCATTCGAGCAGACAAGTACGTGACGGTCGGCCTAGGATGCTGAGGTCGATACGATACGTCGCATGGCTGTCTGTGTGCTCGACTTGCTCGGCGTTGACGGTTGCTCCGATTGTCAAGAAAGCGCCTAGTTCGGCATCGACAATCTTGGAGTCCTTTATCTTGACCTTGAACTCTTGGTAGAGGGACGGGCTGTTGTAGTAAATGGTTCGAGTTCCGTCGGTGCACTCATCGGTCGCTTCCCATTTGACGATGGGCTGGTCCGAGCTGGCTATCA
Source organism: Collinsella aerofaciens (assembly GCA_048502435.1). Classification (GTDB taxonomy): domain Bacteria; phylum Actinomycetota; class Coriobacteriia; order Coriobacteriales; family Coriobacteriaceae; genus Collinsella; species Collinsella aerofaciens_CL. Next base: position 34,337 of record DBFRXD010000100.1, read on the forward strand.
GCAGTTCTGCTCCAAAGGCTATGGCATGGGTGATGACAACCAGCAATGTCCAGCCGACAAAAAGATAGAGAACTAAATATGCAACGGGGTGTTTTGAGCGGATGTTTTGGAGCACGTCGGGGGCATTCATGGGGCACCTCCAAATTGCTATCTATGGCAATCAAATTATACCCTGCCGCCATGTGCGCCGCCTCGAGTAGTGGCTCGGCATTTAGCCATTTAGTGGGACGCATAAAATGTCGGATTCCGGCTCTACAAGATTTAGCTTTCAATATTATGCAGATGCGAATTATTCAACTTTGCATAATCTTTGGGTGCGGCTTGCACTCCAGGACATGTATATCGACTGAGGTAACACGTCCGCCCCGTTCGCTGACCTCGCGCCGTGGTACGATTTTTGAGTTTGAAAGTCCCGCCGTGCTCCGGCTGCCCTTGCAGCTCGGCGTGCGGCCGCACGTAAAGGAGCCATCATGGCCGGTATGAACATGCAGCAGATGATGAAGCAGGCTCGCAAGATGCAGGAGCAGCTTGCCGCCGCGCAGGAGAACCTCAAGTCCCAGACCGTCGACGCCTCTGCCGGCGGCGGCATGGTCAAGGTGACCGTTAACGGCGAGATGGAGCTCGTCAACCTCACCATCGATCCCGATGCCCTCGATCCCGAGGACGTCGATATGCTGCAGGATATGATCATGGCTGCCGTCAACGAGGCCGTCCGCGGCGTCAACGAGCTCGCCAACAAGCAGATGGGTGCCATCACCGGCGGCCTCAACATCCCGGGCATGCCGTTCTAAGACACGCATATATATGAGTGCGAATCACAGTCTGCAAAAACTGCTCGATGAGCTGGGCCGTCTGCCGGGCATTGGTCCCAAGTCGGCCCAGCGCATCGCCTATTACCTGCTCGAGGCCGATGCCGAGGAGGCCCGCCGCCTGGCCGAGGCCATCTTGGAGGTTAAGCAGGAGGTTCACTTTTGCAGCCGCTGCTTTAACTACGCCACGGCCGACGAGTGCTCCATCTGCCAGGACCCGATACGCGATACCACCCGCATTTGCGTGGTGGGCGAGCCGCGCGACGTCCAGGCAATCGAGCGCACGGGCAGCTACCATGGCCTGTACCATGTGCTGGGCGGCGTGATCAGCCCCATGGACAAGATTGGTCCCGAGCAGTTGCACATCCGCGAGCTGCTGGCGCGTCTGGGCCACGAGGATATCCATGAGGTCATCATCGCCACCAACCCCAACATCGAGGGCGAGACCACGGCGAGCTATCTGGCCCGCACTATCAAGCCGCTGGGCGTCGAGGTATCGCGTCTGGCGAGCGGCCTGCCCGTGGGCGGCGACCTGGAGTATGCCGACGAGCTTACGCTTGGCCGCGCCATCGAGGCCCGTCGCGCGATTTAGGTGGCGAGCCTGCTCCTGCCGCATGTTTTCCTCGCGACGCACGGGGTAGCCATAATTTTCCCGTGCGACTGTGAGTTTGTTGTGCAACAAAGATGCTTCGTATCCGCTTATCGCATGGATGCTTCCGCTCGCATCCTTAATTTACCCATTCGTTGCGCAACCTTTTGGGTTCGCTGATACACTCAAATATGGATTCGAATGAATGCGCCGCTCCCGAGCGGCGTGTTTTTGTTGGAGGAGAACGCATGCGGCCCGGTGGCACTCAGACAAAGCGCGGCGCCGCGGTGCGCATACGACGCCGACTGGGCTTGGCGCCGCGGGCGTACGCACTGCTATCGTGCTCGCTGGTGCTGGTCATAGCTGGCGTTTCTGCCTATGGCATGACCGTGCCGTCCATGATGCAGGCGCATGCCGCACGCGAACCGCGCGTGGGGCATGAGGTCAAAAGCGATCTGGGCACCACGACTGGATATGCTTGGGCAAGTGTGGTCGGGCATATTGTGTTTGGCACCGACGATGCGGACGGCGCCGAGGCCCCGGACAACGAAGTCACGCTTGCCAATGGCAAAACCATCGTGCTCACCAACACCAAGATCATCGATCGGTTGTCCAACAATAGCGTGGCGGCAACGATGAATAAGGTCGAGCAGCAGAAGGAGCAGGACGCCCAGTAGTCCGGAAAGCCCGGTAGCTCGGATACTTCTGGCTCTGGCTCGGATTCATCGAGTTCGGGCGGCGGCTCTGGGGCGGGTTCCTCTACCGGAGGGTCTGTAAACGGCGGCTCGACGGGCGGCAACACTGACAACGATGCAAACTCCGGTGGCCTTTCCGCTGCTGAAGAAGAGAGCATTCACAGTTGGCTTGTGACCAAGTACAACATGCTCGACGGCTATGTTTCTCGTGCCAATGATGTGGTCTCGACCTATAACTCTACGGGAGATCCCAGACCGTGCGACAGCCTGGTCGGGGAGATGTTTGTCATTCGAGCCGAGTTCGGCCGTCAGACATTCTCGCCCCGGTCAAAGTGGTATCAGCAGTATGCCAATCTGTGGGGCTGTTACACCAACCTATGTCAATGGGTCGGCCATTACGGCGATGATGACGTTGCGCTCGGTAACTTCAACAATAACGTGGCGGCGCTTGCCCTATGATGACCGATCTTGCATCCACCACACCACAATCGCTCGGTCGCGATCCCATGGTCGGCCTGCGCCTGGCGCGTGTCGACGGGTTTGAGCCAGCCATTGCGCTCGGTCAGGACGAACTGCCTGCCTATCTGCGTCGTTTTACGATGCTGTTTGCCGACGATGCCACCATGCGTCGTGGCGGCATCGGCCGCGTGACGCGTGCCGTCAACGCCCAAGGCGAGGCCGTGGCACTCAAGCAGCTCATCTTGCCGACGCGCGATGAGTTTGACGACGATGCCGCTCACGAGGCGCTGGTCGCCAAGTTCAAGGCGGCGTTTCGCGAGGAATACGAATGCCATCGCGCCCTTTCGGGCCTTAAGGGCTTTCCTCGCCTCTATGGCTGGGGCGAGGTCGACGGTGTGCCTGCAATTGTCATGGAATGGGTCGAGGGCGAGACGCTCGCCCGCTTGCGTTCGCGACTTGCCGTGGACGATGCCGGACGCCTGTCGCCGCTCGTGGCGGCGCGTCTGGGTCGCGACCTGTTCGATCTGCTCTGCCGTATGAGTCTGGTGGGCGAGGGCTTTGTCCATCGCGATATCTCGCCCGCTAATATTATGGTGCGCACGGCGCGTCTACCGCTTGACCGGCAGCTTGCCGAGGGCACCTTTGACCTGTGCCTGATCGACTTTGGCTCGTCGCTGGCGCTTGAGCCTGCGTCGGCCGTGGCCGGTACCGGCGGCAAGGCGTCGTTTACGGAGCGTTATGCGACGCTGCGTCGCGCGACGGTGGCCTACGCTCCGCCCGAGATGCTCACCGACGATATTCCCGACCTGCGCGCTTTGCGTATGTCGCCGGCGATCGACGTCTATGCCGCGGCAAGCACGGTTTACGAGCTCATTGCCGGCGTCGCGCCATACGAAGCCGCGCCGAGCACTTCGGGCGCCTCGGGTTCGCGCAAAAGGACGCGCGACATCGCGAGCCCCTACCGTCTCAAAATGGACACGCGGCCCGACTATCCCATTGGTGCCCATGCGCCCGGTTGTGATTTGACTCAGCTGCTTCGTCGTGAGCCCGATGTGGCGCTCGCCGCGGCCGAGCAGGCCCAGCAGCTAGGGCTTGAGCCGGATTCCGAAGAGCTACGCGATGCGCTGGCGTTTGTCGATGCCCAGCTGTTCGACGTGGTGATGGCCTGTCTGTCCAGCCATCAAAAAGATCGTCCCGAGCCGGCGGCGGTCGAGGCGGCGCTCTCGGCGTTTTGTGACCACTATGCGCAAAATGTCGGTCGTTCGCTCCGCGGCGAGCCGCTCACGCCGTGCCCCATGGATGCGTCCGGCCGCGCGGTGCGTCGCGCGCTGATGGTCGGCGCGACGGTCGTCTGTGGCGTGGTTTGGGCTGTGGTCGTGGTTTCGGCCGCGCTGCTGGCGTCGGGCGCTCGCGTGACGGCGACTTTGGGATCGCTCGTGTGGTCTGGGTCGCTACCGGGTATTATTGCCGCACTGGCGTTGGCGCTGCCAGGCATAGCCGGCGTTGCCGCGGGGGCACTTGCGCGCGATCGGCGCTCGGGCTTCCTGCAGGGTGTGCTTGCGCTTTCTGCCTGCGAGGTTCCGGTGCTGGTTGTGGCTGCATGTAGCGTATTTTCCCAACGCGCCGTGATGGGTGGCCTTGTTGCCGCTCTGGTTGCAACCTATACGCTTACGTGGTTTTTGCTAGCGATGGGCTTTGCCTTTGAACTTCCCGTTTCGGCACCGCGACGCACAAAAGCCCAGATGGCGACTCCGCTTGCCGGTGGAGCCGCAGCTGCCCGTACTTTTGGCGGACCTGTCGAAGTATCGTCCGATTCTATTTCTACGACCAAGGAGGCCTAGGTCATGGCATCTCAAGTTGAGCTCACCCCATGCGGGGCCATGTTTGACATCTTTAAGCGCGCGGCGCATCTGAGCCATATCGAGCTGTGCGGCCTGGTGCTTTCGTCCCGTCCGCTCGCCGACGGCCGCAGCCCGCAGAGCCGAGCCGCCGATCGCTCTTGGGTTTCCCGCTTTATCGTTCGCGCGCCGGTCGGCACGCTTCAGCAGCGCTACTTTGCCGAATACGGTACCTCGGCTGCGCGTATTATGTCGCAACTGGCCCTGCGCCAGCGCAATCCCATGGACTCCACGGCTGTGATCAATATGGTGTGCGGTCCTGCAGGTGAACCGATGGTACGCGCGCTCGAAGAGTGCCACCAGGACACGAATCTCTATCGCAACGCGCTCGATCGCCTGTCCCAGGCGGCGGAACTCATGCCCGCCGAGCGCGCCGAGGCCGTGCTGGTGCTGTTTGTCGCCGTCGGTTGTTCGGCGGATGTGCGGTCCTCGGTGAACTATGCCATCGACTACGCGCACGCGACCTGTGGCGGAGGCACATCCACGCCGCGTTCGCTTGGCATGTCGATGACCGCGGGCGAACGCGAACCCGCCCCGGCGCACCCCTTGGGCTTGCTGCGCGTACAAAACAGTTTTGTCGTGAGCGCCCCGCGCTGGATTCAGCCGAGTGAGCAGGGTGTTGAGATTGGCGCGCTGGCCACTGGCGAGGGCGATATTACCGACGTCGGCGACGATGTCTCGGCCCGCCATGCCCATATCTGGTGCGATGCTCAAAATATCTGGCACGTCGAGGACTTGTCGTCCACCAACGGAACCGTGGTGGTAAACGGGGCCACGCGCGTCTGCATTCAGGTCGAGCCCGGCCGTTCCGCCCAACTCAATCCCGGCGACGAGCTCAAGCTCGGCGAATCCACTACCTACGCCATCCTCTTCGGTGCCCTCTAGCCGGCAGATGGGGACGTTCCTTTTTCTGCCGGCACTTGGGGACACTCCTTGGCGCGCCAGAGCCAGTTGCCCGGGGATGGAGGGGCCATCTCGCCCCTTGGCGGTCACCCGAGGTAAACCTTTACCGCCCGCCTATATTTGCCGAAATTACACTTGAAGGCGGGGTACAATAAACCCGCATGCGGATTTCCGTTGCGGGCGCTTCCCATCGCCGGGGCGTGCCCGGGAGCATCCGGCATGCGGCCTTTGCGGCGCTCGGTCATGTGCAAGACGGGTAGCTGGGCTTGTGGAGCGCGTGCAGCCCTCCTCGCCTCGGCATGCCTTCTCTCCACGCCATGTACCTGCTGCTGAGCCTGCCTGCCAGATGATTGGAAGCAACAGCGAAAATCCCATCACGCCAACATCCCGGCGATCGCCGGGGCCTGTATACCTATATGAGAGGAGAGGGGTATATGGCGCGTAAGTTTAAGTCTATGGACGGCAACGAGGCGGCCGCATATGTTTCGTATGCGTACACCGAGGTAGCGGGAATCTATCCCATTACGCCGTCCAGCCCGATGGCCGACCATGTCGACCAGTGGGCGGCCCAGGGTCGCAAGAATATCTTCGGCACCCCGGTCAAGGTCGTCGAGATGGAGTCCGAGGCAGGTGCAGCCGGTACCGTTCACGGTTCGCTGGGCGCCGGTGCTCTGACCACCACCTACACGGCTTCTCAGGGTCTGCTCCTGATGATCCCGAACATGTACAAGATCGCGGGCGAGCAGCTCCCGGGCGTCTTCCACGTCTCCGCGCGTTGCGTCGCTTCCCACGCCCTGAACATTTTTGGCGATCACTCTGACGTCATGGCCTGTCGTCAGACCGGCTTCGCCATGCTCGCCGAGGGTAACGTCCAGGAGGTCATGGACCTCTCGCCGGTGGCTCACCTTGCCGCCATCGAGGGTAAGACCCCGTTCCTTAACTTCTTCGACGGCTTCCGCACCAGCCACGAGATCCAGAAGGTCGCCATGTGGGACTACAAGGATCTGGCCGAGATGTGCGACATGGACGCCGTCCAGGCTTTCCGCGACCACGCGCTCAACCCTGAGCACCCGCACACCCGCGGCAGCCACGAGAACGGCGACATCTTCTTCCAGAACCGCGAGGCCTGCAACAAGGTCTACGACGAGCTTCCCGCCGTCGTCGAGGGCTACATGAAGAAGATCAACGAGAAGCTCGGCACCGATTACGGCCTGTTCAACTACTACGGCGCTCCCGATGCCGACCGCGTCGTCGTGTGCATGGGCTCCTTCTGCGACGTGCTCGAGGAAGTCATCGACTACCTCAACGCTCACGGCGAGAAGGTCGGCCTGGTCAAGGTTCGTCTGTTCCGTCCGTTCTCCATCAAGCACTTCGTCGACGTTCTCCCCGAGACCGTCCAGAAGATCGCCGTCATGGACCGTACCAAGGAGCCGGGTTCCATCGGCGAGCCGCTCTACCAGGACGTCGTCTCCGCTCTCTACGAGGCCGGCAAGACGGGCATCAAGGTCGTCGGCGGCCGTTATGGCCTGGGCAGCAAGGACACGCCTCCCGCGTCCGCGTTCGCTGTCTTCGAGGAGCTCAAGAAGGACGAGCCCAAGCGCGAGTTCACCATCGGCATTGTCGATGACGTGACCAACCTGAGCCTGCCCGAGGCCGAGGATGCGCCCAACACCGCAGCTCCCGGCACCATCGAGTGCAAGTTCTGGGGTCTGGGTGGCGACGGTACCGTCGGCGCCAACAAGAACTCGATCAAGATCATCGGCGACCACACCGACAAGTACGTCCAGGCCTACTTCCAGTACGACTCCAAGAAGACCGGCGGCGTCACCGTCTCGCACCTGCGCTTTGGCGATTCTCCGATCCGTTCGCCGTACTACGTGACCAAGGCCGACTTTGTCGCTTGCCACAACCCCAGCTACATCGTTAAGGGCTTCAAGATGGTCCGCGACGTCAAGCCGGGCGGCACCTTCCTGGTCAACTGCCAGTGGAGCGACGAGGAGTTCGCCGAGCACATGCCCGCCGTGGCCAAGCGCTACATCGCGAACAACAACGTCAACGTCTACCTGATCGACGCTATCGACCTGGCCGCTAAGGTCGGCATGGGCAAGCGCACCAACACGGTGCTCCAGTCCGCCTTCTTCGCGCTGGCCAAGGTCCTGCCCGCCGAGGACGCCCTGCAGTACATGAAGGACGCGGCTACCAAGTCCTACATGAAGAAGGGCCAGGCCATCGTCGACGCCAACCACAAGGCCATCGATGCCGGCGCTACCGCTTTCCGTAAGTTCGAGGTTCCGGCCGACTGGGCTACCGCCGAGGATGTCGCTCCCGTCGAGCTCTCCGAGGAGACCAAGTCCGCTATCGCCCAGCAGGTCAAGAACCTGCTCGAGCCCATCGATCGCATGGACGGCGACAGCCTGCCTGTTTCCGCCTTCGTCGATTGCGCCGACGGCCAGTTTGAGCTGGGCGCCTCCGCATACGAGAAGCGCGGCGTCGCCGTGGTCGTTCCCCACTGGGATGAGACCAAGTGCATCCAGTGCAACCAGTGCGCCTACGTGTGCCCGCATGCCACCATCCGTCCGTTCGCGATGACCGAGGACGAGGCTGCCGCCGCGCCCGAGGCTACCCGCACGCTCGACGCCATGGGCCCCAAGGCCAAGGGCATGAAGTTCACCATGGCTGTGTCCCCGCTCGACTGCATGGGTTGCACCAACTGCGTCAAGGTCTGCCCCAAGGGCGCCCTCGAGATGGTTCCCACCGAGCAGGAGATGGACCAGCAGCCCGTTTGGGACTACATGGTCGAGAACGTCTCCGAGAAGAAGGAGCTCATCGCGGCCAACGTCAAGGGCAGCCAGTTTAAGCAGCCCTACCTGGAGTTCTCCGGCTCCTGCGCCGGCTGCGCCGAGACCGCCTATGCACGTCTGGTGACCCAGGTCGCCGGCGACCGCATGTTCATCTCCAACGCCACCGGCTGCTCCTCCATTTGGGGCAACCCCGCTGCCACCGCTCCTTACTGCAAGGACAAGGACGGTCACGGCCCGGCGTGGAACAACTCCCTGTTCGAGGACAATGCCGAGCACGGTCTGGGCATGGCCGTCGGTTACGAGGCCGTCCAGAAGAAGCTGATCGCCGCTACCCAGGACATCATCGCTGCCGATGGTCCGTCCGATGAGCTCAAGGCTGCCGGCCAGGCTTGGATCGACTCCGTCAACGACGCCGAGGCCTCTAAGACCGCTGCCGCCGCCTACGTTGCCGAGCTCGAGAAGTGCGGCTGCGACGCCTCCAAGGCGATCCTCGCCGACAAGGCTTACCTCACCAAGAAGTCCTTCTGGATCTTCGGCGGCGACGGTTGGGCCTACGACATCGGCTTCGGTGGCCTGGACCACGTCCTGGCTTCCGGCCACAACGTCAACGTCTTCGTCTTCGACACCGAGGTCTACTCCAACACTGGTGGTCAGGCCTCCAAGGCCTCGAACCTGGGCCAGGTCGCTCAGTTCGCCGCTGCCGGTAAGGTGACCAAGAAGAAGTCCCTGGCCGAGATCGCCATGAGCTACGGCTACGTTTACGTGGCGCAGGTCGCCATGGGCGCCAACCCGGCTCAGACCCTCAAGGCCATTCACGAGGCCGAGGCCTACGACGGCCCGTCCCTCATCATCGGCTACAGCCCCTGCGAGATGCACTCCATCAAGAAGGGTGGCATGCAGAACTGCCAGGCCGAGATGAAGAAGGCTGTCGAGTGCGGTTACTGGAACCTCTTCCGCTTCAACCCCGAGGCTGCTGCCGGCAAGAAGTTCTCGCTCGATTCCAAGGAGCCCGCGGGCGGTTATCAGGAGTTCCTGATGAACGAGGCCCGTTACGCTTCGCTGACGCGTTCCTTCCCCGAGCGCGCCGAGGAGCTCTTCAAGGAGAATGAGCAGGCCGCTATGGACCGCTATCAGCACCTGCTGAAGCTCAAGACGGTGTACAACGAGGCCTAGGTCTCCCACCGCAGGATCTGAGGGCTGACCTTCGCGGACGTCCTCGGACATGAAAGAACCCCCGCTGCGCACTACGTGCGGCGGGGGTTCTTTCGTCCTGCGGAGTGTCCGCGAAGGTCAGCCCTCAGATCCTGCTGCGACTACGTCCTCGGATTGTGTGGGCGGATGAAGGACGTGGTTGTGGGGGGCTTTTGTCCCCTTCGCTGTTTCGCGGCTTTGCCGCGAAACCTCGCGCCACTTTGGGGATGGATGGGGGACTTGGCCGTTGCCGCTTTTTCGGAGCTCTTCTTTATTCCTTTTGTTGGATGAAAAGCCCCTTGTTTTTGCAGGGGTGCATACTCGACTTATAAGTGCATAGAATCTCGTATAGCGCGAGTAAGATATTGCGCTGTCCGTTTTGTGTTTAGCAGAGATGTAGTTTGCATAATCCGACATAATCCTCGCTGCATTTAAATAAAGTTGCACGTAAATGGCGTAGATATGTCTGAGCTGGTGTTCTGTACGCTGAGCGGACAAAAACGACCGTTCACCGTTCCGCTATTTTCAAAATGAATAAAATGAGCGATAAAGAGAATATAAACCTTAATAAACTCGCGCATCGCACGGACGCGGGTTATTAATGGGTTGTAGGCCTTTTACAGAAAGGATTCCAGCAATGTCTAAGCCTCTTGGCAAGCCCGATCGTATTGTCGTCGCCCTTGGCGGCAACGCCCTCGGCAACAACCCCGTCGAGCAGATCGAGGCCGTGAGCAACACCGCCCATGCCCTCCTCGGTCTCATCGAGCAGGGCAACGAGATCATCATCACCCACGGCAACGGCCCGCAGGTCGGCATGATCCAGAACGCCTTCGCCGCTGCCCACGATGCCATCGGCACCCCCGAGATGCCGCTGCCCGAGTGCGGCGCCATGTCCCAGGGCTACATTGGTTATCACCTGCAGCAGGGCATCGGCCGCGAGATGCACAAGCGCTATAAGCGTTGGCACGCCGCCACCGTCGTCACCCAGATCGAGTG
>DBFRXD010000101.1:0-19872 GCA_048502435.1 Collinsella aerofaciens
GCCCGTTACGGCAACCGCACGCTGGCTCAGCGCCATGTTGAGTCCGTTGCCGCCGCAACGCTTTTGCAGTCGGCCCCGAGTGTCGAGAAGACCAACACCGAGACCACGCAGAAGTTCTGGGATATGGCCGAGAAGCTCAACGCCGCAAGCCACGAGCGCTATCTGGACCTGCTGAACACCGAGGACTTTACGCCGTGGTTCTCGACCGTGACGCCGCTGACCGAAGTCGGTCTGCTGCCGATCGGCTCGCGTCCCGCTAAGCGCGGCCTGGGCGCCAAGTCGCTCGACGACCTGCGTACCATTCCGTGGATCTTCAGCTGGAGCCAGGCACGCATTAACCTGGCCGCTTGGTACGGCCTGGGCACCGCCTGCGAGCAGCTTGGTGACCTTGACCAGCTCAAGGCTGCCTACCAGGAGTGGCCGTTCTTCCGCACGTTCATCGACAACATCGAGATGTCGATTGCTAAGACCGATCAGCGCATTGCCAAGATGTATCTACACCTGGGCGATCGCCAGGATTTGTCCGAGAAGGTCTTCACCGAGATGCAGCTCACGCGTAAGTGGGTCCTTGCCATCGTCGGTGACGAGTGGCCGCTGCAGCGTCGTCGCGTGCTCGGCTGCGCCGTTCGCGTGCGTAACCCCTATGTCGACGCCCTGTCCATCGCCCAGGTCCGCGCCCTTCGTGAGGTGCGTATGAACCAGGACGAGATGACCGAAGAGAAGAAGGCCGAGTACATGAGCCTGATCCTTTCGACTGTGACCGGCGTCTCGGCAGGATTGCAGAACACGGGGTAATCGATAGCCCTGTAGTCGTCCGGGCCCGCCATCAGTTTACTTTTAGGCACGTCCTCGGACATGCAAGAAGCCCTCGCTGCGCACTTCGTGCGGCGAGGGCTTCTTGCGTCCTGCGGAGTGTGCCTAAAAGTAAACTGATGGCGGGCCCTGCGATGTCCGGTCTTCGGCGGATTACTGCTGGGGGAATAATGGCGCGCTTCGCGCGTTTGGAAAGGGCTTCGTGCTGCGGAGTGCGCTGGGAAGTTACCCCATGCGGACGGCTGCGGGGTCTTTGTTGCGCTCGAGTAAGCAACCCAACATATATCTGAATTTGGATGTGAGGGGCGTTTTGCTGTTGGGGGCGTTGAGATGAGGACGATACTTTGGGAAGGGATGACGCCTTGGGAGGAGGCGTCTATCTGAAGAGGGGCTTTATGGCTGATAGATAGTCTTTGGCTACGTCCTCTTTTGGGGCTTGGAAGTTGTGCCAGGCCCACCATTGGACCATTCCTACGAAGCTTGAGGCTATGTGGTGTAGTAGGAAGCTTCGGTCCATGGTTCCGGCGGGGCCTGCGGGGTCGACGGGGACGGTTTCGGCTGCTCGTGACATGATGGTCTTGCGCAAGCAGTCGGCGAAGACGCGTGAGCCGGCGCCGGCTACGAGGGCTCGAACGCCCTGGCGGCGCTCCCAGAGATTGTTGAGAATATGCTCGACCTGCACGAGTGGGTCGTCGAGCGGTGTGCCATCGTCGTCGAGAGCGTGGGTGCAGATATCGCTCACGAGCTCGGACAGCAAGTCGTCTTTGCTCTTAAAGAGGCCGTAGAATGTCGCGCGGCCTACGTGAGCGCGCGCGATGATGTCGCCGACGGTGATCTTGCCGTAGTCCTTCTCGCGAAGGAGCTCGGAAAACGCCGTGACAATAGCGGCGCGGCTTTTGGTTTTGCGGGCATCCATGGCTATGCATCCACGTGAACGAGCAGGCAACGGAGCGCGCCGGAGCAGCCCTCGTAGGGGCGCTTACCGGCGCCGTAGCCGACGGCCTCGATGCGGTAGCGGGCCGGCAGGTGCTCGGACGTGCGCAGTGCGGCGACGATGGCGGCGCCCGTGGGCGTCACGAGCTCGCCGGCGACCGGTGCGGGCGTGAGGGCGATATTGCCTGCTTGGCATAGGTTGACGACAGCGGGGACGGGAATGGGCATGAGGCCGTGGGCACAGTGGATGGTGCCGTGACCCTCGGAGAGCGACTCGACGACAATATCCTCGATGCCCAGGTCATCGAGGCAGATGGCGACCGAGCAGATGTCAACGATGGAGTCGACGGCGCCCACCTCGTGGAACATGACGGTCTCGGGCGTTTTGCCGTGTGCCTTGGCCTCGGCGGCGGCGAGCGCGGTAAAGATGGCGAGGGCGCGACGCTTGGCGCCATCGCTTAGCTGCGAGCCGTCGATGATGGCGGTGACGTCCGCCAAAGAACGGTGGTGATGGTGGTGGGAGTGATGATGGTCCTCGTGGCCGTGGGCCTCATGGTCATGCTCGTGGCAGTGCTCGTGTTCGTGTTCGCCATGGTCATGATGGTGGTGCTCATGCTCATGTGTGTGCTCGGTGCCCGCTTCGTTGCCGTAGAGCCAGGCCATGTCGTGGTCATGGTTCTCGAGTTCCTCTGCCAGTTGAACGTCAAAGTCGCAGGCGTCGATGCCATGCTTGTTTACGCGTGTAACGGCAATCTCAAAGCCGCCGACCGGAAGCGTGGCGAGCTGCTCGCGCAGATGCTCCTCGCTGGCGCCCAGGTCGAGCAGGGCCGCGACGGTCATGTCGCCGCTGATGCCCGAGGTGCCGTCGATGATAAGCGTGTGATGATGGTTGGACATGGAATGCTCCTTAACGGGCGCAGGGCGTGCCGGCGCTCAGATGATTGATAAGACTTGCCTGGTAGGCGGCACCAAAGCCGTTGTCGATGTTGACGACCGAAATGCCGCTGGCGCAGGAGTTGAGCATGGCGAGCAGTGCGGCCACGCCGCCAAAGTTCGCGCCATAGCCCACGCTGGTGGGGACGGCGATGACCGGACAGCTCACAAGGCCTCCGATGACGCTCGCCAACGCGCCCTCCATGCCGGCGATGGCGATGACTACCTGCGCCTGGGCAAGTTCCTCGGCATGAGCGAGCAGGCGGTGCAGGCCGGCCACACCTACGTCGTAGAGTCGATCGACCTCGTTGCCGTAGAACTCGGCCGTCAGTGCCGCCTCTTCGGCGACGGGCAGGTCGCTCGTGCCGGCGCAGGCGACGACGATACGTCCGTTGCCGGTAGGGGAGGGCTTGCCGCCCACGAGGGCGAGCTGGGCGTCCGGGACATATCCCAGGTCGATGTCGTTGCCAAGAAGCTCAGCGGTGCGCGCGGCTTTTTCGGCATCCAAGCGTGTGACTAGGATGCGCTCCTGGCCGGCATCGCGCAGCGCTTCGATAATGGCGGCAATCTGCTCGGCGGTTTTACCGGCACCGTAGACAACCTCGCCGGCTCCCTGGCGCACTCCGCGCGAAAGATCGAGCTGCGCAAAGCCCAAATCGGCGGTCGGAGCCGTCTGGATGCGTGTGAGGGCGACTGCCGGGGCAACTGCTCCGTCGGCAACATCGCTCAGCAATTGCTCAAGATCTTGCTTATCCATATATGTTCCCTTCGACGGCGCAAAGTCTAGCACTCAAAGGGTGTTTTTCCGAACACTAAGACAAAATTGTTCGGAAACTATAGGACAGACTGATTCAATTGTTAGATGGATCGGCTAGTCACGCAGGATGATGTCCATGGCGAGCATCAGGTTGCGCTCGTCGATGGCAAACGGGGCGGCTTCGCGCGTCTTGGGCTTGGCGCAAAACGCGATGCCCGTGCCTGCGGCCTGAATCATGGGGATGTCGTTGGCGCCGTCGCCGATTGCCACGGTGTGTGCCATATCGACGCCACACTCAACCGCCCAATCCAGCAGCTGGATGAGCTTGGACTCCTTGGTCACGATGTCTGCCGCCAGCTTACCGGTGAGCTTGCCGTCCACGACCTCCAGGCGGTTAGCGAGGCAAAAGTCGATGCCCGCGGCGGCCACGATCTTATCGGCGACCTCGTGAAAGCCGCCGCTTACCACGCCGACCTTCCAGCCCTTGCTGTGCGCCGAGCGCACAAGCTCCAGCGCGCCGGGGGTAAACGTCACGCGCTCAAAGGTGCGCTCGAACACGCTCTCGTCCAAGCCGGCAAGCAGCCCCACGCGTTCCTCGAGCGCCTGCTTAAAGTCGAGCTCGCCGCGCATGGCGCGTTCGGTGATCCGCGCAACTTGCTCGCCCACGCCGGCTTCCTCGCCCAACAGGTCGATGACCTCCTGGTTGATGAGCGTGGAGTCGATATCCATAACGATGAGGCGTGCAGCCATGGCGGGCCTTTCCGAGTGCAGTTGTATTGGGGCACATTGTCGCACACCGCACGCCTGGGCGACGGCCACGGTGCACCAATTGTTTCGTCTCCGTCAAGTCTTTGGGCATGAGCTACTTTTCCGCGGCACATCGACGCGGGTGCGATAAGATAGAACGCCATGTCCGGCTGCGCGGTTTACGCAGGCTGGGCAAATCTGTACGACGCTGCCCGGAACGACACGGGGCGGCACAGATCCATAAAGGAGGATCACTGGTATGAGCCAGACCCGTCCCATTGACGAGCATTCCATGCACACCCGTACCTGCGGCGAGCTTCGCTTCGAGAACGTGGGCGAAGAGGTCACCCTCACCGGTTGGGTGAGCCGTCGCCGCGACCACGGCGGCCTTATCTTCTGCGACCTTCGCGACCGCGAGGGCATCACGCAGCTCACCTTCGACCCCGAGCACTCCGACGGCGACGCCTTTAAGATTGCCGAGACCATGCGTCCCGAGTGGCCCATCAAGATCCACGGCGTCGTGCGCGCTCGTGGCGAGGAGACCACCAACACCAAGCTCGCGACCGGCGAGATCGAGGTCCTGACCGACCACGCCGAGGTGCTTAACACGTCCGTCACTCCGCCGTTCCAGATTGAGGACGGCATCGAGACGAGCGAGGACACCCGTCTGCGCTATCGCTATCTGGACCTCCGTCGTCCCGAGATGATGGCCAACCTCAAGCTGCGCTCCGACTTCACCTTTGCCATTCGCGAGGCGCTGCACAACCGTGAGTTCATGGAGGTCGAGACGCCCTCCCTGTTTAAGTCCACGCCCGAGGGCGCCCGCGACTTCATCGTTCCCAGCCGTATTCAGCCGGGCAACTTCTACGCTCTACCGCAGTCCCCGCAGCTCCTGAAGCAGCTGCTCATGGTCGGTGGCGTCGAGCGCTACTACCAGGTTGCCAAGTGCTTCCGCGACGAGGACCTGCGTGCCGACCGTCAGCCCGAGTTCACCCAGGTCGATATCGAGATGTCCTTCGTGGACCAGAACGACGTCATGAGCGCGCTCGAGGAGGTCCTGGCCGACGCCTTCGGCCGCATGGGCGTCGAGATGCCCACGCCGCTGCGTCGTATGGACTACTGGGAGGCCATGGACACCTATGGCTCCGACAAGCCCGATACCCGCTATGGCATGCACCTGGTCGACCTGACCGACATCTTCGCCAACTCCAAGTTCAAGGTCTTTGCGACTGCCGCAAACGAGGAGGGCTCTGTCGTCAAGGCCATCAACGCCAAGGGCGCCGGTGCCTGGGCACGTGCCAAGATCGATAAGCTTGCCGGCGTGGCCTCCACGTTTGGCGCCAAGGGCCTGGCCTGGATTGCTTTCCGCGAGGACGGCTCTATCAACAGCCCCATCGTCAAGTTCTTCTCGGACGAGGAGATGGCGGCTCTGCGCGAGCGCATGGATGTCGAGCCCGGCGACCTTGTGATGTTCGCCGCCGGCCCGCGCTTGCTCTCCGACGAGATCCTGGGCGGCATGCGTTCGCACATGGCCAATGCGCTCGAGATCAAGCGCGAGGGCCACGACTTCCTGTGGGTCGTCAACTTCCCGCTGTTCCACTGGGACGAGGATCGCAAGGCCTATGCTGCCGAGCACCAGCCCTTTACCCTGCCGACCGAGACCGACATCGCCAAGATCGAGGCCGACCCGTTGGCAGCCGGTTCTTGCACCTACGACTTTGTCATGGACGGCTTTGAGGCCGGCGGCGGCGGTATGCGTATCCACAACGCCGAGATGCAGATGTCCATGCTCAAGCTCCTGGGCTTTACCGAGGAGCGTGCCGAGTCTCAGTTCGGCTTCCTCATGGAGGCCCTCAAGTTTGGTGCGCCCCCGATGGGCGGTTTCGCTCTGGGCCTGGACCGCGTGTGCATGCTGCTCACCGGTTCCGACTCCATCCGCGACGTCATGGCGTTCCCCAAGACGGCCAGCGGCTCCGACCTTATGTCGGGCGCTCCGAGTGCCGTTAGCGGCGCCCAGCTCAAGGACGTCAGTCTGCGCCTGATGTAGGCGAACGGCTACATATTGCCTGTAACGAGGGAAGGACGCGGGCCTTCCCTCGTTTTTTATGCGCCGAGGTTGTGAGGGCATGGGGTGACCGGACGTCGAGGAAGCTGCGTCCCGGAATTTGCGTCCAGAATGGGATGTACTTTCCGCCAGGGTCGCTCAGCGGAAACTGCGTCCCAGAATCCAGCCAAATAACGGGTCGCACTTTCCGGTTGAGCCTTCTGGCGGAAACTGTGTCCCATCATTGACGCTCGAAATGGGATGCGATTTCCGTCCGCCCTCAACAAGCATCTAACGCTACAATAACTACCACGTGGCTGGGTTTTGCCGGCCGATGTGCGATGTCGCGGGAGGGGACATGGTCGAGTTTACAAAGACGATTAAAGATCCGTTGGGATTACATGCCCGCCCGGTTGCGCTGCTCTATGACATCATTGCCAAGCACCGTAGTGACGTGTCGGTTTCGATTGGTGACCGCTACACCGATGGCCGCGACGTTATAGGGCTCATGGCACTCTGCGGCGAATGTGGCGAAGACGTCGTGTTCCGCGTTTCGGGCGTGGATGAGGCCTCCTGCGTCACGTCGATCAGAAACCTCTCGCTCTAAGCGCATCAATGTGACAAGGGGACAGTCCCCTTTGTTGCATAAATTGGTATGACAAGGCACCGCAAAGAGATGGTCTTTGTGGTGCTTCTTTTGTTTCGTATAGGAAACTTTTTCGAAATCTGAATGGGGACCCTTTCCAAAAAGTTAACCACGTGTTAGTTTACTAAAGCGAACATAGATGTGGCTAACTTTTACCATGTCGATGTGAAGGACGAACTGACGTTAGGAGCCACTCATGTCTTGCGGACCGCAGATGCCGGCAATGCCGCTTTCGATGGTAAAAGCGGGCGAAACCGTGCGCGTGTCTCGTGTAAAGGGCAATGAGGACATGAAGCACCACCTCAAGGACCTCGGCTTTGTCGAGGGCAGCGAAATCCACGTGGTGAGCTCGAGCGGCGCCAATATCATCGTTACGGTACTGGGCGCACGCTTTGGTATCGATTCCAAGGTTGCCATGCACATCATGACCGTCGGTTAGTCTGCAGCATTTCATAAAAACCGAAAGGGGGACAAGAGGATGAAGACGTTGGGTGACGTTAAGGTGGGCGAGAGCTCCACCATCGTCAAGCTTCACGGTGAGGGTGCGCTTCGCCGCCACCTTATGGACCTGGGGCTCATCAAGGGCACTTCGTTCAAGGTCGTGAAGGTTGCACCGCTCGGCGATCCGGTCGAGATCAACGTGCGCGGCTACGAGCTTTCCATCCGCAAGGAGGAGGCGGCCGTCGTCGAGGTCCAGTAAGGGCCCGCGGCGCATATTTCTGCAGATAAAGTTAGGTTTTTCTAACTTAATGCAGCATCTTTGAAGCACATTATCCAGCCTGCGCGGAGAAAGCAGCGCAGGCACACAAGGAAGAAGGATTGAATGGCGGATTCTCAGATCCATGTCGCGCTTGCGGGTAACCCCAACTGCGGCAAGACCACGCTTTTCAACCTGATCACCGGCGCCAACGGCTACGTTGGCAACTGGCCCGGCGTCACGGTTGAGAAAAAGGAGGCCAAGCTCCTAAGCGACAAGAACGTTACCATCACGGACCTCCCTGGCATCTACTCGCTTTCCCCCTACAGCCCCGAGGAGCAGTGCTCGCGCGACTACCTCATGAGCGGCGAGCCCGATGTTGTCGTCCAGGTTGTCGACGCCACCAACCTCGAGCGCAACCTGTACCTGGCGCTTCAGGTTATCGAGACCGGCCTGCCCGTGGTCGTCGCCCTCAACATGGCCGACTTGGTCGAGAAGAACGGCGACAAGATCGACACGGACAAGCTCTCCAAGAAGCTCGGCTGCCCGGTCATGATGATCTCCGCTCTTAAGAACAAGGGCATCACGGAGCTGTTCGAGCAGGTTAAGAAGTCCGCTGCCTCCAAGGGCCAGGTGCCGGAGCACAAGTTCGACTCCTCCATCGAGGATGTCCTGACGCACATCGAGAACAACCTGCCGGCGAGCGTTCCCGCCAACAAGCGCCGCTATTACGCCGTCAAGCTGTTCGAGCGCGATGCGGACGCCTGCAAGCTCATCAACCTCACCAAGGAGAGGGCCGCTCGCGTGGAGGAGCTGGTCGCCCAGTGCGAGCAGGATTGCGACGACGATGCCGAGTCCATCATCACCGGCGAGCGCTATGGCGTCATCGCGCACATTATCGACGAGTGCATGACCAAGGCTCCTGCCAAGATGAGCACCTCCGAGAAGATCGACCGCGTGGTTACCAACCGTATCCTGGGCCTGCCGATCTTTGTCGTCATCATGTTCTGCGTATACTACATCGCCGTTTCCACCCTGGGCGGCACGGTGACCGACTTCACCAATGACCAGCTCTTCGGCACCGACGGCTGGTATGTGCTCGGCCAGGGTCGCGACGCCTACGACGCAGCTGTCGAGGCTGCGGGCGACGACGCCGATTCGGTCGACCCGGCACAGTACGGCCCCTATGTTCCGGGTATCACCACCGTGGTGCACGATGCCCTTGTGGCGGGCGGCACCGAGGACGGTGGCCTGGTCGATTCGCTCGTCTGTGACGGTATCGTCGGCGGCCTGGGCGCCATCTTCGGCTTCGTCCCGCAGATGTTCCTGCTGTTCGTCATGCTGTCCTTCTTGGAGGACTGCGGCTACATGGCCCGCGTCGCCTTCATCATGGACCGCGTGTTCCGCCGCTTTGGCCTGTCCGGTAAGTCCTTTATCCCCATGCTCGTGTCCTCGGGCTGCGGCGTCCCCGGCGTCATGGCCACCAAGACCATCGAGAACGAGAAGGACCGCCGCATGACGGTCATGACCACCACGTTCATTCCCTGTGGCGCTAAGCTGCCGATCATCGCCCTGCTCATGGGTTCCATCATCGGCGATTCTTCCACCACCGCCGCGTGGATCAGCCCGCTCTTCTACTTCCTGGGCGTTTTCGCCGTCATCGGTTCGGGCCTCATGCTCAAGAAGACCAAGCTCTTCGCCGGCCGTCCGACCCCGTTTGTCATGGAGCTTCCTGCCTACCACTTCCCGGCGATCCGTTCCTGGGCGCTGCACGTGTGGGAGCGCTGCTGGGCCTTTATCAAGAAGGCCGGCACGGTCATCTTCGCGTCCACCGTCGTCGTTTGGTTCCTCTCCAACTTTGGTAGCTATAACGGTTCCTTTGGCTTCCTGCCTGCGATGGACGGCATCCCCGAGGAGTTTATGGACTACTCCGTGCTTGCCATGTTCGGCAACCTGGTCGCTTGGATTTTCGCCCCGCTCGGCTTTAGCACCTGGCAGGCAACCGCGCTGACCGTCTCTGGTCTCGTCGCCAAGGAGAACGTCGTCGCCACCGCCGGTTCGCTGCTCTCCGTTGCCGACGCCGCCGAGACTGACCCGAGCCTGTGGACCGCATTTGCCGGTATGTTCCCGACCATGGGCGCTTGCGTGGCCTTCGGTGCCTTCAACCTGCTGTGCGCCCCCTGCTTCGCTGCCATGGGCACCATCCGCAACCAGATGGATTCCGGCAAGTGGACTGCGATCGCCATCGGTTACGAGTGCGCCTTCGCTTGGGTGATCGGCCTGTTCATCAACCAGTTCTACAACCTGTTCGTTCTTGGACAGTTTGGTATCTGGACGATTGTGGCCATCGTGCTGCTGGTTGCGATGCTCTTCCAGATCTTCCGCCCCATGCCCAAGCATGCTTGGACGGACGAGGACGAGGCCAACACCGCTTCTGCCGCGGTTTCCGCCTAAGTCCGAATAAGGATTAACCCCTTTCCACGAGCCCGGGTGTCCCAGCGACACTCGGGCTTTTTGGTGGGGGAGATGTGGCGTTTCCTCAGATAAAACCGACCAAAATAAACCTGTCCCTATTTGGTAGGTGGAGAATGGGGTAAAGTAAGTGGTGGTTAACTAGAGGAGGCTTCCTATGGCACCTATCGATATTGTTGTACTGGCTGTTATCGGTATTGCGTTTGTTGCCGTGTGCGTGCGCATCTACCGCAAGGGCACCTGCGCCGACTGCGCTCAGGGTGGCGTTTGCACGGGGCATTGCTCCAACAAAAAGACATGCGCCGCACTTAAGGGCGTGGACAAAATCGCTGAGGACCTGGGCCGCGGTATCAAGTAGGGCCCAGACATCCAAGTGCCCCGCGGGCATTCGTTCGCGGGGCACCTTGCGCATTTGGACGCGAGCGAGGCGAGCTGAAGAGTATTTTTGGGTATCGTTAAATCAGGTGCGGTGAAATACGGACTGTTTTGGCTGTCAAAGGCCTTATCTACTCCGTATTCCACCGCAACTTTTTGTGGGGTGGGCTAGAGACGCTGCATGCGGTACCCGACACCCATGTGCGTCTGAATCATCTTGGGGTGAGAGGGGTCTGCCTCGATCTTCTTGCGCAGGGTGCGCATGAACACGCGCAGACTCGCCAGATCGCTGTCCCAGCTCGTGCCCCATATCTCACGGGTGATGAAGGTGTGGGTGAGCACCTTGTCGACGTTTTTCGCCAGAAGGACGAGCAATTTGTACTCGGTCGGGGTAAGCGAGAGCTCGCGTCCGTCTTTCGTCGCGTATCCCGCGGCGTAGTCGATATGCAGCGGACCGTTGTCGAACGTGCTTGCTTCTGTCGACTCGTTCGACGCCATCGAGGAGCGCCTCAAATTCGCACGGACGCGCGCGAGCAACTCATCCACAGAAAAGGGCTTGGTGAGGTAGTCGTCTGCCCCTGCGTCAAGTGCTGCAATCTTGTCGGAATCTTCGGTGCGCGCCGAAATGACGATAATGGGGACTGCCGACCAGCTTCGGATCTTCGTGATGACCTCGATACCGTCAATGTCGGGAAGGCCGAGGTCGAGCATGATGAGGCTGGGGCCGTGCGACACCGCATCCATGATGGCGGCCTGGCCGTTGCAAACCTTGCTCACGACATAGCCGTGGAGGTCAAGCGCGGTCGAAACGAGGTTTTGAACGGTCAGGTCATCTTCGACCAGGAGGATGCGTGGCTTAGCGGCATTATTCATGAATCTCGATCTCCTCGGCGGGCAGGGTAAAACGGAAGACGGCCCCATGGGGGTGGTTGTCGCGAACCTCGATGACGCCGCCATGCGCCTCCACGATGGAGCGGCAGAGCGACAGCCCAAGGCCGATGCTTCGGCGCGAATCCACGGGCCGCGTATTGCTTGAGGTGAAGAAGCGCTCAAAGATATGAGGCTTGTCGCAGTCTGCCACACCCGGCCCATCGTCTGCGACGTCCACCACGACGAACGCGCCCTCGCGACGTGCGCCGATGGTGACAGTCGAGTCCTCGGGCGTGTATTTGAAGGCGTTCATGATGAGATTCGTAAGCACCTGCATGATGAGATGGACGTCGATGCGTACCAGCAGGATGTCGTCAGTGTGCTCGATGGTGACGGCACGTCCATGCGATGCTTGGGCGACATGGCTGAGGGCGGCCTCGATGACCTCGTCGATGAGCTCGGATGTGAGGTTGAGGCGAATGGTGCCGTCCTCGACGCGTGTGATGGCGAGGAGGTTCTCCACGGTATCGATAAGCCAGAGGGAGTCGTCGTAGATGGCATCGGCAAGATCGCAGCGTTGTTCGAGGCTGAGCTTCTCGTCGCTCTTCCGAAGGATTGCCGCAGATCCGGATATGGCCGTGAGGGGTGTCCTCAAATCGTGGCCGATGGAGCGCAAAAGGTTGGCGCGCAGCTGCTCATTTTTCGCCAAGACCGCAGCCTCTTCGCGCTCTTGCGCCGCCCGGTCGCTTTCGAGCGCCAAGGCGCATTCACCTACGATAGATAGGACGATCGAATGCTCGAAGGCTTCGATCTCGCGCTCCTCCAGGGCGATGCCGATGACACCGAATACCTTGTCGCCGGTGCGAACCGCGAGGTAGAGACAGCGCGCCTCAGGCAGGGTCCGCGTGCTTGCGCCCGCGCGCTTGTTGTTGGTGTAGGTCCAGGTTGCAACGGCGCGCTCGTAGTCGGTGAGCAGCGACGCGGATCGGTTTTCGGTGCCAGCGGACTCATAGAGCGCCTTGCCGAGCGTGCCGTGTTCGGCGGGGTAGAAGACCACGTCGAGTTTTAGCAGTTTGATGAGTTGGTTCATGGCGACGCGGGCGCACTCCTCCGCGCTATGGGCTTGCTGCAAGAGCTGGTTCGTTTCGAGGAGTACACGCGTTTTGAATGCGTTCTCGGCGGAGGTGCGGGCGTTGTCGGCGATGCGCGCAGTTAACTCGCCGGCGACCATAGCGGTAGCGAACATGATGCCGAACGTGACCAGATAGCTCCGGTCGTAGCTGGCGAGCGAAAACAGGGGCGTGACGAAGCAGAAGTTGTAAAGCACTACAGAGAGCACGCTCGATACGATCGTGCAGATACGCCCCGTCGTGGTGACGGCGGTCAGCAGGGCCGTGAGGATATAGAGGGATATGATGCTGGAATCGGCAAATCCCAGATGGCGGAAAGCCGTGCCGATCGCCGTGGCGACAAGAGAGAGGGCCAGCGTGCGAAGCACGTTTCGGCTGCTGGGCGGCTGCAGGGCGAGCGCATGGCGGCGTCCTTTGGGTCGGGAGGGCGGAGTCGACTGGTCTGGAATGATGTAAATGTCGAGGTTCGGGGCGAATGTTATGAGCTGTTCTACGAGAGATTTGCGGCCGAAGAGGGCCTGACGGACGCTGCTGCGCTCGCCCGTGCGCCCCATGACGATCTTCGAAATACCCGACAGGCGCGCGAACTCGGAGATCTGAAACGCGATGTCGTCGCCATAGACGGTTTCCATATGTGCTCCGAGCTGCTCGGCTAGGGCGATATTGGCTGCAAGCTTGGCGCGCTCATCATCGCTCATGGCTTGCGTGCGCGGGCTCTCTACGAACAGGGCGACGAGCTCGCTGCGAAACGCTTTCGCCATGCGTGCGGCGGCACGGACGATGCGGGGATTGGTCGGCGCCGGGGAGACACAGACTAAGATACGCTCCCTGGTGTAGTAGTCACGGTTTCCCAGCACGCGTGCGGCGTCTGTGAGGTGACCGGTGCGATCGGCGCAGCGGCGCAGCGCGATTTCTCGGAGTGCGGTGAGGTTCTCGACGGTAAAAAAATGCTGTTGCGCTCGGTCGGCTTGTGCGGGACGGTAGACGAGGCCGGCGCGAAGGCGCTCAAGTAGGTCTTCGGGCTCTATGTCGACGAGCTCGACCTGGTCGGCATCATCGAAGATACGGTCGGGGATTCGTTCGCTCACGACAACGCCGGTGATGGATGCAACCATGTCGTTTAGGCTCTCGATATGCTGAACGTTCACGGTCGTATAGACGTCGATGCCCGCATGTAGAAGTTCCTCGACGTCTTGATAGCGTTTGTCGTGGCGAGACCCCGGCGCATTCGTATGGGCGAGCTCGTCGACAAGGATGAGCTGAGGGGCGCGTTCGATAGCCGCATCTAGATCGAACTCGCTGAGCGCAATGCCGTTGTGCTCGATGAGTTTACAGGGCACGTTCTCAAGCCCTTGTGCAAGATGGGCAGTTGCCGGACGTTCGTGCGGCTCGATGTATCCCGCGACGACGTCGACACCTCGCCGCTTGGCGGCGTGGGCGGCTTGAAGCATCGCATAGGTTTTGCCTGTGCCAGCAGCGTAGCCAAAGAAAATTTTGAGGTGTCCCCGGCTGGTTCGAGTGTCATCGGCGACCTCGTCTTTCTCAATTGCCTTGAGGATGAGGTCTGGATTGACGCGAGTGTCCGATGCGTCGCGCTGCATAGCGTAGCCTTTCTGAAGCGTTGTCCATGCGTGCATACGCGGTGAAGACACCACTGTATGCTCGCGAGGTCGAGTATAGGCGCACTGCAGCTGCAATAGTGCTTTCTACCTGCATCTTTACGGCATCTTAAGGATGTGAGCCCCGGCCCTCACGCCTCTTTAATCCCTAGAAGCGTTTACTGTCCCCAGACGCTTGCGAGGGCAGGCGTCCGAGACATCGGACCGCGTGTGAAAGGGGCGGTAAATGGACATCCTCATTCCCATCATCGGAGTCGTCTGCATTGGACTTCTTATCTATTACATCTACATTCTGATGAGGAGTGATTCGTAAACTATGGACGCTGCGATTCAGTACATCTTGTACTTTGCCGTACTCGTCGTCCTGGCCGTTCCGCTCGGTCGGTTCATGGCCCATATCATGGATGGTGAGCATACGTTCCTGTCGCCTGTGATTGCTCCTGTGGAGCGTGGCGTCTATCGTCTGCTTCGCATCGACGCGGCAGAACAGATGGGGTGTAGGCGCTATCTGGCGAGCGTGCTGGTCTTTTCGGGGATCGGCCTCGTGACTCTTGTGGCACTCCAGGCGCTTCAGTCCTTCTTGCCAGGCAATCCCCAGCACCTGCCGGGTGTGTCATGGGACCTGTCGTTCAATACGGCTGCTTCCTTCATAACCAACACCAACTGGCAGTCCTACTCCGGTGAGACCACCCTGTCCTACCTTGTGCAGTTCATGGGTCTCACTGTGCAGAACTTCGTTTCCGCTGGCACCGGTATCGCGGTCATGTTCGCGCTGATCCGCGGCTTCCGTCAGGTCAAGGAGCAGGGTCTGGGTTCCTTCTGGGTCGACCTCACCCGCACCGTCCTGTATGTGCTCATCCCGCTGAACCTCGTGTTCGGCATCTGCCTGGCTGCCGGTGGCGTCATCTCCAACTTCCAGCCGGCTCAGAAGGCTGAGCTCGTAGAACCCGTCGCTGTTCAGCCTAATGCAGACGGCGGCTGGAGCGTCATCGACGGCGCCCAGATTGAGGGCGACACGGTCAAGGTCGACGGCAAGGTTGTCGAGGGCGCGCGCGTGGTCACCGAGCAGTTCCTGCCCCAGGGTCCCGCGGCTCCTCAGGTCGCCATCAAGCAGTCCGGCACCAACGGCGGCGGCTTCTTCGGCGTGAACTCCGCCCATCCGTATGAGAACCCCAGTGCCTTCACCAACATCATCGAGATGACCAGCCTGCTGCTGATCCCGGCCGCCTGTTGCTTCGCCTTCGGTATCGGCGTCAAGAACACCAAGCAGGGCAAGGCCATCTTTGCCGCCATGTTCATCCTGCTGGTGATCTTCACCGGCATCATCGCCGTCAACGAGCATGCGGGCACCCCGCAGCTGGCCGATGGCGGAGCGGTCAATATCGAGATGACCGACGGCCAGGCCGGCGGCAACGTGGAGGGCAAGGAGAGCCGTTTCGGTATCGCCTCCTCTTCTACCTGGTCCGCTTTCACGACGGCTGCTTCCAACGGCTCGGTTAACTCCATGCACGACTCCTACACCCCGCTGGGCGGTTTTGTCCAGATGCTCCAGATTGCTCTGGGCGAGGTCGTCTTCGGCGGCGTGGGCTGCGGCCTGTACGGCATGATCGGCTTCGCCATCCTCACAGTGTTCATCGCCGGCCTCATGGTCGGACGCACGCCTGAGTTCCTGGGCAAGAAGATCGAGCCGGGCGAGATGCGCTGGGCAGTTGTCCTGTGCTTGGCAACTCCGTTTGCCATTCTGGTGTGCTCGGCCATCGCCTGCATGGTGCCCGGTCTTGCCGACCAGCTCAACAATGGTGGCGCGCACGGCTTCTCCGAGGCGCTGTATGCCTTCACCTCATGCGGCGGCAACAACGGCTCGGCGTTTGCAGGCATGAACTGCAACATTCCCTGGATCAACGTCATGCTCGGCCTCGAGATGCTGTTCGCTCGCTTCATGCCCATCATCGGTACGCTGGCTATCGCCGGCTCGCTGGCCAAGAAGGGCAAGGTCGCCGAGAGCGCCGGTACCCTGTCTACCACCAACGGCATGTTCGTATTCCTGCTCGTGTTCATCGTTCTGCTGATCGGTGCCCTGAGCTTCTTCCCGGCCCTGGCGCTTGGCCCCGTTGCCGAGTTCTTCCAGATGATTGCGTAAAGGAGGGCGCAGATTTATGGCTATGCAAAAAGACATGATGGGCCGCGCGGTCCGCGACTCGTTTGCCAAACTGGATCCTCGCGTCCAGATTCAAAACCCGGTCATGTTCCTGGTGTGGCTTTCCGCCGTCATGACCTCCGTCCTGGCCGTCGCTTCCATCTTCGGTGTGCAGGACGCGGGTGTGCCCACCTACTATGTGGTCGCCATCGCGGTCATCCTGTGGCTCACCGACCTGTTCTCGAACTTCGCCGAGGCGCTTGCCGAGGGCCGCGGTAAGGCTCAGGCCGATTCCCTGCGTGCGGCCAAGAAGGATGTCGAGGCCCATCGCATCGAGTCCGTTAAGGACAAGGAACACTTCACCGTCGTTCCCGGCACCGAGCTTACGCGCGGCGACCTGGTGATCGTACGCGCCGGCGAGCAGATTCCCGGCGATGGTGACGTCATCGAGGGCGCTGCCTCCGTTGACGAGTCCGCCATCACCGGCGAGTCCGCCCCCGTGGTCCGCGAGGCTGGCGGCGACCGCTCTGCCGTTACCGGCGGTACCACGGTGCTGTCCGACTGGATCATCGTCAAGATCTCCAGTGAGCCCGGCCAAAGCTTCCTGGACAAGATGATTGCGATGGTCGAGGGTGCCGCGCGCAAGAAGACCCCTAACGAGATCGCTCTGGAGATCTTCCTGGTGGCCCTCTCTATCGTCTTTATCCTGGTCACGCTGGCCCTGTATTGTTACTCCTACTTCTCGGTTGGTCTTAACGACATGGTCAACCCCACGGCCGTGACCACGCTCGTGGCGCTGCTCGTGTGTCTGGCTCCCACTACCATCGGCGCCCTTCTGTCCGCCATTGGCATCGCCGGTATGAGCCGTCTGAACGAGGCCAACGTGCTGGCCATGTCCGGCCGCGCCATCGAGGCCGCCGGCGACGTCGACATCCTCATGCTCGACAAGACCGGCACCATCACCCTGGGTAACCGCCAAGCCGCCGAGTTCATTCCGGTCGACGGCATCGATCCCGCGGAGCTGGCCGATGCCGCCCAGCTTTCCTCGCTGGCCGACGAGACCCCCGAAGGCCGTTCCATCGTCGTGCTCGCCAAGGAGCAGTTCGGTCTGCGCGGCCGCACACTCGAGGATAAGGGTATGGAGTTCATCCCCTTCACCGCGGCGACCCGCATGTCCGGCGTGAACTACGAGGGCAATGAGATCCGCAAGGGCGCTGCCGATTCCGTGCGCACCTATGTGGAGGCAGCCGGCGGCGTGTTCTCAAAGGAGTGCGACGAGGCCGTCGAGCGCATCGCCAAGGCCGGCGGCACCCCGCTGGTCGTGACCAAGAACTGCCGCGTGCTGGGCGTTGTGTACCTCAAGGACATCATCAAGTCCGGCGTTAAGGAGAAGTTCGCCGACCTGCGCAAGATGGGCATCAAGACCATCATGGTGACGGGCGACAACCCGCTCACCGCTGCGGCAATCGCCGCCGAGGCCGGCGTTGACGACTTCCTGGCCGAGGCCACCCCTGAAGGCAAGCTCGAGAAGATCCGCGAGTTCCAGCGTGAGGGGCACCTGATCGCCATGACCGGCGACGGCACCAACGACGCGCCCGCTCTGGCCCAGGCCGATGTCGCCGTGGCCATGAACACGGGCACCCAGGCTGCCAAGGAGGCCGGCAACATGGTCGACCTCGACTCCAGCCCCACCAAGCTCATCGAGGTCGTGCGTATCGGCAAGCAGCTGCTCATGACCCGCGGTTCGCTCACGACCTTCTCGGTGGCCAACGACATGGCGAAGTACTTCGCTATCATCCCGGCCCTGTTCTCGCCGATCTACCCCGGGTTGGACGCCCTCAACATCCTCGGTCTGGCAAGCCCGCTGTCCGCGGTTCTTTCGGCCATCATCTATAACGCGCTCGTTATCGTCGCGCTGATCCCGGCCGCGCTGAAGGGCGTTAAGTACCGCGAGGTCCCGTCCGGACAGCTGCTGACCCACAACCTGCTCGTGTGGGGTCTGGGCGGCATCGTTGCCCCGTTCGTATTCATCAAGCTCATCGACATGCTGCTCGCGTTCTGCGGCATTATGTAAGTGGAGGTTTGTATGTTCAAAGGTGTTGCATCGCGCGCACTGGGCGTGTTCGCGCTGTTTACCGTTGTCTGCGGCCTGGGCTATACGCTCGTCGTGACCGGCATCGCCCAGGTTGCGTTCCCGTACCAGGCGAACGGATCGCTCATTACGGTTGACGGCAAGGTTGTGGGTTCCGAGCTCATCGGCCAGAACTTCGATGACGAAGCCCATATGTGGGGTCGTATCCAGAACGTGTCAATTGTCGAAGGCGAAGACGGCGAGCTCATGGCGTATGGTGCCCCGTCCAACCTGTCCCCGGCGAGTGAGGAGTACCGGCAGCTTGTGGACGCGCGCGTCGAGAAGATTCGCGCCTCCAACCCCGACGCCGGCATGGATGCCGTGCCCGTCGACCTGGTGACGTGTTCTGGCTCAGGCCTCGACCCCGAGATCTCTCCCGATGCCGCCGAGTACCAGGTCCCGCGCCTGGCGAAGGCCACGGGCAAGAGCGAAGGCGAGGTGCGCGAGATCATCGCCCAGTGCACCAAGGGCCGATTCCTGGGCGTCTTCGGCGAGCCCACGGTCAACGTGCTCAAGGTGAACCTTATGCTGGACGGCGCGCTGTAGGTGAGGGAGTGGCGGATGAGGGCATGACTGACTATCTGAGCCCTCAATTCCACCCCGCCCATCAGTTGCGGTGAAATACGGACTGTTTTGGCTGTCAAAGGCCTCATCTACTCCGTATTCCACCGCAACTTTTTATGGGTCGAGCAGAAGTTGGGGAAGCGCGTGCGGTCGGGTGCTGCGCGGTTGCTGATACGATAAGTACGTTAGCAACTGCCGCCGAGCGGCTCAAACGAAAGGAACCCTGTATGGAGTCCTCTGCCTATCCGATGCTCTTTAGCCCGATCAAGGTCGGTACGACCGAGGTCAAGAACCGCGTCTTTATGCCGCCGGTATCTACCAACCTGGCCGATCATGGCTATGTGACCGATGACTTGGTCGATCATTACCGTGCCCGCGCCAAGGGCGGCGTGGGCCTCATCATCACCGAGGTCGTGACGGTCGAGCCTACCTATACCTATCTGCCGGGTGATATGTGCTGCTACGACGACACGTTTATCCCCGGCTGGGAAAAGCTCGCCGCGGCCGTCCACGAGTATGGCTGCAAGATCATGCCGCAGCTCTTCCACCCCGCCTACATGGCCTTTAACATTCCGGGCACGCCGCGCCTGATCGCTCCGTCCTTTGTGGGTCCGTCTTACGCCCGCGAGGCACCGCGCCCCATCACGGTCGACGAGATTCATGAGCTCACGCATCAGTTTGGCGACGCTGCCGTGCGTATGCAGAAGGCTGGCGTCGATGGCGTCGAGGTCCATGCGGCGCACGCCCACGGTATGCTCGGCGGCTTTTTGACTCCGCTCTACAACAAGCGCACCGACGAGTACGGCGGCTCCACGGAGAACCGCTGCCGCTACCTCATCGAGATCCTCGACGCGATCCGTGCCAAAGTGGGCAAAAAGCTGCTCATCGAGGTTCGCATTTCCGGCACCGAGTTTGAGGAGGGCGGAATCGACATTGAAGAAGGAATCCGCATCGGCGAGTTGATTCAGGATCATCTTGATATTCTTCAGGTCTCTGCCGGTATG
>DBFRXD010000102.1:0-3292 GCA_048502435.1 Collinsella aerofaciens
CGCCTGCTTTGGGAGCAGGATGTCGCAGGTTCAAATCCTGTCGTCCCGACCATATCTTGCGGGCGTAGTTCAATGGTAGAACCCCAGCCTTCCAAGCTGATGACGCGGGTTCGATTCCCGTCGCCCGCTCCATAAGATAGAAGAATGGCTCTGATTCCTTTTGGGACCAGAGCCATTTTCGTAGATGTACGGGGTGACGGGAGTCGATGCCGCCCCACGCCCCTCCTAAGTTGCGGTGAAATACGGACTGTTTTTCGGTTTTTATGGCCCATGTAGTCCGTATTTCACCGCAACTATTTGTAAGGTTGGATTTTGATGCCGTTGGGAGGGTCGTAGCGACCGTCTACCGAGAGTGGAAATATTTTTTGAAGCTCTGACCTGCGGCGTCAAGCTTTTGGTCAGCTTTTGGCAAGGCCTGCGAACGGAAGCATGCGATAGCGTAATGGTATTCTCTCCGCCGTGATGGTTATGGGGTTGGCCATGCTCGATAAAGGCAAACATTTTCCGCAGTCATATGCAGGGATGCTATTCTCGGCCGTTGGAATTCATCAAGATGGACAGCTGCTTATAACAATTGATCCTTGGGATGAACGCCGCGCGCGTGAGCTTATGCAGGAAGAGCTCATGCTTCGTCTTTACAACCACGTGCATGCGGATCCGGTCTATTGGAATAATCTTGGGGTTGAAGATCGTATCTTTCAGCTGGCATCCGCTATTGCGGTCGTTGAACCGGATGCTGTGTTCTGCGGAGCGACAGCAGCGCTGCTCTACGGCATCGGCTCGGCGTATACGCTTCTGGATAAAGTGCAAGTGCTGCTGCCACGGTCTACAAGGCGTGATACGTATGAGTTCGTTGAATACAAGCGCTGGCGCCCGGGCGAAGTGTGGCGGCTTGGTCTGTTTACACTGACGGATCCGTGTCGAACGGTTGTTGATATCGCGCGATCGAGCGCCTTTCGCTATGCGCTGGGTTATGTGGATGGCTTGGCCCGTGAGTACGATGTCGAACGCGAAGAGCTGCGAGCATATGCGCAGGCAAATTGTCGAGGGCTGCATGGCATCGCGCGTGCTTTTGACGTTTTTGATTATATGGATGGCAGGTCAGACAATGGCGGTGAGTCTGAGGCGAGAGCAGCGATGATTCTCGCTGGGGTTGCCGCGCCCGAGCTTCAAGTTGAGATAACGCGGCCGGGAAACGCTGGCTATTATCTAGCAGATTATGGCTGGCAGATGCCAGACGGCTCATGGACGCTGGCAGAGCTGCATGGGCTGGGCAAGTTTGAAGACGAGGCTCAAAATGATCCAGAGCGGGCGGCGGCAAAAACGTATCGAGCGGCCCTCATGCGCGACGCGAACCTTCGCGTCATGGGCCACAACATCATTCATTTCAAACTCTCGGACACCTACGACGTAGAATCGTTCGGTGCCATGATGCGCGGTTACGGCATTCCGACAACAAAACCCTACGCCGAATCCCGATAGAGAAATCGTTCGCGGTCCACCTTCAATAAGTTGCGGTGAAATACGGACTGTTTTGCGGTTTGACCAGCAAAAACAGTCCGTATTTCACCGCAACTTAGGAGGGGATGGGGTTAGCTGCGGGGGCGGTGGCGGAGCTTGTCGATGGTGGCGTCGGTGCTGCGACTGCGGGTTTCGGCAGCGGTTTGGCGCTTGCGGCGGTAATCGATCATGCCTTGGATGATGGGCTTGCCAAAGCTCACGACATCATCGTTGTAGATGGCGGTTCGGGCTGCGAGGAGGCAGTCGGTAAAGTCCATATGGGTTTTGCCAAAGAGTTTGATGGCAAGGGCGACAATGGTGGGCTCGTCGACCATGACGTCATCGAGCAGCCTTCTCATGGCTGTAGCAATCTCAACGCGGGGAACCTTATAGACGTCGCGCAGCGTGACCACGACACGCGTGATGATTTCGGGGTAGACGCGAGCGGTGCGCGTGGCGATGACCTTGGCGGCGCGCGGTGATAGAACTTCGTCGTCATTAAGCAGGTAGCGCAGGATGACGGTCTCGTCGATAATGGTGCTACTCATGGATATCTACTTCCTCGGGACCCAAAATCGAATCGTCGCATTCTGTAGCAAGGTACTCAATCCAGGCATTGCGCTCCTCGGAGCGGCGATTGGGGTCCCCATATGCTTTGAGCGATCCATAGGCGGCGGTGCCGTCCTTTGAGCGCACGGCGACCGGCTGAAAGGGAAGCTTGCGCATCAAAATGCTCTGCGCGACAAAAAGGCGAACGGCCTCGGCAAGCGATGTGCCCATGGCGTCGTAGAGGCGCTCGGCATGCTGTTTGTCCTCTTCGCGAATGCGCACCTGCAGGATGGCTCGTTTTTGCGTCGATGACATCACTGGCCCCCTTAATGAGCGTGCAATATGAATGGTCAAATACAGCATTCGCTAATAATAACCAATCTTATAGCCACTGCTTTATTGCACTCAAGTTAATGAGCGCGAAATATATATCAAACGTATTACATCCTTTATAAACGAGTGTGAAATCTCCCCAGGATGTACGCATGTAATACACTCACCTTTATAGCTTATAGAGAATAATCCCAACCTGCCAAAACCCCTGCAATACACCCGTATTGCAGGTCGTATGCTCAAGTTTGCCCCCTGCAACTGCGTATATTTAACCTGTATATCGTTGGAGAAACTCTACCGAGTGCATGTTTCGCCGCATGCGCTCGATACGTCGATGCCGGACCACGGGCGGTCCGGGGCAACGTCGACAGGATCTCTCCGGCATGGGATTCAGGAGGGAGTGAACAACATGGGTAATAAGCGAGTCGTAGCCGATTCTTCGCGCTGCATTGGGTGTCAAACCTGCATGGCGGCGTGTATCGAGGCGCACGACATCCCCGGTAACATCGCCGCGCCGCGCCTGCGCGTGACGCGTACGTACGAGATCTCCGCACCGGTGGCTTGCCATCACTGCGAGGATGCCCCGTGCGCGAAGGCCTGTCCTACGGGCGCCTTGTTCTTTGATCCAAAGAACCATCGCATCGGCGTCAACGAGGACAACTGCATCGGCTGCAAGAGCTGCGTCATGGCATGCCCCTTTGGCGCCGTGAGCGTGGCGACCACGCAGGTTCCGGTCTTGATGGGCGACGTTCGCGTGGGTTCGCAGACCAAGAGCTTCGTGCTCAAGTGCGACCTGTGCGTGGACCGTCCCGGCGGTCCGGCGTGTGCCGAGGCGTGCCCGACCAAGGGCCTCACCCTGGTAGACGAGGAGCGCCTGGCAGAACTGACTGCCGAGCGTGCCCGCGCCACC
>DBFRXD010000103.1:0-40679 GCA_048502435.1 Collinsella aerofaciens
TCCTTGGTGCAGAAGCAGGGATAGGCCTTGCCCTCGTCCCAAAGCTTCTGGGCGGCCTGCTTGTACAGGTCCAGGCGCTCGGTCTGGGCGTAGGGGCCAAAATCGCCGCCCACCTCGGGACCCTCGTCCCAGTCCAGGCCCAGCCAACGCATGGCGCGCAGGATGATCTGCGTGTTCTCGTCGGTGGAGCGGGTGGGGTCGGTGTCGTCGATGCGCAGGATGAACGTGCCGCCGTTAGCACGGGCGAAAGCCCAGTTATAGATAGCGGTGCGGGCGCCGCCGATGTGCAGCTTGCCCGTCGGTGAGGGTGCAAAGCGGACGCGAACGTCTGATGCCATGGATATCTCCTCGATTGCAGGATGGATGTCTAACCGCACCAGTATAAAGCATCAAAGCAACCTCCGCACAAAGGGCACCGACCTACTCATTGGGGACAGACTTAAATGACCAGTCGGGGGTAGCTAATTTGGGACGGGGCTTTTTTAGCTACCCTATGTCGAGGTTGGTCTCAAGCTCCGATGACTCCGGATTGGGTAGCTAAAAAAGCCCCGTCCCAAATTAGCTACCCCGGCAGAAAAGGAACGTCCCGGCTGGTCATTTAAGTCTGTCCCCAATGAGTAGGTGCGGAAAGGGTGTGAATGTTGGATTTACGCGCTATGATGTGCCCTTGCATACAGAGCCCGGCGGAATGGTAACGGTCGCCGGGACGCGTTTTTGAAAGGACAATCATGTCAGAAGAACTTCGTTCCATCCCACCCCAACACGGGTCCTTTGTGTTTACGTCGGAATCAGTGACCGAAGGCCATCCCGATAAGATCGCCGACCAGATCAGCGATGCCGTCCTCGACGCAATCCTCGCTAAAGAAATAGAGCTGCAGGAGCAGGGCTATATTGCGCCCAACGGCGTGCCAGCCAACGTGGAAAACGTTCGCTGCGCCTGCGAGACCCTCGTGACCACCGGCACCGTCATCGTCGCCGGCGAGATCCGCACCCAGGCCTACGTTGACGTGCAGGAAATTGCCCGTGGCGTTATCCGCCGCATTGGCTACAACCGCGCCAAGTTTGGCTTTGACTGCGATACCTGCGGCGTCATGAGCCTCATCCACGAGCAGTCCCCCGATATCGCCCAGGGCGTCGACGAGTCGTTTGAGACCCAGACCGGCGCCACCACCGACCCGATCGACCTCATCGGCGCCGGCGACCAGGGCATGATGTTCGGCTACGCCTCCAACGAGACCAAGACCCTCATGCCCATGCCGCACTACCTGGCAAGCCGCCTGGCCGAGCGCCTGGCCGCCGTGCGCCACGACGGCACCCTGCCCTACCTGCGCCCCGACGGCAAGACCCAGGTCACCGTGCGCTATGAGGACGGCAAGCCCGTCGAGGTCACGACCATCGTCATCTCCACTCAGCACGCAGCCGAGATCGAGGACATGGGCAAGATCAAGGACGACCTCATCGAGCATGTCATCGCTCCCGTCATGGCTGCCGAGAACATGCCGTGGGACGGCGCCGACATCTATGTGAACCCCACCGGCCGCTTTGTCGTGGGCGGCCCCATGGGTGACACGGGCCTGACCGGCCGCAAGATCATCGTCGACACCTATGGCGGTTACGGCCGTCACGGTGGCGGCGCCTTTAGCGGCAAGGACTGCACCAAGGTCGACCGCTCCGCCGCATACGCCGCGCGATGGGTCGCCAAGAACGTGGTGGCCGCCGGTCTTGCCGACCGCTGCGAAGTCGAGCTGGCCTACGCCATCGGCGTGTCCAAGCCGCTTTCGATCATGGTCGACACCTTTGGCACCGCGCATGTTGCAGAGGACAAGATCGTCGAGGCCGTGGAGAAGACCTTCGACCTGCGCCCGGGCGCCATCATCCGCGACCTGGACCTGCGTCGCCCCATCTACGAGAAGACGGCAGCCTACGGTCACTTTGGCCGCGAAGACCCCGACTTCACCTGGGAGAAAACCGATCGAGTCAAAGAACTCAAAGCAGCCTGCGGCCTGTAAGCCAACGAGAAAAGCTACAGTCAAATAACAACGCACCAAAAGAAGTACCGGCTCCAACCGGTACTTCTTTTTTATTTAAACGGTGGTGAAGATGAGCCGACCTGGGACATGGAATAGGACACAGGCCGATAAATTTTGCAGCAGAGCGACTCCAACCATGTATCCTAAGTTCCGAGGGCTTTAGTATTTGGTCGATCGCGAGTTCCGCACGAGCCGGAGGCCACTTAATATGCTCTCCGTGCGAGCAGGACTGTCCGAGCAGGCGACCTTATGCCCCGCCCCTCGGGACGATGGGATAGAACAGGAGCGCATATGGCAGGCAAGCCGCAAACACTAGCTACGACCTCGGCATTCGAGATCTTGGGCCCCGTCATGGTCGGCCCCAGCTCATCGCACACCGCCGGCGCCTTGCGGTGCGCCCAGGTGGCCGCCAGCCTGCTGGAAGGCCGCATCGCCAAAGTCACCTTTGGCCTGTGGAACTCCTTCGCCCACACTTACCGCGGCCACGGCACCGACCGCGCGCTCGTCGCGGGCATCCTGGGCCTCGACACCGATGACGAAAACATCAAGCAGGCCTTCGACCTTGCAAGCGAGCAGGGCCTCGAATATCACTTTGACATCAAGGGCGACGACGCCTCCATCCACCCCAACACCGTCGACATCGAAATGGTCGACGACACGGGCGCCACGGCACAGGTCCGCGGCGAGAGCCTGGGCGGCGGCAAGATGCGCATCAGCCGCATTAACGGCGTCGGCGTCGACATCTCGGGCATGTATTCCACGCTCTTCGTGGCGCACAAGGACGTCCCCGGTGTACTCGCCGCGCTCACCAACCTGCTCGCCTACGCCCACGTGAACATCGCCTTCTGCCGCACCTACCGCACCGAAGTGGGCGGCCAGGCCTACTCCGTCTTTGAGACCGACGGCGCGCCCGACGACACCGTCGTCCCCATGTTACGTAAGCTCGACAATGTCGATTACGCGACCTTTATCGAGCTCCCCGGTTCTGCCTCGTCGCTCTCCCCCGGCGTCTCGGCCAAGGAGATCTTCGACGACGGCGAGCAGCTGCTCGATGCGTGCGAGGAACTGGGGCTCAGCATCGGCGCCGTCATGGCCGTTCGCGAGGCGCGTCTGACAGGCGAGGCCCACGCTGTCGCCGCCATGCGCCGCGTGCTCGACGTCATGCGCGAGGAGACCACGGCCCCCCTCGCCAATCCGCAGCGCTCGCTCGGTGGGCTAATCGGCGGCGAGGCCAAACTCGTCGATGCCACCAGCCGCAACGATTTGAGTGCAAGCCTGATGGGCGTCGTCCAGACCGACGCCGTGGCCCGCGCGATGGCCGTGCTCGAGCGCTCCGCCACGATGGGTGTGATCGTCGCAGCTCCGACGGCAGGATCCGCGGGTGTTGTGCCCGGCTGCGTGCTGGCGCTTGCCGATCGCCTGCAGCTCGACGACGAGCAAGTCATGGACGCGCTCTACTGCGCAGCCGCCATCGGCCTCAACCTCACCACAAGCGCCTGCGTTGCCGGCGCCGAGGGCGGTTGCCAAGCCGAGGTCGGAAGCGCCGCCGCCATGGCAGCCGCCGCGCTGGTGCAGATGCTCGGCGGCACGCCCGAGCAGGCGCTCGACGCCAGTTCCATCGCGCTGAGTAACCTGCTGGGCCTCGTTTGTGACCCCGTCGGTGGCCTCGTGGAGGTGCCCTGCCAAAACCGCAACGCCATCGGCGTGGCAGCGGCCTTTAGCTCGGCACAACTCGCCCTCGCAGGCATTAAGAGCTTGGTGCCGTTTGACCAGATGGCACATGTCATGCTCTCGGTGGGCCACGCGTTGCCGGCCACGCTGCGCGAGACGGCAAAGGGCGGCATCGCGCAGGCTCCGGCCGCACTTTCGGCCTGTGCAAAATGCGGTGTGTGCGGATAGCGACTAAGAACGACTCAAAGGTGGGACATTTGTCCCAGCTCTTTCGAATGCCACCGTTTCCGTACCACAAACAGCAGGGCAATCGCTATAATGCAAGCCCAGTAAAAACACGATGAACCGCAAGGCGAAAATCGAAGGATATGCATACGATGTCGCAAAACGATCGAACTCAACTGATTCCCGATCCGCAGCAGCCGAGCAGGCACACCGGCGGCGTTCAGTCGCCGCGTCCTATCGCGCCGAGCCACGGTCAGCAGCGTAGTGCAGCAAACGCTTCCCAACGCCCGAACCAACAGCGACAGCAGCGTCAACAACGTCAGCAGCGCCAGGCAAACGGCAATGCGCCCAAGCAGCCCCCCACGCACGTTCGAGGCGATCATGGCCCCGCGCGCAAGTCCGCCGGCAACAATAAGTCGGGCAAAAAGACGACGCTCTTTGTCGTCCTGGGTCTAATCGTCATTGTCTATATCGTAGGCGTCGTAGCATTTTCGCAGGTAGCCTACCCCAACACCACCATCGCCGGCGTCGATGTCTCGTTCTCTAACGCTTCGTCTGCCGCCACCAAGGTCAACTCGGCATGGAAGCACTATAAGCTCACCGTGACAGGCGATGACTTTAGCTGGACCTATCAGCCCGAGTCCGATGAACCCATCGTCGACGGCGAAGCTGCCGCAAAAGAAATCATCAGCCACAACGAAGCCTTTGTATGGCCGGTCCGCCTTGTGGAATCCTTAAGCGGCAAGGCCAAAACAACCGCTACCTCCAACGAAATCAATCTTGATCAGGACGTCGACCTGTCCATGCTCTCCGACACCTTTGACCAAAAGCAGTTTGAGAAGGACCTGGGCGCCGCCATCGACGAGTTTAACGAGGGCCGTTCGGGCACGTTCGAGGCCAATAGCTCCTATGACGAGCAGGCCGGCAAGTTTACCGTCGAGAAGGCGCGATCCAACGAAAAACTCAACCGCGAGCACGTCATTAAGTACGCCGAGCTCGAGCTTGCCTCGCTGGCCGAGACCGTAGATCTTTCCAAGCTCGGCAACGATGCCTATGAGCCGCTCAATGGAACGCTGACCGATGATCAGATTCAGGCTGCATGTGATGCCGCCAACAACTTCCTGGGCGTCAACGTGACCCTCAAGCTCAACGGCGAGGACGCTGGCAAGGTTGATGGCAGCTCTGTGTTGCAGTGGATCAGCTTTGCCGATCCGGCCAACCCCACGCTCGATACGTCGCAGATCAGTAGCTGGGCAGCCGAGCTCGCCAACGGCTTTAATACCGTGGGCTCCACTCGTTGGTGGACGCGCGCCGATGGCAAGCAGTGCGCCGTCGAAGGCGGCGACTTTGGTTGGTCCATCGACAGCAGCTCGCTCGCCAAGCAGGTCGAGGACGCCATTAACAACAAGCAGACCGGCGAGATCGAGATCAAGTACTCCCAGAAGGCAGACACCTTTACCGCAAAGGGAGAGCCCGACTGGAAGGCGTATATCGACGTCGACCTGTCCGAGCAGCACGCGCGCTACTATGACGAGAGCGGCAATATCGTGTGGGAGGCCAACTTTATTTCCGGCAAACCGGGCGAAGACGCCACCCCCGAGGGCGTGTGGCAGATCAACAGCAACGACGGCGGCAGCACCCTGATCGGAGCCAAGGACCCCGAGACCGGTAAGCCCAAATACGAGAGCCCGGTGAGCTACTGGATGCCGTTCGAGGGCAACATGATCGGCTTCCACGATGCCACCTGGCAAAACGACAAGAGCTTCGATAATGCCGAGTCGTACAAGTGGTGCGGTAGCCACGGTTGCATCAACCTGCGCCTGGCAGACGCCAAGGCACTTCACGACTGCATCAAAGTCGGCCTGTGCGTGGTTGTCCACTCGTAGTGCAACGCGCGCATTCCTACAACGTGGAACCGCTGCGACCAATCTAACAGTTCCGAAAGAAACCATCCTATGCGCCCGCCCCAACCGGCGGGCGCATATAATTATCGAGGTTCTTTCTATAAAGGAGACGCTATGCCGAATGCCCCCACGACCACCCCGGGCCCGGATGATACCGAGCACACGCCCGAAGATGTCACCGAAACGATTCCTCTGATTACAAGCGTACATGCCAATAAGCAGAGCGGACGCGCGAACGATGCGACCGAGATTTCCGATGAAGAGGCATATGCCAAGCTCAAGGCAAAACGTGCCGAACGTCGACGCAAAAAGCTCATCCGACGCGGCATTGCGGCCGGCGTCGTGGCTGCCATTGTGCTCATCGCCGTTGTCGTGACCCTGGTTATCAATGCGCAGCCACAGGGCACTAGCGGGCCTGTGACCGACATGGTGACCGAGGGCACGTTTACCACAACGGTCGAGGCGAAAGGCCAGCT
The DNA here is from genome assembly GCA_048502435.1 of Collinsella aerofaciens. Classification (GTDB taxonomy): domain Bacteria; phylum Actinomycetota; class Coriobacteriia; order Coriobacteriales; family Coriobacteriaceae; genus Collinsella; species Collinsella aerofaciens_CL. The sequence continues at coordinate 6,307 of DBFRXD010000103.1, forward strand.
CAAACCAATTTCGTCCTCAGTGGTCTCCCCTTCTGTCGACGGCACGGTCGATTCGATCAACGTGCAGGCGGGCCAATCCGTCAACGAGGGCGACGTGCTTATGACCATTAAAAACGACGAGCTCGATCGCAACGTTGCCGAGGCACAGCGTGCAGTTGCTGCCGCTCAAGAAGACCTCGCTAATGCGAAGAAAGCCGCAGCTGCCGCTCAGGCCACCCCAACGACGGACGTCGATGGAGCTTCCGCAGCGGCTGGCGTCTCCGACGCATCAGCGGACACGAACGCCGTATCGGCCGCGCAGCGCAGCCTCGCATCAGCCCAGGCAAACCTCGACCAGGCGAACGCCAAGGCCTCCAGTCGCACGGTCACGGCCCCGAGCTCGGGTAGCATCGTGGAGCTCAATGCCAAAGTGGGCGCCACGGTTACAGGCGGCATGATCATGGGCGAAAGCGATACGAGCGGCGGCAAGCAGTGCATGCAGATCGCCGACCTGTCCAAGATGAAGGTGACCGTGCAGGTGGGCGAAAAGGACATCGCCAAGATCGCCGTTGGGCAGAGCGCCAACGTCACGTATCCCGCGTTTCCCGATATCGTGAGCCAGGGCACCGTCACGGCTATCGCGTCGGTGGCAAACTCCGACGCCGCCAACGGTGGCGGCGGCAGCGTAACCTTTAACGTCGACATCCTCATCGAGGCGCCCGACGCGCGCCTGAAGCCGGGCATGACGGCCGAGGTCTCGGTGGTGACCGAGCAGCTCGACGACGTGGTGATGGTGCCGACGATGGCGCTCATGACCGAAGACGGCGAACACTATTACGTCAACGTGGCAACCGATGACGAGGGCAAACAGACCCGCCGCGTGAAAGTGACCGTCGTGACGCAAAACGACAACGAAGCCGTAGTCGGCAAGACACAGGTCAAGCGCGACGACCAGGGCAACGAGATCAACCCTAACGTGCCGATTACCAAGCTGCGCGATGGCGACACCCTCGTCATGGACACCGGAGCGGACGCAACGGCTGACGGCGGCTACAGCACGGATTCGGGCAGCATGTCTGACGACGAGGGCATGTAATGCGTCCCGTTATCGACATCCGCAACGTGCACCGCATCTTTGAAAGCGAGGCAGGTTGCGCCCACATCCTGCATAACGTGAGACTGGCGGTAGATCCCGGCGAGTTCGTCGCCATTACTGGCCCCTCGGGCTCGGGCAAATCAACCCTCATGAACATCCTAGGCTGCCTGGATAAGCCGACGGCGGGCGACTACTACCTGCAAGGGCTCAACGTGGCCGAGCTCGATGATGACGAGCTCACCGAAGTCCGCGCCCTGAGCATTGGCTTTGTCTTTCAGAGCTTCAACCTGCTGCCGCGCCTGTCGGTTATCGAAAACGTGATGCTGCCGCTGGCCTACACCAATGTGCCCCGTAGCCAGCGCGAGATGCGCGCCGTGCACGCGCTGCAGGCTGTCACGCTGCCCGTCGACCACTGGGACCACCGCATATCCGAGCTCTCGGGCGGCCAGATGCAGCGCGTCGCAATCGCGCGCGCCCTCGTCAATGATCCGCCCATCATTCTGGCTGACGAGCCGACGGGAAACCTGGACTCCGCTACCGGAGCGCTTGTGATGGAGACCTTCCATAAGCTCCAGAAGCGCGGCAAAACCATCGTGCTTATCACACACGACCCCGGCATCGCCGCCGAGGCCGACCGTGCCGTGACCATCCGCGACGGTCGCATTCACGACGGCGCGTATATTCCACATGCACCGCGGACCCTGCGCAGCGCCGTAGATAGCCTGCCCATGATTTCCGCCTCCGCCAACCCGCCGAAAGGAGAGATGGCATGAGCGTCCGCGATCTCATCCAGGAAGCCCTTCACTCGCTCGAGGCCAACAAGGGGCGCAGTCTACTCACCATCCTGGGCATTGTCATCGGCATTGCCTCGGTTATCGCCATGACTTCGCTCATCGGCGGCATCCAAAACAGCCTGGTCAACAGTCTGGGCCTCAATGCGGCACGCATGGTGCAAATCTATTCGTCGCAAGAACTCACCGATTCTGACGTTCAGAAGCTTCAAAAACTGGTGCCGCAAATAGAGCAGATCGGAATTGTCGACAGCGCGTACACCGAGTACAAGACCGGCGATAAAAGCTATACCGTCATGGCACAGGGTGTCGATAGCAACATGCTCGACGCCGTGGGGGCCAGCAAGCTCGTTGCGGGGCGCACCTATTCCCAGGCCGAGTCCCAATCGGGCTCGCGCGTGGCGCTCATCAGCCGCGGCGGCGCCGATCAGCTTTACGGCAACGAACAGGATGCGCTGGGGAAAACCATCAAGGTGGCCAACGGCGAGGTGCAGATTATAGGCGTGATTGATGGCGGCAACGACTCCATGGGCTCGCTCACGCTGTATATGCCGCGCGAAACCATCTCAGGCCTGTTTGGCGACGAAAATCCTTCATTCCCCAGCGTGACGGCTCTTGCCGCCGAGGGCACAGACATGGACGAGCTTTGTAAGACCATCGAGTCCAAGGTGCGCGCGATGAAGGGCATCGCGGAAGATGATGAGTACGACAGTGTATCGGCGACCTCCATGAAAAGCGCCATCGATGCACTCAACTCCTTTATGGGCGCGTTCTCGCTCATCATGGGCGCTGTCGCCAGCATCTCGCTGCTTGTCGGCGGTATCGGCATTATGAATATGATGCTCACCAACGTGACTGAGCGCATCCGTGAGATCGGCATTCGCCGTGCCCTGGGCGCAAGTCGTCGCGATATCACCGCGCAGTTTTTGGCCGAGTCCTCGGCGCTGTGCGTCACCGGCGGACTGTTGGGTGTCCTGATTGGCTATCTGCTGGCATGGGGACTCACGTTCTTTGCCGCAAGCTCGGGCATCATGAGCGAGTTTGGAGCTACCGGGACGATCACGCCAAGCTTCTCCATTACAACAGTGTTGATCGCGTTTGCCGTATCGGTCGGCATCGGCGTAATCTTTGGCTTCTACCCCGCTCGCCGTGCAGCAAAGCTCGACCCGGTGGAATGCCTACGCTACCAGTAAGCCACCACCAACAAGTTGCGGTGAATTAGGGACTGAATATACTATTTAGCAGCAAAAACAGACGCTATTTCACCGCAACTTATTGAAGGGCTGCTTGCGCCAGTTCCGTGCGTCGTCCTCGAGCGATTGGCGGATGACAGGCTTGTACGGGTCGAGCTTGCTCGGGGCGCTCCTCCTCGCAGGCGGGAGGGCACGCATGCGCGGCGAGCGCCTAGCGCGCGAACTCCCGTAAGAGCGCGTCTTCCACTTCCCTAAGCGAAAGGGCCCCGCCTCCCTCGGCGGGACGGGCGACCACGATACAGCGCGCTCCCACGTCGCGCGCGGAGGCGATCTTCTCGGCCGTGCCGCCTACGGTTCCCGAGTCCTTGGTCACAAGCCACTGGGCGCCCACCTGCCGAAGCATCGCCTCGTTGAGCTCGCGGGTGAAGGGCCCCTGCATGCCGATGACGTGCGACGGCGAAAACCCCGCGTCGATGCACTTCGTTATAGCACCGGGCAGCGGGAGCACACGCACGAAGAAGCGCTCCGCGAAATCGGCGACGCGCGTGTAGGGAGCAAGCTCCTTGCTCCCCGTCGTGAGAAGCGCGCGACCCGGGTTCTCGGAGAGAAAGCGCGCCGCGCAGGCGATCGACGCGACCGACACGACGCCTTTGGGCAGCACCTCGACCGGGCGCGCAAGGCGCAGGCATCGTGCACCCACGGCGAGCGAAGCGACCCGGATGTTGCCGCTTGCGAGCGTAGCGAAGGGGTGCGTGGCGTCGACGACGATGCGCGCGCCGGAAAGCTCACGCTCCATGTCGGCCTCGTCGAGCCTGCCCGCATGCACCTCGATGCCCGGAAGCTCGCCCAAAAGCTCGCCTCCGTACTCGGTTGCCGCGTAGGCACGGGCGGGGATTCCCGCCCCGCTCGCCCATTCGCACAGGAGGCGGCCCTCGGTGGTGCCGGCGAAGATGCGCAGCGCCGGCGCGGATGCGGGGGCCGTCACTTCGGGCCGCCTGGGCGCGTGATCTGGTAGAGCAGCGCGTTCATAATGGCGGCCGCCACGGTCGAGCCGCCCTTGCGACCCCTCGCGACGATGGCCGGCACGCGTCGCGCGAGTAGCTCCTCTTTCGCCTCGACCACGTTCACAAACCCAACCGGCACCCCAACGACGAGCGCGGGCGCGATCTTCCCCGCGTCCATGAGCTCGGCGAGGCGCAGAAGTGCTGTGGGAGCGTTGCCGACGGCCACGATGAGCGGACCCTCGATGCCGCAAGCTTTGTCCATGCTCGCAACGGCGCGAGTCGTGCCCGCGGCGCGCGCCGTTGCGGCGACATCCGGGTCGGCCATATAGCACACGGCCTGGCAGCCGATCTTCGCGAGCGCGGGCTTGCTTATGCCTGCGAGCGCCATGTTCGTGTCGGTGAGCACCGTGGCCCCTGCGCGCAGTGCGTCGAGCGCACAGTGCGCGGCGTCATGGGTGAACACGAGGGAATCGGCGTACGAGAAGTCGGCAGTGGTGTGGATGACGCGCTTCACGACGGGCTCTTCGAGCGGCGGGAACGTGCGGCCGCCGAGCTCTTCGGTGATGATTTCAAAGCTGCGCCGCTCGATGTCGCCGGGCGCCATCTCCTTGGAATCCATCTAGTACTCCACTCCTTCCCTTGCACATATCCCCTGCTCATAGGGGTGTTTCTCGCACCGCATCTCGGTTATGTAGTCGGCCTTCTCCACGATCTTGCGGGAAGGCGCGCGCCCGGTGAGCGCTACTTCGACGCCGCGCGCGGACATATCGAGCGCGCGGTCCACGAGCGCCTCGTCGACAAGCCCCTTCGAAAGCGCGTCGAGCGCCTCGTCGAGCACGAGCAGCCCCTCCTGCGCGCCCTCGAGCTCGGCGAGCGCGGAAGCGAGGTTCCCATCGTGCAACTCGCGCGTCGCGGCAAGTTCTTCCGACGTCATGGACCAGGTAAACTTGTCCGACGCCTTCCCCGCGAACACGGGCACGCCGAAATGCTCGGCGAGCAGGCGCGCCTCCCCGCTTTCGCCGTCTTTCAGGAACTGCACAACGACGACGCGGCGGCCTGCGGCGAGCATGCGAAGGGCGAGCCCCATCGCCGCCGTGGTCTTGCCTTTGCCGTCGCCATGATACACGTGGATCATACGCCCTCCTCGATAATGCGGTAGACATACTCCATGTCGAGCGCCCCGCGCACGGAGTCGGCCAGGCGGTCGAACTCGCGCGCACGGTGATCGGCCGCGGACACCGCGCCCGCAGCACCCACGACGCTCTCGGGCAGGCCGCGCATGCGCGCGAGCGAGCGCGCGAGGGCGAGTGCCACCCCCGGTTCGTCGAACAGGCCGTGGAGATAGGTTCCGAACACGTTTCCGCAGGCCGCGCCTTCTGGTTTGCCGCCAATCGTGCCCGCAGGGGCGCAGGAGACGGTCGTTTCGCCGTCGTGAATCTCGTACCCGCGCGCCGTCATGCCGTTCCACACCGAGAACGCGCCTTGGGCGTCCGTGATGCGCAGCTCCGACTGGGCGAGGCGCTTTTCCTCCTTGAACAACGTACTTGCAGGGATGAGCCCGAGCCCGCGCGCGGTGCCAGCGCCTTCCCTGCCGTGCGGGTCGGAAAGCTCGTCTCCCAAAAGCTGGTAGCCTCCGCATATGCCGAGCACCGGCGTGCCCGCGCCCGAAAGTGCGCGTACACAGGTTCCGATGCCGCTAGCCGCAAGCCAGCGCGCGTCGTCGACCGTGGACTTCGAGCCGGGAAGCACCACCAGGTCGGGTCGGCCCAGATCGGTCGTCGAGGAAACGTAGCGCACGCCCATGCCGGGCACGCGCGAAAGCGGGTCGAAGTCGGTGAAGTTCGACAGATGCGGAAGGCGCACGACGGCGACGTCGATGACGCCGCGCGCCTCGCGGGCAGATAGGCGCAGCGCGAGCGAGTCTTCGTCGTCCAGGTCGAGCGTAAGAAACGGCACGACCCCCACGACGGGAACCCCGCACATCTTCTCGAGCGGGGCCAAACCCGGGCGGAGGATTTCCACATCGCCGCGGAACTTGTTCACAACAAGCCCCCGCAAAAGCGCGCGATCCTCGGGCGCAAAGAGCGCGACCGTGCCGTAGAGCTGGGCAAATACCCCGCCTGGGTCGATGTCGCCCGCGAGCAGCACGGGGGAGGACACGGCGCGCGCGAGCCCCATGTTGACGATGTCGTTTTCGGCAAGGTTGATTTCGGCGGGGCTGCCGGCGCCCTCGATGACGATGACGTCGTTTTCCTCCGCGAGCGAATCGAACGACTCCAAAATCTGCGGCATGAGCGCCTTCTTTCGCGCGAAGTAGTCCCTCGCAGCGAAGGCTCCCTGCGCCTTGCCGGCAACGATGAGCTGGCTTCGGCGGTCGCTTTCGGGCTTGAGCAGGATGGGGTTCATACGCACGTCGGGCACGATGCCACACGCCTCGGCCTGCATGATCTGGGCGCGCCCCATCTCGAGCCCGTCGGCCGTGACACCGCTGTTGAGCGCCATGTTCTGGCTCTTGAAGGGAGCCACGCGCAGGCCGTCCTGCGAAAGCACACGGCACAGCCCCGCCGCAAGCAGGCTCTTCCCCGCGTTCGACATGGTGCCCTGGATCATGATGGGCTTCGCCCTACCCACGGGTATCGACCTCCTTCGTCGAGCCTCGGCCATACGCGCCCGCCATAGCGCCGCTGCAAGAAGCGCAGCCCCGTTCGTCGGGTTCGCCTTCGCCCGATGCGCCTTCCGCCCGAAGCGCGCGGCCGAACGCCATCGCAAGCCGGGCATTCTCCTTGCGCGTGCGCACCGCGACGCGGCACCAGAAACGGGACAGTACCGAAAACGAGTCGCACGTGCGGACCAAAACCCCCTGTTTATACAGGCGCTCGGGGATGTCTTTCGCCGGTGTCCGGACTAAAAGGAAGTTCGCATCCGACGGCACGACGGAAAGCCCGAGCGAGGAGAGCTCGTGGGAAAGCCACGCTCGCTCGCCCGCCAATACATCGCGCGTGCGCGAGACGTATTCGACGTCTTCCAGGGCGGCGATACCCGCGGCCTCGGCGACCGAGGAGACGGGCCACGCCTGCCCCGCCCGTCGAATCCCCTCGAGGAGTTGGGCGTTTCCGCTGATCAGATATCCTAACCGCAACCCCGCCATTCCGTAGAGCTTGGTGAATGCGGAGAGCACGGCCACATGGCGCGAACACGCGGCGCGTGCGGCCACGCTCCTTTCGCGGGCGTCGGGCGCAAATCCGAGGAAGCACTCGTCCACGACGAGCAGCGCGCCCACCTGCTCGCAGCGGCAAGCCGCGGCATCGATCACGCGGGGGTCGACGAGGCGCCCCGTCGGGTTGTTCGGATTGCAGAGGTACGCCACGTCTCCCGGCCCCTCGATCGCGCGGGCGAAGGAGGCAGGCACGTCGAAGTCGTCCGCTTCGGAGAGCGGGAACTCCTGCACGCATGCGCCGTAGTAAGATGCCGCCTCCGCATATTCAGAGAACGTCGGCGCGCACACGACGATGCGTTTCGGGCGCACCGCCGCAGCGAGCCGCCAGATGATGTCGGACGCGCCCGCGCCGCAGACGATAGTATCTTCGGGAATGCCCTGGGCGCGCGCTAGGGCGCGAACGAGGGCGAGGCTTTCCCTATCGGGGTAGGCGTCGATTCGAGAAAGCGACTTGCAAGCTGCGGCGACGGCGCGCGGCGAGGGGCCTGCCGGATTCACGTTCACCGAGAAGTCGATGAGATCGGAGGCGCCCCCTTCGCAACCGATGCCGAGCGATTGCGCGCTGCCCCCATGCGTACGGGCGCGCAGGATTCCCCCGGCAGCCCGGAGCGCGGCGTGGTCTTCCCTCATGCCATCGCCCCCAAGGCGAGCACGACCGCCGCGCGCGCGACGCCGAAGACGACGAGCGCGCATACGGACGCGGCGAGCATGAGCCTTGTCGCCCGGGCGATGTCGCCCCACTCGATTTCGCGGGACGCGTCGCCTATCGTCGGTTTCTCAACGAGCTTGCCGAAATACACCGCGGGTCCTGCCAGGCGCAGCCCGAGCGCGCCCGCACACGCTGACTCGGTCTGCGCCGAGTTGGGGCTCGCATGGCGACGCCTGTCGCGGCGCCAGATGCGCGCCGCCCCGCGCGCGTCGAGCCCGACGATCGGGCACACGGCGATCATGAACAGGGCCGATAAGCGCGAGGGAATCCAGTTCACCGCATCGTCGAGGCGCGCCGAGGCGCGACCGAAGTCGATGTAGCGCTCGTTTTTGTAGCCCACCATGCTGTCGAGTGTGTTCACCGCCTTGTACGCCATGCCCAAGGGCGCACCCCCGATCATAAGGTAGAAAAGTGGCGCGATGACGCCGTCGCTCGCGTTCTCCGCCACCGTTTCCACGGCGGCGCGCGCGACGCCCTGCTCGTCGAGAACAGACGTGTCGCGTCCCACGATGAGCCCGACGGCTTCGCGCGCCGCGACAAGGCCGCCCTTCGAGAACGCGTGGGCCACGGCCAGGCTCTGGCGGCGCAGCTCGCATGTCGCGAGAACCTGATAGCTCGCCCATGCCTCGGCCACGAAGCGCAAGCCGGAGTGAACCATGCCGCAAAGATGTAGGATACCCCAGGTCAAAAGCCCACACGCAAGCGGAAGCGCCACGGCGAGCACAAGCCCTGCGGCACGCGTGCCCGCGGACGTTTGCGGGAATGCGCCTCGAAGGCGGCCTTCGGCCCACGTGATCGCGCGCCCCATGGCGACGACGGGATGGGGAAGCCAGCGCGGGTCGCCGAAGGCAAGGTCGGCCGCGAACCCGGCGGCGACGGCAAGAATCGTCATCACCGGGCATCGCCCCCCGAAGCGGGGCGAACGTCGCGAAGGCAGCGCCCATCCCAGGTGGCGGCCCATGCGCCGCCCGGCTCGGTATGCACGTCGAAATATCCCATTTTCGGGACAGCTAGCTCGGAGAGTAGCGCTTTCACGGTACCCGCGTGAACGACGAAGACGACGCGCCCACTCCCCTGGGCGCGCTCCGATTCGCACGCCTCCCGAAACGCCGCGACGACGCGGCGGGTGAAATCGCTCTTGCCCTCGCCATACGGGCAGCGCGTCTCGCACCAGGCGTCTACCCAGGCGCGGTAACGCACATCCTCTTTAAGCTCGGCGGCGCTTCGCCCCTCGAAGTCACCGAAATCCATCTCGCGCAGACCGGGGCACGCCATAAGCTCCGCGTTCGGGAAGAGGATGCGAGCCGTCTGGTCGGTGCGGGCCATGCCGCTCGTGATAACACGGAACACGTCACGATCGCACGCGAGGTCGCGCAAAGCGCGCTCGCCCGCACTCGACAGGGGCTCGTCGGTGCCCGCCCCGCTGTAGCGATGGTCTTCCGTGCCCGCCGTGGCACCATGGCGCACGAAGACGACTTCCAAAGGCGCGCCCGCGCCCTGCGTCCCTCGAGGCGCATCGGCAAGGTTTCCTTTGATGACCTGGGGAATCCCGCACGTCATGCGCACGACGACGTCGGCGCGCGCAGCGAGCGCGCATCCCAGGCGCCCCGCGCGCTCGCGCCATTGGGCGTCTTCCGCACGCATGGGGACGACCCCCGAGCCGACCAAGGGCAGAATCACTGCGTCGAAGCCGATCAGCCGCTCGAGCGCCCGGTCAGCGTCGAGCGCGCGTACGAGCTCCTCAGCACGGTACGCGACACGGCCGGCAAAAGCCGCGGGCACGCCGCCCTCCGCAAGCTGCGCCGCGTCGACGAAATCGTCCGCCGCGAACCCGAGCCTTTCGCGCACGAAGGTCCTCTTCCCCGAATGCGCGCCACCTACCACGAGAATCATAGGAGCATGCCCCCCGCCACCAGCATGGCAAGCATCGTGAGCTCGGCCCATTGCAGAAACCATCCGGCCAAATCACCCGTCACCCCGCCGAAGCGGGACAGGGCAACATGGCGGTACCACGCGAGCGCCAAAAGCCCCGCCACCGCCATAAGGGCGCCGACGGCCTGAGCGCACGCGACCATCCCTGCAGCCGAAGCCGCAGCGAAAGCGCAAAGCGGCACGACGATCGCCGCGCGCCTCTTCGCAGGCGCGAGCCCCACGGCCATGCCGTCCGCCCGCGCGGCAGGCCAGCATTCTACGGCGAGCCCCGAAAGCGCGCGGGAGAACACGAGCGAGCACAGAAGCGCGAGGAACGCCCCCGCCGTAAGCGGCAGCGCGGTGAACAGGGAAAACTGCAGAATAAGGTACACGACAACACCGATGACCCCGAAGGCGCCCGCCCGCGGGTCGTGCATGATCTCGAGCTTTCGCTCGCGCGGGGCCCAACTTGCAAGCGCATCGGAGGTGTCGCAGAGCCCGTCTAGATGGATGCCTCCCGTCACCGCCACAGGCAACGCCACGAGCACGGCCGCGACGATGGTCGCGGGCACGACAAGCAGGTTAGCCACGTACCCCCACGCCGTCATGAGGAAGCCTTCCGCAAGGCCCACCAGGGGAAACGCGGCAAGCGCATGGGTTGACCCGAAATCGGTCCAGGCCGATTTCGGGACGGGGATGCGCGAGAACGTTCCGAACGCCGCGCCGATTGCCTCTGCTATCTTCACCTTGTAGGTCCTTCGCCTTTCATCCACACGGGAATCCCGCATACCACTTCGACTGCGCGGTCGGCCAGCGCCGCCACGCCCGCGTTCACGCGCGCGAGCGCGCGCCTCCATGCCTCGGTCCCCTCATCGTAGCGCATCCCATCGGCGAACACGTCGACGGTGACCACCACCGTATACGCAGCGGCCTGAGCGAGCCGTTCGATGCCTCCGAGCACCTCGCGCGCCGCAGCGTCGGGGTCACGTGGGGACAAGCCGCCTTCCGCGAAGAGCTCGTTCGCAACCAGGTTGCCCACGTCCTCCAAAAGAAGCGTGCAGCTGCGCGGAAGCCCGGGCACTGCCGCGCCCACGTCACGCGTGCGCTCGAGGGTGGAAAACCCCTTGCCCTCGCGCAGCGCCCGATGGCGCGCGATGCGGCGGGCGCCCTCTTCCCCGAAGGGCTCCATCGTTGCCAGGTACACGCGGGGGCCGTCGTGCCCGAGGCACAGGGACTCGGCATAGGCGCTCTTGCCGCTCGCGGCGGCGCCGATGACGAGTGTCACCGTCATTTCCCAGCCTCGAAATGCTCGTAAGCAGCCATGCCAGTCGCCGTGAACGTCTTCCCATCCCGGTACACGCGCAGCGCCGAATCCAGAAGGGGCAGATACGCCATGGCGCCCGCGCCCTCGCCCAAGTGCATGCCTGCGACGAGGGGTGCCTTTATGCCGAGCTCGCGAAGGAGCTCCTGGCTTGCGGGTTCGCTCGATGCGTGGGTGCCCACGAGGTAGCCCAAGGCGTTGGGGCAAAGGCGCACCGCGCACAGGGCCGCCGTGCAGGATATGACCCCGTCGAGGAGCGCCGGCGCCTTCGAGGCCGCGGCCCCCAGGTAGAAGCCGCATATCGCCGCGATGTCGAATCCGCCCACCTTCGAGAGCACGTCGATCGGGTCGGCGGGATCGGGCGAGTTCGCGTCGATAGCGCGCTCGACCACGTCGCGCTTGCGCGCGAGCGAGGCGTCCGAGAGCCCCGCGCCGCGGCCGACGAGGCTCCGCGCGTCCGCCCGGATGAGCACTGCGGCCACCGCCGCCGAGGTGGTCGTGTTGCCGATGCCCATCTCGCCCGCGGCGAGAAGGCGCACGCCGGCGCGAGCAAGCCCGCACGCGACGGCGATTCCGACCTCGATCGCGCGCACAGCCCCATCGCGAGACATAGCGGGGCCGTGCGCGATGTTGCCGCTCCCCCGCCGCACGTTCGCGCGTACCATGCGCGCGTCTTCTATGCCCCGGGCCATACCCACGTCGACGGGCACGACCTCGGCACCCGCGAACGCCGCCATGCGGCAGGCGCTCGTGGCTCCCTCGCACATGTTGCGCGCGACGGCTCGCGTCACGTCTTGTCCGCTTTGCGACACGCCTTCGGCAACGACCCCGTTGTCGGAGAAGAATACTGCGAGCGCACGGGGAAACTCGGCCACCTCGGCGCTCCCCTGAGCTGCGGCGATACGCGCGACGGCATCTTCAAAGTCGCCCAATCCCCCCAAGGGGTGCGCGATGGAGTCCCACGCGGCGTACGCGGCGGCGCGGGCGCACTCGTCTGCGGGCGCGATCCGGGAGAGCGCGGCTTCGAGCACGGCGCCCGGCGCCGACGAGAACGCGCGCTCGACTTCCTCGCGGATGCAGGCAAGCGCGGTTTCGGTTGCTTCAGCCATGCCGTCTCCTCTCTGCGAACGACGCTGCGGCAGACGCGAACGCGCGCGCAACGTCGGGGTTCGCAGGATAGTACACATGCGGGAAGCCCGCAACCAGGGACGGGGTAGTCGTCATGCACGGCCAGCCCTTGTCGCGCCGGGGCTTTTGCGCCCAAAAGTCGCCGCCCGGGCAGGTGGACTGCCAGTAGTGGAACTCGTGCGCGCGGATGCGTGTGCCGCGCGGCCCGTAGAGCCCGTCGCGTTGGGAAGTGAGCTCCACGTACCCGAAATGGGACAGCCTTCCCCCGTTCTCGCTTGCGCCCTCAAGGGCGCCCACAACAGGCCAGCGCCGCCCCTCGCTATCGGAGATTTCGCGCTGCAGGTACAGAAACCCACCGCATTCGGCAACAGTCGGCATGCCGGATTCCACCGCACGCCGCACCGCCTCGCGCATCGGCGCGTTTTCGGAGAGCTGCCGCACATGGAGCTCCGGGTAGCCGCCTCCCAGATAGAGGGCGCTTGTCCCCCGCGGCAACTCGCTATCACACAGGGGGCTGAAAAAGGCCAGCTCGCAACCCAGGTCCTCGAGCGCGCGCAGGTTCTCCTCGTAGTAGAACGAGAACGCCTCGTCACGCGCAACGGCGACGATGGGCCGCGCTCCCGCGATCGGCTCCAACCGGTAAGGTTCCTCGCAGATATCGGGTGCCGTCGCCGCTATTTCGAGCAAGCGGTCGACGTCGACGCTCTTTTCCACCAGCTCGGCCATCTTGTCGATGCGCGCGGAGAGCTGCTCGACCTCGTCGGCGGTCACAAGCCCCAGATGCCGGCTTTCGAGCGAGAACGCCTCGTCGGCGGGAATATTACCCAAAACCGCGACGCCCGTGTGCTTCTCGATCGCAGGCGCCGCGTAGGCGCAGGCAGCGGCGCTCGTCTTGTTCAGCACGACGCCGCGCACGTTCGCACAAGGCAGGAACTCGGCGATGCCGCGAATTACGGCGGCGAGCGATAAAGACGCCCCGCGCCCGTTCACCACTAAAACGACCGGCGTTTCCGTGTCGCGCGCAACCTGGTAGCTGCTCGCGTCGGCCACGCCGGGCGCCATGCCGTCGTAGAAGCCCATGACCCCCTCGAGCACCGCGACATCCGCGCCCGCGGCGCCGCGTGCGAGCAGGGCGCGCAGCGTCGGGGCGTCGGTGAAGAAGCCGTCTAAGTTGCCCGTGCGCGCGCCCACGACGCGACGATGAAAGAGCGGATCAATGTAGTCGGGGCCGCATTTGAAGGCCGCGCATGCGAGGCCGCGGCGCGCGAGCGCGCGCAGGAGCGCGCACGTAACGACCGTCTTGCCGCTCCCGCTCGAGGGCGCAGCGACCATGAAGCGCGGGATGGTCGTGCTCACCGGGCGCCGCCTTCCCCACCTGCACCACGCGCGCTGACGAGAAACACGGGGTTTTGCGCCTTCATAAGATGGTGCGAGCCTACAGCTTCGGCGCGGGCGGCCGACACCTGGCAAGCCTCGAACCCCTTAAAGCGCGAACTCGAGAGGAGCGCGCACGCCTCGGTGAGCGTCTCAACGGTGACGCATGGCACGCACAGGCGAACCTGCGAGTTCTTCTCGAGCGCCGCCTCCACGATAGAGGGAAGCTCGCCCGCGCTCCCGCCGACGAACACGGCGTCGGGGACGGGCAGTTTCGCGAGCGCTTCGGGGGCGACACCGGGGACCGCATGTACGTTGCCGCACCCGAATGCATCCGCGTTCTCTCGGATGAGCCGCACGCCGGCCGCGTTGCGCTCGACCGCCCATACCGACCCCGCTCGCGCGACGAGCGCCGCCTCAATCGACACGCTCCCCGTGCCGGCTCCGACGTCCCACACGGTGTCGGTAGCGGTAAGGCGCAGCTTCGCGAGCGCGACGGCGCGCACCTCCTGCTTGGTCATGGGAACGTCGCCGCGGATGAAGAGCTCGTCGGGAATGCCCGAGGAAGCGTACGGCCAGCGAGAGCTCGCGGCGCGAGATGCGCCCGCAGAGTCCGCCGCGGAAGAAGCCGCCGCGCGCGCAGACGCGCCGGCCGGCGCCTCGGAGGCTGCGCTAGAGCCCGCAGACGACCCGGCGCCACCTGCGAAATCGATAAGCATCACGTTCAAGTCGTCGAAAGTCTGACCTGCGATTTCACTTGCGGTCGCACAGGTGATGCGCTCGTCGGGGTACGACAGGCGCTCGGCCACCGTCACGCGCGCGTCCCCGAAGCCCGCATGGCCAAGCTCGCCCGAAAGCCGCGAGGGATCTTCCCCGCCCGACGTGGCGAGGAAGAGCTCACCTGCGCGCTCGGCCTCGGCCACGATGTCGCACGCCACGCCGTGAGCGCTCGCGAAGCGCCAATCCTGCCATGGACGCGCGAGGCGCGCGGCGAGATACGACGCTGAGCTTATGCCGGGAATGACGCGCACGTCCACCCGCGCGTCGCCGGAGAGCGCCTCCACCAGGCGGCGCGCGCCGCTGAACAGCCCCACATCGCCCGTCATCACGACCACGGCGCGCTGCCACGACGCCGCATCGGTGAGCGCGGCGACGATGTCCGCCGTCTTAACGAGCTCGCATCTCACAGCGTCGGGCGGCACGTCGATGCCGGCAAGCGCGCGATGAGCACCGATGACCACGTCGGCGATGTCGATCGCGTCGAGCGCCGCGCGCGAGAGCAAGTCGGGGTTTCCGGGCCCCGCCCCGATGATCGTTACCTTTCGCATGGAATCTCCCGATACCCGCGCGGCGTGACCATACGGCCGCCTACGAGCTTCGTGTCCGCGTTGCCGACGAACACGGTGGTGAACATGTCGGCGTCGATCTCCCCCAGCTCAGAGAGCCTGCACATGCCCGACTGCTGCCCCTCGCGCCCGATGTTGCGTACCCAGCCGCAGAGCGTGTCGGGGGCCTTCCATTCGAGCATAATCTTCGCCGCGCGCGAGAGCCTGTCGGCGCGCTTTCTGCTGCGCGGGTTGTACAAACAGATGCAGAAGTCGGCGCTCGCCACGGCGGCGAGCCTGCGCTCGATGACCTCCCATGGCGTGAGCAGGTCGGAGAGCGACACGACCGCGAAGTCGTGGGCAAGCGGGGCGCCGAGCACCGCCGACCCGCTCTGAGCCGCGGTGGCCCCGGCGATAACTTCCACGTCTACATCGGGGTAGTCCTCCGCAAGCTCCAGCACGGGGCTCGCCATGCCGTACACGCCCGCGTCACCGCTGCACACGAGCGCCACGGCTTCTCCGCTCTGCGCGCGCGAAAGCGCCAGGCGGCACCGTTCGACCTCGTGCATCATCGGCGTCGCGAGATGCGCCGCGTCGGGCACGGCGGTGAGCGCGAGCTCCACGTATTTCGTGTACCCCACAACGATGTCGGCCGCCTCGAGCGCGCGCCGGGCCGCAATCGTCATGCCGTCGGGGCCGCCCGGGCCGATCCCCACCACGAAGAGCTTTCCCATCACCGCTCCTTAAACGAAAGTTCGATAGTTACCTTGGAAAACGCGACGGTCACGCCGCCATGAGCGAGCTTCGGGAAGATAAGTTTGCCCCCGTCCGCGAGCGCCGCGCGCTCGCACACGTTGTCAACCCCCACCTTCGCGCGCACGAAATCAGATGGCGAAACGCTGCCTTCGACTTGCGACAACTCATCTGCGGAATACGTCGCAAGCGGAATATTGCGCGCGCGGCAGAAGGCGAGCAGACCCTCCTCGTGCGCCTTCACGTCAATCGTCGCCGCCTTGCGCACGGCCGAAGGCGAGATACCCGCCTGCCCGCACGCGAGAAGAAACGCCTCCTCGATCGCTTCGGCGCACGCACCGCGACGGCACCCTATGCCCGCAACGATGCAGGGCACGACAAGGCGAAGCGGCTCGTGTGCAGGCGCCTGCGCCCGCACGCCCGCCGGCTTCCCCGTCTCACCGGCGGGCACGACCTTGCCCGTTGTCTCCGCCACGCGAACGGACGCACCTTCATTCGCGCCAGCAAACGGCGACACGACGATATCGGCCCGAGCGCGGTCGGACGCAATGTCAACTCCCTCAGGCGGTTGTCCCGAAATCGGCATGTCGGAATAGAGCGCCACGCGCCCGCCAGAAAGCAGCCGCGCCGACACTCGCTTGATGGCCTCGGGATTCGAAACGGGGAGCCCCGCACAGCGCGCCCACGTATCCACCGCCCACACGCCGCGGACGTCGGTCGCCGTGGTGATGACGGGGATGGCCCCTGCCGCGCGTGCCACAGTTTGCGCAAGCTCGTTCGCACCGCCCAAATGCCCCGACAAAAGCGGGACGGCAAAGCGCCCCGCCTCGTCGATCGCCACAACCGCGGGATCGTTTGCCTTCGAGGCGACATGCGGCGCGATCGCCCGCACGGCGATGCCCGCCGCGCCCACGAACAGAAGCGCGTCCGACGCTTCCCACGCGAGCGCCGTCCATGCGCGCAGGTCGACCTTCCCCTCGCCGAACCCGCGCGAAACGGAAACGTCCCAGCCAGGGTCATCTTCACCTGTCTGCGCGCAATCGGAAAGCGCGCGTGCGGTGCGCTCCGCCAACGCATACCCCCTCTCAGTGAACGCTATGCAGGAAACCCTCATCTAGCGCACCACCATCGTCGAGAAGTAGCTGCCCCGATCGGGCACATCGTCGAGCGAGCGGTACACGCGCTCGCCCGGAAGCCCACAGTCCTCTACGAGCTCGGCACCGTCGAAGGCGCCCTCCTCGCGAAGGATGCGCTTCGTGTCCGCAAGCGAGCGGCGCGCCTTCATGACCACCTTCGTCCCCGGCCAGCCGATTGCGCGACCTACCCCGTACAGCACGCCTTTACTCATAGGTCGCCCCCAATTCCCCGATGACTGCATCGGCGCCCGACGTGCGGAAAAGCTCGCGGCGCTCGGCGTCGAACACGACCGCGGCGATGTCGCATGCGCCCGCCGCGCGACGGCGCAACCTGTCCTCGATTGCCGCAGCGAGCGAAGCGCGCGCAGCGTCCCCCACGCCGGCGGCCTCGATTACCTCGAGTGCCGCCGCGGTCGTGACCGACGACATGATCTCGCGCACGGTCTTCGCGCCCGCGCCGGCCAAGGCCGCGTGGGCGGCCAGAATCTCCGCGCGGCAGTCGGCGGTACGCGAATGGGTGTCCATGATGCCGCCAGCGACCTTCACCAGCTTGCCGATGTGTCCCACAAGAAGGACATTGGTGAATCCCTCGCGAACGCAGCAATCAATCGCATCGCCCACAAAGTTGGAGATGAAGACCACCGGCGCACCGTTTAGGTGGAAATGCCCCGAGATGAACTGCCCGCCGTAGTTGCCGGGCGTGAGCACGACTCCGCGCCGCCCCATAGCCGCATGCTGCCGAATCTCGAGCTCGATGCTGTCACGCAAGGCAGCGAGGCTGCGCGGCTCGACGATGCCCGTCGTTCCCAGGATGGAGATGCCGTCCTCTATCCCCAGGTGCGGGTTGAAGGTCTTTTCGGCAAGGGCCACACCCTCGGGTACCGAAATCGTCACAGCAATGTTTCCAGAAAAGCCGTGCGCGGCGCACACCTCGCGCACCGCCGAAGTAATCATCGCGCGCGGCGTCGCGTTGATGGCGGCCGCCCCCACCGGCTGCTCGAGCCCGGGCAACGTCACGCGCCCCACGCCCACGCCGCCATCGACGGAAACTTCCGATTCGCGCGCGGGCACGTCCTTGCTGCCCGCAGCACCCGTGCCCGACCCCGCATGTTCCACGCGCGCGTACACGAGTACGCCGTCGGTCACATCGGCATCGTCGCCTGCGTCCTTTCGCACGGCGCACTGGGCGCACCCCTCGCCGATGCATGCGTCGACCACGTCCGCCTCGACGGGCAGCCCGCCGGGGGTGACGATCGACACGAGGCCGACGGGCTTTCGTGACAAGAGCATCTCGCAGGCCGCCTTCGCCGCGAGCGCGGCGCAGCTCCCCGTGGTGTAGCCGCAGCGCAGGCGGGTCGTCCCGGTATATATGTAGTGCTCGAAGGCCACGCTAGCTGCTCGCCTTCCGATACCCCGTGGAAAACGAAGGGTCGTAAAGCTTGCTGCGCTCGTACGACTCCGCTTGCGCGCCGTCGTGCGCAAGCCCGCCGCGAGCTCCGAGCACGCGGCCCACCACCACGAGCGCCGTGCGGTCGATGCCCTCTCGCGCGCCCGCATCGGCGAGCGTGCCCACTGTGCATCGCACCACGCGCTCCTCAGGCCAGGTCGCCTTGTACACGAGCGCCGCCGGCTCGTCGGAGCTGCGGCCCGCAGCCAAAAGCTCGGCGGAAAGCTCGGCGAGCATACCCGAGCTCAGGAAGATGACCATAGTCGAGCCGCTTTCCGCCATGGTGCGCATGCCCTCGCCCGCGGGCATGGGGGTGCGCCCGGAAAGCCGCGTGATCACGACCGACTGGCTGATTCCCGGCAGCGTGTATTCCTGGCGAAGCGCCGCCGCGGCACCGCAAAAGCTCGACACGCCGGGCACCACCTCGTAGTCCACGCCGCGCGCGTCGAGTGCGTCCATCTGCTCCTGGATGGCGCCGTACAGGCACGGGTCGCCCGTGTGCAGGCGCACCACTTCCTCGCCCCGCGCATCCGCCGCGCACATCACGTCGAGCACTTCCTCCAAGGTCATGTGCGCGCTGTCGTAGACGACGCAGGATTCCTTGCACTCGGCGAGCAGCTCGGGGTTCACAAGGCTCCCCGCCCAAACGACCACGTCGGCCGCGCGCAGAAGACGCGCCCCGCGAAGCGTGATAAGGTCGGCGGCGCCCGAACCTGCGCCAACGATATGAATCATCCGAGCCTTCCCTTCCCGTTTCTCATCGCAACCGTTTACGCCGCCATTCGCGCAGCAGGCAAAACACGGCGCCCGCAGCGGCAATCGGCGCAAATACGCAGGCAGAAGGCGCAATGCCGCCCGCCCTGGCTTTGACACGTTCACAAGTGCCCACTATCATAGTAAAAGATTCGGCAACGAGCATATGACAATCGGATAAAAGGAAATGACCGGCGCGGCGCCCGCACAGCCCGCGCTGGCTTGCGGAGGGAACCAGGTGGGAATCCTGGGCAAGGGACATTACTGTATAGGACGCGCGGGCGAACCGCCTCACGCCCCAAGCCAGACTGCTTCGCCTTTTCCTCACGGCATCGCCGTGGCGTTAGCTCCTTGTGAACCCCGAGGGGTGCGCTTTTCTTTCGCTTGTGCCGACAAGCAACTGTCGCCGGGGGACCGGCAAACCGAGGAAAGGAAAAACCATGTCCGACCAGATGTCACGCCGCGGCTTCATGGGCGCCGCGGCAACCGGAGCCGTCGCGCTCGCCGGAGTCGCGCTCGCGGGCTGCTCCAACACCTCCGCGAGTTCCGAGAAATCGAGCGAAAAGGAGAAGGCCGTGAAGCCGGTCATCCTCGTCACGAGCTTCGGCACGAGCTACAACGACTCGCGCCACATCACCATCGGCGCCATCGAAGACGCTATCCGCGAGAAGTACTGGCAGGACTACGACATCCGCCGCGCCTTCACCGCGCAGATCATCATCGACAAGCTGAAGAAGCGCGACGGCATCACGATCGACAACATGACCGAGGCGCTCGACCGCTGCGTGGAAGACGGCGTGAAGGAAATCGTCGTGCAGCCGACGCATCTCATGGCTGGCCTGGAATACGCCGACGTGAAAGACGAGCTCGACAAGTACGCCGACAAGTTCGACAAGATCTCGCTCGGCGACCCGCTGCTCACCTCCGACGACGACTACAAGAAGGTGGCCGCAGCCATTAAGGAGAACATGGCGTCCTTCGACGACGGCAAGACGGCGCTGTGCCTCATGGGCCACGGCACCGAAGCCGATTCCAACGCCGACTATGCCAAGATGCAGGAAGTGTTTAAGAACGAGGGCTTGACGCAGTTCTTCGTCGGCACCGTCGAGGCTGAACCGACCTGCGAGGATGTTATCGCCGCCGCGAGCGCCGCAGGCTACAAGAAGGCCGTGCTCGCGCCGTTCATGGTGGTCGCGGGCGACCACGCGAACAACGACATGGCAGACGAGACCGACCCCGACAGCTGGGCTGCGAAGTTCGTGGCCGCCGGCTTCGAAGTGACGTGCCTGCTCCAGGGTCTGGGACAGAACGTCGCGGTCGACGACATCTACGTCGCGCACGTGGACGACGCCATCGCCAAGCTGTAAACTCGCCGCGCACGGGGGCGCCGGTCGCGTCCCCGTGCAACGGGCATGCGCCTTCCCCGACTGACGGCGCATGCCCGTTGCATTCGCATCCCGCCCGCCCACCGCACGGCGCGGGCGGTCGAAGCGATTGAAAGGAACCCCCTCCATGTTGAAGAAAACCCTCGCCTTCGCCCTGTCAGCGGCGCTTTTCGCGTTCTCGCTCGCCGGCTGCGGCGGAAATTCAATCGACAGCGCAAAGGCAAGCGATGCCGATTCCCAGGAAAAGACCGAACAGGCGGCCGATGCGCCCGAGGGCGCAAGCGCTGCCCCCATCACCGCCGACAAGGTGGCCGACGGCACCTATCCGATCACCGTAGATTCCAGCTCGAACATGTTCAGGATTGTGGACGCCCAGCTCATCGTGGAAAACGGCTCCATGCACTGCGTGATGACGCTTTCCGGCACGGGCTACGGCAAGCTCTTCATGGGCACGGGCGACGAGGCTGCCGCCGCGAGCGAGGCCGACTTCATCCCCTATGTGGAAAACGCGGAAGGCAAGTACACCTACGACGTGCCCGTTGAAGCGCTCGACGAGGACACCGCCTGCGCCGCGTGGAGTATTAGAAAAGAGCAGTGGTACGACCGCACGCTCGTGTTCGAATCCGCCGGCGTCGATCTGCGCGCCGACGCACTGAAGTAACGCCATGCGGTCGATTCTTCCCAAGGGGGAAAGCAGGAAGCGCCGCAGCATCGCGGCGCGCGCGATCGCCTGCGTTCTCGTCGCCCTGCTCGCGCTTCCCTTCGCGGGGTGCAGTGCGAGCCCGAACGCGACCGGTGGCACGGCAGGCTCTCAGGAATACACTGTGAGCGTCTCGCTCTCCGGCGGGTCAGGGCGCGCAAGCATCGCCTCACCCACCACAATTGTGAAGGATGGCGACACCTACACCGCGACCATCACCTGGTCGAGTTCGAACTACGACAAAATGACCGTCGACGGCGTGGACTACGCGCCCGTAAACGACGGCGGCAACTCCACGTTCGAGATACCCGTCACGCTCGACGAGGACATCGCCGTGTCGGCCGAGACCGTCGCCATGTCGACGCCGCACACCATCGACTACACGCTCCACTTCGACTCATCCACCATGAAGGAGAAATCGGGCGACGATGCAAGCGACGGCTCCCCTGCGGGAACGGCTTCAAGCGCCGCGGCCGACTTCCACAACGCCGATTTGGGCTGCGGCTGGGAGCCGACGGGGGCGCTTCAGCTTGAATACGCCGAGCACTTCACTGTCGACGAGTACGAAGGCGGCCTGCGGCTTATCTGCATTTCGAACGGGGAGCGCTTCCTCGTGGTACCGCAAGATGCGAAGGTACCTGATGGGTTGAGCTCCGACATCGCGGTCATAAGGCGTCCCGCCAACAAGGTGTACCTCGTGTCGTCGGCGACGATGTGCCTGGTCGACGCGCTCGATGCGAACGACAACATCCTCATGTCGGGCACGAAGGCCGACGATTGCTCGGTCGCGGGCTTCAAAAGCGCACTCGAAAGTGGGGCGATCGCCTACGGCGGCAAGTACAGCGCGCCCGACTACGAGCGAATATCGGCCTCGGGCTGCACGCTCGCCATCGAGAACACCATGATCAACCACACGCCCGATGTGAAGGAAAAGCTGCAGAAGCTCGGGCTCGTCGTGCTCACCGAACAGTCGTCGAGCGAGCCCGAAGCACTCGGGCGCGTCGAGTGGATTAAGCTTTTCGGCGTCCTGTTCGACAAGGAAGACGAGGCCGCGCACCTGTTCAACGAGCAGAAGGCCCGCGTCGAGCAAACGTCGAGGCTCGCGTCGTCAGGTAAAACCGTGGCGTATTTCTACATTAACTCGAACGGGGCCGCCGTCACGCGGCGGGCGGGCGACTACGTGGCGCAGATGATCGAGCTTGCAGGCGGCAACTACGCGCTCGATGACGCGCAGACGGCGTCGACGTCAGGTTCGTCAGTAACGCTCGAAATGGAGCGCTTCTACGCGACGGCGAAGGATGCCGACATCATCGTCTACAACGGCACCATCGACGAATCGGTTGCCACCTTGAAAGACTTCGTAGGCAAAAACGCGCTATTGTCGCAGTTCAAAGCTGTAAAGAACGGCAACGTCTGGGTCACAAGCGCCGACATGTACCAGCAGATGACTTCTACCGCCGACATTATCGACGAGCTGCACGGGGCGTTCACCGGCGATGACGCGAGCGACTTCCATTATCTGAGGAAGCTTGGCTAGCGTCATGAGAAGCCGGCTTTCCATGACATACGACGAATCACGACGCGCCGCGCGGTGTCGCGTCGTGACGGCGCTGCTCGCTGTTGTCCTCATCGTGCTCGTCGGGGCCAACCTGTGCATCGGGAGCGTGCTCGTGCCCGCAGACCACATCCCCGGCATCCTTTCGGGCGGCGCGGCCAATTCCATGGAAAGCCAAGTCATCTGGGAGATTCGCCTGCCGCGCGTGCTTTCAGCCGTGCTTCTCGGCGGGGCACTTTCGCTCTCCGGGTTCCTGCTGCAGACGTTTTTCAACAACCCCATCGCCGACCCGTTCATCTTGGGCGTCTCCTCGGGCGCAAAGTTCGTCGTCGCGCTTACGATGATCGTACTTCTGGGCGCAAACCAGGCCATGTCCTCGCCGGCCATGGTGGCCGCAGCGTTTCTGGGATCGCTTATCACCATCGGCTTCGTGCTCCTCATCGCACGGCGCATAAGTTCCATGGCCATGCTCATCGTGGCGGGCGTCATGGTGGGATACATCTGCTCGGCGGCGACGAACTTCCTCATCGCCTTCGCCGACGACCAGTCCATCGTGAACCTGCACAACTGGTCTTTGGGTAGCTTCTCGGGTTCGAGCTGGGACGACATCGCGGTCATCGTGGTCGTGGTGATCACCGTGAGCGCATGCGTATTCGCGATATCGAAGCCCCTTTCCGCCTTCCAGCTGGGAGAAGCCTACGCGAAAAGCGTCGGCGTGAACGTCGCACGCTTCCGCGTGGTGCTCGTCCTTCTAGCGAGCATGCTCTCCGCCTGCGTGACCGCGTTCGCTGGTCCGGTGTCGTTCGTAGGCATCGCGGTTCCGCATCTCGTGAAGTCGGCGCTGAAGTCGTCGAAGCCCATCCGCGTGATTCCTGCGTGCTTCTTGGGAGGCGCCATCTTCTGCGCGGGTTGCGATTTGATCGCGCGCACGCTGTTCTCTCCCGTCGAGCTTTCCATCAGCGCCGTCACTGCCATCTTCGGCGCGCCGGTGGTTATCGCGCTCATGCTGAAGAAGCGGGTGAGGTAGATGGGGGAATTCGTGCCGCGGCCCAAAACGCTCGGAGGGGACATTCCATGCTTAGACAGTCCTGAGCTCGCACGAAAGCGCCAGAAGACACTTTCGGCTCGTGCGGAACTGCGTGCGGAACGCCTCCTTCGAGCGGAGTCGAACCTCGAAACCCCGGTCGAAACGCAGGCTGACGGAGCGCCGCTTTTCCGCATAAGCGACCTGTCGGCGGGCTACGACAAGAAGGTCGTAGTCGAAGGCGTCGATCTGGAGGTTCGCGCGGGCGACGTCGTGGCGCTCATCGGGCCGAACGGCTCGGGCAAGTCGACCATCTTGAAAACCATCACACGCCATCTGGCACCGCTTGCCGGCGCGGTCGAGCTCGACGGGCGGGAGATTTCCCGATGGAAGACGGCGGAGTTCGCAAGGAACCTTGCCGTTATGCTGACAGATCGCCCCCGGACCGAACTCCTCACCTGCCGCGATATCGTAGAGGCGGGAAGGCATCCCTACACCGGGCGAATGGGCACACTCTCGCCCGACGACCATAGTCGGGTCGACGAGGCCATGAAAACCGCACATGTGGAAGAGCTCGCCGAGCGCGACTTCATGCAGATAAGCGACGGGCAACGCCAGCGCGTCATGCTCGCACGCGCCATCGCGCAGGATCCGCGCGTGCTCGTGCTCGACGAGCCCACGTCGTATCTCGATATCCGCTACCAGATCGACCTGCTGCGAATACTTCGCCACCTTGCGAAATCGCGGAATGTGGCTGTCATCATGTCCATCCACGAACTCGAGCTCGCGCAGAAAAGCGCCGACAAGGTGATTTGCGTGAAGGACGGTCGGGTCTTCCGCGCCGGCGCACCCGAGGACATATTCACGCGCGAGACGATTGGCGAGCTCTACGGCCTTCAACATGGCACCTTCAACGAGCGCTTCGGCAGCGTGGAAATTGGGCGCCCACACGGCGATGCGCACACGTTCGTCATCGCCGGCGCAGGTACGGGGTCAGCTGTGTTTCGCCAGCTCATCCGGCAGGGCAAGGCGTTCTACGCGGGCATTCTGCACGAAGGGGACATCGACTGCGAGCTCGCGCGCGACCTGGCGACGGAATGCGTGGCCGAGCGCGCCTTCGAGCCGATCGGGGATAAAACCATAGCCCGCGCCGAAGAGCTCCTCGTCCACTGCGCGCGCCTTATCGTGTGCCCCGCCGCCTTCGGCACCATAAACGCCCGCAACGCAGAGCTCGTCGAGTTTGCACGCTCGCATGGTATCGAGGTCATGCGAGCGTGCGAAGGCGCATCGGAGGATTCCCAATTGGAGGGGGAAGGATAAACTGGACTTTTTTAAGGATCCTCAGGCTACAGCTCCTACGCCGGCGAGGTCTCCAAGGCGCCGGAGAACCTCGTGAACAGGAATTTCCACGCCGACGAGCCCAACTAGGCCTAATCCAAGCGAGATTCCAGACTCGAAAGGCCGTTGAGCGTGAGGTCGTTGGCAACCTCCGAGACGCGCTCGATAGGAACCGAGCCATCAGACAATGCCCACGTGCGATAGATACCGATAATACCCGACAGCAAAAACGCCAGATAGTAGTCGAACATCTCGTCCTTGAGACCTTGAGGCAGCAGATCGCGCTCGGCAATCTCGTGCTCGAGCGGCGCACGAAGACGAGCCATAAAATCATCGAGCGGAATGTTCTCGATAAGTTGACGATTAAGCACCAAGTTGTTGCACAGTGCCTCGTTAACGGTTTTAAAGAAGGTCGCCGCCGCGCCAAGAGCGCGCTCGTTGGTGTCGCCGTCCATGGAAGCGAGCGTTTTCTCGACCGAGTCGACAATCATCTCCACCACATCGACGGCAATGGCATCGAGCAGGCCGTCAACCGTGCCAAAGTGCACGTAGAAGGTTTTGCGGTCGACATTGGCCTCGCGTGCGATGGCACTCACCGTAATGTCTGCCAGCGGCTTTTCCATGAGCAGGCGCTCGAAAGCGGAAAGGATGGCATTACGGCTGCGAACGATGCGGCGATCAAGACGCGGTTTGCTGGTTGCCATGGGCGTGTCCCTTCGATATGCAAGCATTCATCAACAGATGAGAGATAATCTACGTAAGAGGATTATCCCCCATACAGCACAAATATGCCCCGCATCATGAAGAACGCACGACTGCCCTACTGCGACTTGGGATGCTTCTTCTTATTGAGTGCCGACGGAGATACGCGAATACCATCGCCTGTCTGGCGCACATAGGCTTTATGAGCCGGCTTAGCGGTCCCAGAAGCCTTCTGAGCGCGCTTCTTGGGATCAACGGTAACAGCATTCGTGGGGTGCGGCATAGTGGGCGCAGAGGGCGTCTGAGGTGTGCGGCCGAGCTTGCGCATCACACGATCCCAGCGCGCATGGATGCTCTCGTTGTGGGCGCTCTTAAGTCCCAGCAGGGGCGCAGCCAAAATGGTCGGCGCAATAAACGTAATGAGGCGCCACAGCAGATAGCCGGCGGTCGAAGCCGACCCAAAGAAATGACCCAAGAACAATGCAAAGCCGCCCTCAGCGCCACCAGTTCCACCGGGCAAGGGAACCGCAGAGCTCAGCAGCTGGACAAAGGCGCTCGCGGCCATGACCGAGAAAAAGTCGACCTCGTGGTGGCCAAAGGCAAGCATCAGGAAATACGGCACCAGATAGAAAAACGCGAGCTGCAGCATGGTGATGACCACCGTGAGCAGCATGGAAGAAAAATGTCCGGCCGAAAGCTTGAACTTCTCGGAGAAGGAGTAGATCTCGCCATCGACAAACGTGCGCCATCCCTCGATCTTAGTGGCCGAGACACCAATGCGCTCAAGCCAATTGATGATGCAATGGGCGACGCGCGTGACGGTCTTAGGCATGAGCGCGACAGCGAAGATGCCCAGCAAGATGCAGCAGTGCCCACCAAAGCTAAAGACGCACAGCAACGTCATGTCGCCATAGCGCTCGGCAAAAAACGGCATGCGAGCAAGCAGTAGGATAGCGCCCCAGGCAACGAGGCCAAACTGGTACACGATAAAACGCGTGAATTGCGTGGCGCCGGCCTCGCCCACGTTTTGGCCGGCCTTGGTCAGGCGATAGATTTGAGCCGGGGTGGAGCCCATCATCATGGGCGTCAGGTTACCAAAGAAGATGCCACTCGCCTCGACCGAGATCAGGTCGCGGATGCCGACGGGCGAATTGGGATCGAGCCAGACGGCGATCGCATAGGCCACAATGCCAAAGAACAGGTACATGAACATGCAAAGACACGCGACAACGAGCCATGACGCCTGGACGCTCGACATAGCGGCCCAGAACTGCCCCATCTGCCCGGTTACCACCAGATAGACGATATAACCTACCAGCACGACGCCGATAAAGATGGCGCCGCGGCGTGCGCTCTTATTGTCATCTCCGCCCGAGGCCTCAACCTCGACCTGGGGCTTAGACGTATGCTGAGAGGACTCCGTCATGAGACTCCTTCTAACAGTCAAAATATCTTGGATATTGTACCCGTAAGGGCCATAGGCAGAACGCAAAGCTCTGGTTCAAACGGGAATTGCAGACGGTTGTTTGAAAATAAAAAACCCGACCTTCCATGGGAAGGCCGGGTATCAGATGTATGGTAGCCCGTACCAGATTCGAACTGGTGATCTCCGCCTTGAGAGGGCGGCGTCCTAAACCGCTAGACGAACGGGCCATAAGCCTCAGCAGAAAAGAAGTGGTAGCCCGTACCAGATTCGAACTGGTGATCTCCGCCTTGAGAGGGCGGCGTCCTAAACCTCTAGACGAACGGGCCACATGACATCTGCACTGCCGTGCTGCGAGGAAATATATTACGGGACAAAAAACGTCAGCGCAAGAAGAAATTCCAAATTGCCCAAATATTGTCGGCAGGTTATGGAACACGCAGGTAAACTGGGTAGCTAATTCAAGTTGAGATGGACCAAAAGAGCTTCGCGCTCGTTGGGAATATTGTCTTCGATCACGGCGTCGAGGGCGGAGTTGAGAAGCTGACCCAGTTCCGGCCCGGGCTTGACTCCGGCACGGATCAGGTCGCCGCCGTTGATGGCGAGCATCTTGAGCGTATGGGGCTCCCCTGCCTTCAGCAGCTCGTGCGCCAGCGCGCGCATCTCCTCAATCGTCTCAACGTAATAGAAGCACGATGGGGCCTTGCCAAGCGTGTCAGCACGCTTGAGGTCCATGAGCTCGTCAATCAGGCGGGCCGTGTCGACGCCCTCACCCGAAAGTGCGCGCATCATATTGAGCAGGCAGGAGCGCTCGGGGCGCAGCGCCTTATCGTGATATTTGATGAGCAGGCAAACGTCGCGCACCAGGTCGTGCGAGAGTGCCAGGCGATCCATAATGACGCGCGCTTTCTTGGCGCCGAGCTCGGGATGACCGTAGAAGTGTCCGCTGCCGGCGTGATCGACCGTAAAGCACTCGGGCTTGGAGACATCGTGCAAAAACGCCGCCCACATAAGGCTCGACGATGGCGCGACGCCGTCGCACAGCGCCAGCTCCCCTGCCACCGTCAGCACACGGGCGATATGCTCGTAGACGTTAAACGCATGATAGACACTTCGCTGATCAAACCCGCGACCCGCTGCCAACTCGGGCACAGCGGCGCAGATGAGCTCAGGGTAGCGCAACATGGCGTCTCCCCCGTGACCGGTCGAAAGAATGCCCTCGAGCTCAATACCCACACGCTCGCGCGCTACGGCATCGAGCAGCGGCGCGCACTCGGCAAGCGCACGCTTGGTCTCGGGCTCAATCATAAAGTCCAGGCGGCAGGCAAAGCGCACCGCGCGCAGCATGCGCAGGGCGTCCTCGTTAAAGCGACGCTTGGGATCGCCGACAGCGCGAATCAGCTTGCGCTCCAAGTCACCCTGGCCGTCGTAGCGGTCGACAAGCCCGCGCTCGGGATGCCAGGCCATGGCGTTGACGGTAAAGTCGCGGCGCGCCAGATCGTCCTCGAGCGAGGCGGCGCGCTCGACGCTCTGAGGATGGCGCCCATCGGTATAGAAGCCATCCAGACGGTACGTGGTGACCTCGATACGCTCGCCATCGGAAATAGCCGTGATTCCG
This sequence comes from Collinsella aerofaciens, assembly GCA_048502435.1. Lineage (GTDB taxonomy): Bacteria > Actinomycetota > Coriobacteriia > Coriobacteriales > Coriobacteriaceae > Collinsella > Collinsella aerofaciens_CL. The sequence continues at coordinate 35,189 of DBFRXD010000103.1, forward strand.
CCAAATTTAATGCCCGACTCCACAACCACGATGCCGGCGGCCTCGAGCGCCGCCTTGGACTCCTGCCACAGGCCGTTACAGCACATATCAACATCGTGGCTGGGGCACCCCATCAGGGCGTCGCGCACCCAACCGCCCACGTACCAAGCCTCAAGACCAGCCGCCTCAAGCGCGCGCAGGACGCGTAGGGACGCATCGGACGGTTGCGTACCGTTGAGCGAAACATTGCACATGCCTATGGCCTCCTGCACTTGTGAGCGTTAATCGATGGTTCTCAAGAAGTCTAACAAGAAACGAGAAAGCGCGCACACGCAATCGCGTCGTCGATTCGATAAAACGAGACAGCAGACACCACATATGTTCAGCGCGCAAAAAACACCCGCCTTGGTAATCCAAAGCGGGTGTTCGGCAACGATGTATCGATGCGGCTAGCAGACCTGGCGAACCTCGATGTGCTTCTTATATTCGTCCACCTTGGCAAAATCGCCCAAACCGGGGCACTCGACCACGTTGGCGCCGGTGGCCATCGACAGGCGCAGGGCGTCCTCGACGCGCTCGGGGGCGTCATGCCACACGGACAGGAAGGCAGCGAGCGAGGAATCGCCAGCACACACCGTCGACAGCAGCTTGACGTCGAAGGTGCGGTTAGCAAACCAGATGTGCTTGCCGTTGGAGAAGTACGCACCGGCGCCACCAAGGGTCAGCAGCACGTTCTTGGCGCCCTTGGCATGAAGCTCAGCCATTGCGCCCTTAACAGACTCATCGTCGCCACCGCTCACCTTAATGCCAAAGATATCGAGCAACTCGTCGTCATTGGGCTTGATCAGCAGCGGCTCCATGGCAATGAGATCTGCCAGCTGATGGCTCGAAATGTCGAGGACGAACTCGGCCCCCTTGGCCTTGACGCGGCGCAGGACCTCGGCCAGGAAGCCCTCGGAAGTGTTAGGAGGCAGCGAACCGCTGATGACCAAGCAGGTCATGTCATCGAGCGAATCGATGAGCTCAAACATCTCCTGCTCGTTGGCCTCGTTGATGGCGGCACCGGCGTTGACCATGTTGTACTCGGTGTCGGGGCCGGCGTTGAGAAACACATTGACGCGCGTGATGCCGTCGGTCCACACGGGCTTGACGGGCACGCCCAGGGCCTCGGCGCCCTTAACGATAAACTCGCCCGAGAAACCGGCGAAAAAGCCCAGGATCGTGGTGTCGACGCCGTAGTGGTCGAGCGTAAACGAGACGTTGAGGCCCTTGCCGTTGGGCGTGTAGACGGCGTTGCGGGTACGCGTGACGGTGTTGGCAGCAAGACCGTCGCAGGCGATGTTGTAGTCAATGGCGGGATTTGCAGTGAGCGTGTAAATCATGAATGTTCCTTTCACGAAGTAACGTGTTAATGAAAGTATATTCCACCCAACGGTAAAAGGACAGGACAACTCGGTGAACGGTGTGGAAGCGATGAAGTACGGCAGAGCATCTCTCTCCAATAACGGAACAAAAAAGGCGCCCCGGCCGAAACCGGGGCGCCGCATGCGCACGAATATGTCGCGTTTCGATTACTGACGATCGAGCTTGCGGACAGCAACGCGCTTGCTGTACTCGTCGACGTGACCGAAGTCACCAATGCCGACGGACTCGGCAACGTTGGCGCCGGTGGCCATAGCGAGCTTCATGGCCTCCTCGACGTTGTCGCGATCCCTGTACCACTTGTGCAGGAACGCAGCGAGGGTGCAGTCGCCGGCGCAGACGGAAGAGACCAGCTTGATGTTGAACTCACGCTTGGCGTACCAGATGTCCTCGCCGTTGGAGAAGTAAGCGTCGCCGCGGCTACCACGGGTGAGCAGCACGTTCTGAACGCCAGCGTCGTGAGCCATCTTCATGGCGACACGAACCTCGTCGTCGGTGTCGACCGGCACGCCGAAGATGGCCTTCATCTCGTGATGGTTCGGCTTGATGAGCAGCGGCTTCTTGTGAGCGAGCTCCTTGAGCTTGTCGGAGGACAGGTCCAGGACGACGTCAGCGCCACGAGCCTGAGCGTGCTCCATGACCTGAGCCAGGAAGTCGGGCGTAGCTTTGGGAGGCACGGAGCCGGAGACGATCAGGCACTCGAGATCGCCCGCGGTGTCCAGGATGTTGTAGAGCTCCTCCTGGTGCTGCGGCGTGATCGGGGCGCCGGGGTTCAGGATGCCGTACTCGTGCTGGCCATCGTTGACGTAGGTGTTAATGCGCGTGATACCGTCGGTCCAGACCGGGCGGCAGAGGCAACCCAGGTTCATGACCTCCTCGACGATGAACTTGCCCGTGAAGCCAGCGAAGAAGCCGAGCGCGACGGTGTCGACGCCCATCTTCTTAAAGGCGAAGGACACGTCGAGGCCCTTGCCGTTAGCCGTGTAGCTGGCCGAACCGGTGCGGACGTTCTCGTCGGGCTCGAGCGGAGAGCTCGAAACCGTCATGTCGACAGCCGGGTTAGCGGTTAGCGTGTAGAACATTTACAGTACCCCCTGTATATGTGAGGGCCGCGTGGCCGGCCCATTCCAACCACGCGGTTACCTCTGATACCAAATTAGCGAGCTGCGGACTCGAGCAGTGCCTTGACCTCGGCGGCGGTGTTGCAGGCGAGCGCCTTCTCGGCGAGCTCGTCGCACTCGGCCTTGGTCCACTGGCTGATGGTCTTACGGGCGCGCAGGATCGACGGAGCACTCATCGAGAACTCCTCCAGGCCCCAGCTGATCAGCAGCGGCTCGAGCAGCGGATCGGCAGCGGCCTCGCCGCACATACCGACCATGATGCCGGCCTTCACGCCGCTCTCGATGATGTTCTTGAGCGAGCGGAGCACGGCGGGATAGTAAACCTGGTACAGGTTGGAGATGGTGTCGTTGCCACGGTCGGCGCACATGGTGTAGCCGATCAGGTCGTTGGTGCCGATGGAGAAGAAGTCGGCGACCTCGGCAAGACGGTCTGCGAGCAGCGAAGCGGCAGGCGTCTCGACCATGATGCCGACCTCGATGTTCTCGTTGAACTTGCGCCCCTCTTCGGTCAGCTCGGCCTTGCACTGCTCGACGAGCTCCTTGACAGCCAAGACCTCCTCGACGCAGGTGACGAGCGGGATCATGATCTTGACGTCACCGAAGGCGCTAGCGCGCAGCAGAGCGCGGAGCTGGACCTTGTACTGGTCGGGATTGGCCAAGCAGTAACGCACGGCGCGGAAGCCCATGAAGGGGTTGTCTTCCTTGACCATATGCAGATACGGAATCTCCTTGTCGCCACCCACATCGAGCGTGCGGATGATGACCGGAGCACCCTTGAGCGCGCTGGCGACCTTACGGTAGGCGTTGAACTGCTCCTCCTCGGAAGGAAGCTCAGCAGAGTCCATGAACAGGAACTCGGAGCGGAACAGACCGATAGCCTCGGCGTCGTGATCGAGCGCGTTGGGCACGTCATCGGGGTTACCGATGTTGCAGGCGATGATCTTCTTGATGCCATCGGCAGTCACGGACGGCTTGCCACGGAAGGCCTCGAGGGCTGCCTTCTCGGCAGCGAAGGCCTCGGCCTTGGCGGTGTAGGCAGCGAGCGTCTCCTCGTCGGGATCGGCCTCGACGATACCCTTGCCACCGTCGACGACAACGGTCATGCCGTTGCGCAGAGCGGTGCAGCTGTTGGAAACCGAAAGGACAGCCGGGATCTCGAGGGCGCGCGCAATAATCGCGGAGTGCGACGTGCGGCCACCGGTCTCGGTAACGATACCGGCAACGTGGGCCTTATCGATCGTGGCGGTCATGGACGGCGTGAGGTCGTGCACGACAACGACAGTGTTCTCGGGCAGGACGGAGAGGTCGACGACCTCCTTGCCCAGCAGCTCGGCCAGAATACCGGTGCGGATGTCGGCGATGTCGGCCGCGCGCAGACGGAACATCTCGTCGTCCATAGACAGGAACATGTTCTCGAACATGGTCGAGGTGTCCATGAGCGCCTGCTCGGCGCAGGTACCGCCGTCAATGGCGGCGTTGATGGCGTCGGTCATGCCCGGGTCCTGAGCCAGGACAATGTGTCCGCTCATGATCTCGGCCTCGGCCTCGCCCACCGTCTCCTTCATGTGGTCGGCCTGAGCCTGGGTCTTCTCGCAGAAGACCGAAAGAGCGGACTGATAGCGCTCCTTCTCTGCTGCCGAATCAGCAACCTCGTGCGGCTCAAACGTCAAGTCGGGATCGACGGCGACCATGACGGTGCCGATACCGATGCCCTCGGAAGCGTTGACTCCCTGATACATTCCCATTCCTCTCTCCGTGTCATGTGATAAAGCGTTTTGCCATATCCATGACAAAAGAGCGCAGTTACCTTACAACAGGTCACTGCGCCCCCAAATATGAACTTAGTTGTTCAACATGCGACCCGTTTGAGTTCTACTCGCCAAGACCGCTCTTGATGAGCTCGATGGCAGCAGCCAGAGCCTCGGCCTCGTCGGCGCCGTCGCACTTGACCTCGACCTCGGTACCGCAGGGGATACCAGCAGCCATGAGGGCCATCGGGGACTTGCCGTTGACCTCCTTCTCGGGGGTGACGACCGTCACGTCACAGGCGTACTTGCCCATGGTGGAGGCGAACAGACCAGCCGGACGCATGTGCAGACCCTGAGGATTAACGAGGGTAGCCTTCTCAGAAACCATAGTTGACTCCTTTTTTTGTGTTTAACCCCTGTCACGCATGTGGCAGGAGCCAGATTCACGACGTTGTTTATATTAACTCACATCAAACGGTTTTTCATTATGTTTCGGACGAATTGTTGGACAGACGTGTTTGTCGTCCGCTTGCTCGCCGGGCGGCCGCGGGTTAAGTTTGCTGCTCTACAGTCCTGCGCAAGACGGAAAGCACATTAAGTGCTTTCCTTTGCGTGCGGAACTCGCGACAAACTTAACCCGCGCCCGCCCGGCGAGTAAGCTGCGGAAACTCGGTCGGTCCAGAGCAATATCGTGCGAACGGAATTCTGGCTGATGATCTGTTCGCGACAAAGACTCGATAGGCAGCCCCCTCTATGCCCTTTTGTAAGTTGCGGTGAAATAGGGACTGAATTGGGGTTGAATCGTTTAAACAGTCCCTATTTCACCGCAACTTATGGGAGGGGTAGAAAAAGGCGGAGGCCCTGGAGAGGGACTCCGCCTTTGTTACAGGGGGCGATGTTATTCGCGTACCGTGGAATTAGACCAGGCGGGCGTTGATCGTCTTGGCGATCTCGGCGGCGTCGGTGGAACCCTTGACAGTGGCACGGAAGTCCTCGTCCATAAGCGCCTCGGCGACCTTGGACAGGATCTTGAGGTGCGTGGTTCCAGCCTGAGCGCCCGGGATGAGCAGGGCGATGGCAACGTTGACGGGAGCGCCGTCCATGGTGTCCCAACCGGTCACGCCGGACTCGTCCTTGACGACGATGACGGCAGCCTCGGTAATGGCGTCGGACTTGGCATGCGGGATGGCGAAGCCCTCCATCATGCCCGTGGTGCCCTCG
>DBFRXD010000104.1:0-1942 GCA_048502435.1 Collinsella aerofaciens
GGTCGCCGAACTTGTTCATGAGGTACTCGAGCTGCATGAGCTCGTCCCAGGTGCCGCCGACGCCCATCAGGAACACGGCGTCGTAGCCCTCGTCGGCGACCTTGTCGGCGAGCGCGGTCATCTTCTTGCCGGTCTCGTAGACGTTCTTGCCGTCCTCGACGTAGCCCTCCTGGCTAAAGTGCATGATCTCGATCTTCTCGGTTTCCTTCATGGCTTTTCCTTTCTGTCCTGCACGCAACTCTATACATTGCGTTTCTTTTCGATACCAATTATAGACATACACCTAATGTGTTTTTAATACCACTTATCAATCTGCTCCAATCCTCGGTGAACGGTCGAAATTCTCTGGTGAGTGGTATTAAATTAGAATTGAATGTATAGCTAACACCTCTGGCGCCTCCCTTGTGTGACAAAGAACAGCGTTCCTACCAGCGCGATAATGGTCGATGCCCCAAACAGCACCGCCTGAACGCCCAAAGCCTCCGCCAAAAACGGAGCCGCCAGCAACGGAAGCACGCCGGCGCTCATCAGGCCAAAACGCACAAAGCCGGTAATGCGCCCCAGGTATTTGATGTCCGCGCGCTCCTGAATCAAGATCATCTGCAGCGGCTCCAAGAAACCCCAAGCCAGTCCGTTAATCGCCTGACCGATAATCGCAACCCCCAGCATATCGGTGCCCACGTACACCATGGACCCAATGCCCACGGCCATGAGCGCGCCGAGCAACAATCGCAGGTTGACATGGCGAGCAGAAAGCTTGGTCAGGATGAACGCGCCCACCGAGGAAGTGAGGCCCACGACCGAGGACAGCCAGCCCAGCCAGACGATATCCACGTTGAGCACATCGCGGTAGAACAACGACTCAAGCGAATCGAACGCGCCGAACGCAAAGAAACCCAAAAAGCCCGAGATAAAGATGAGGCGCAAGTCGTGGTCGCGAAACGTAAGTCGCGCGCCCTCGGCCATGCCGCCCAGAATACCGCCCTTCGGCTTCTCCCCTTTTGCGGGAGCAACACACTCGTGACAGCCCAAGGAGAGCACGGCCGCCACACCCATCATGCCCGCCATGAGCAGATAGACCGATTGCGTGGCAAAACAGCTCACGATGGCACCGCCGAGCAGCGGGCCAGCGGTATAGGCGATATTGCTGTAGAACACCATGAGACCGTTCACGCGGGTACGGCCCTCGGTGGTCGACTCCAGGTATCCCGGAAACGCATGCGTGCAGGTGTTGATAAAGCCGCCCGCAAGTCCCAAGACGCACGCGGCAAACACAAGCCCGGGGACAGACAACGGCGCCAACCCCACGCCAAGCGATAGCACCGCCGTAATCACGCACGTCACAAATGACGTCCGGCGCGGTCCAAAGCGGTCGATGACCGAGCCCGACACCATATTGCCCACCGACGTCATAAGATTGCGCGCGAGCGTAATGGCGGCAACCAAAAAGGCCGTGCCGGCCAGATCATACGTGGCCGCACCGATAAGCCCCAAAAAGTAGACCGCGTTGTTGGCGCACCACTGCAGGGACTCAATAAGAATCAGCCTGACCTCTGCCGGCGTCAGGCGCATTGCTTCGCGATCCTTCGCGAACATACGAACTCCTTCTATACAAAAAGGGGATGGAGGGCATAGGCCTGCTCCATCCCCTTTCCAGGTTGCAACGAAAATCTATGCAGCCGGGCCCTTACGACAGCACGCCGAAGAACGCGCCGATGATGCCCACGACCATGGTGGCCACGATCAGCACCATGGGGTTGATCTTCTTGGACAGCAGCCAGTAGTACAGCCAGAAGGCGAGCATGCCGAGCATGCCGGGCATGATGCCGTCCAGGATGTCCTGGAGGGTCTGGGCGTCGTCGCCCGAGCCGATGGCCACCGGGATGCTGGCCCAGAACATGTCCTTGCACATGGCGCCCACGACCATGACGCCCACGATGCC
>DBFRXD010000105.1:0-2143 GCA_048502435.1 Collinsella aerofaciens
GATGGCGATCAGGGCGACGCCCAGGACGGGCACGTTGGCGTAGGAGCACAGCAGGAAGCCCAGGAAGTAGAAGGGCACGAGCTGCTTGGTGAGCACCAGGCGGCCGAGCATGGCGAAGCCCATGGCAGGCAGGATGTTGGCGGCAACGCCGCAACCGTCGATGATGAAAGGCGGGATGAAGTCGAGCAGGCCCTGGATAGCGTCGGAACCCAAATAGAAGGCGCCGCCGCACAGCAGGAAGTACTCAAGGCAGCCAAAGAGGCCCATGCTCCAATGTGCCGCGTAGATACCCTTGAGGTTGCCCTTGGCAGCGCACTTGTCAGCAATGTCAACAATGATCGAGAATCCAGCATCCGTAATGTTGCCGATCGTCAACGAAAGGACGGCGATAGGCATGGCGAGCGCGATGGCCGTCTCGGTACCCTGACCGAGCTGAATGGCAAACGCGCAGGCGAGCACGCCGCCGACGGTTTCGTTAGGCGGCACGTAGGCGCCGATGGAGATCGAGCCCATGAACAGCAGCTCCAGGCTGGCGCCGATCGCGAGGCCAGTCTGCAGGTCCCCCAGCACCAGGCCCACGAGCGGGCACAGGACGATGGGGCGGAACGCGTAGAGGGTGCCGAGCTGGTAGTCGAGGCATCCAAACGCTCCGACTAAGCCGACGAGGATTGCTTGGACAAGCATAATTCCTCCCAATAAGGAATCTCGAACCGTCGTCACTCCCGTCGCGCGCGTTGTTGATATCAATTCCGGGAGTTCGATTCCACGGCTCGAAGCGTACCTGGTGTGCTGCTAACACCCATGCCAGGCACAAATGATTTGATACCAATTATAGGTATGCAGGTTCTTACTATTTAATACCACTCGCTCAGCGGAGTGTTTTTTACCGTAAACGGCAGACGTATCCCGTCAGGCGCGCTCTTTGCTTCGATGGCGGACAAGCGTCACCAGAAAGCCATCGCCAAAGGCATCGGATGCCAAGTTGGCCACAATCACCAACACGATAATCGCTGCGCCCAAAAACTCGTTCCAGCGAAAGACCTCGCCAAAGAAGAGCGCCGACCAGCAGGGAGCGAGCACGACCTCGCTCATGCAAACCAAGTTGGCCGCAAACGCGTTGGTGCGCGCGATTCCCTTGGCATACAGCACGCTCGCAAGGCCACTGCAAAAAAGGCCATGCACCAGCATGAGCCCCCACTCAAATGGTCTCACGGAGTCTAGGGCGCCAGCAAAATAGACGATCGGCAGCATCGAGATACCGCAGGAGATGAGCGAGGACACCATGGGCGACGCATCGGGGCGAGAGTTCAAAAAGAAACACAGCCCAAAGGTGGCTCCCGAAATGACGGCAAGCAGGTTGCCGAGCATGCCTTCGGCACTCAAATCGCCTAAAAAGAAAAGTCCCATACCCGTAAAAGCAACCACCACGGAGGCAATCTTCGCAGGCGAGGGCAACGTGCGGGTTGCGAGCGATTGATACACGATAACGAAAATCATCGAGGTGTACTGCAGAACGATCGCGTTGCCGACCGTCGTGAGCTGGTTGGCAAAGTTAAACGTGGTGCCCGTCACGAAGTTGCAGACGGCCACAAGGGCAATAAGACGGCTGACGCGGAGGACAGGCCTACCGACGAGCAGGATAAAGAGCGCCATAAATATTGCCGTAACGGCACCGATCAAAAGAGCCGACTGCGAATTGGCGCGAACGAGGATGCCGATAAAACTCCACAAGAGCGCCGTGCCAAATAGATACATCGCCCCGCTCACGCCATTATCGGATGGATTGTCAGATCGAATCACGAAGCACCTCCGGCTAGCTTTCGGTAATAAAAAACGGCGACCGCAATGGGTCGCCGTTTCCCTTGGGGGCAGAATAGAACGCAGGAACCTACGCCAGCACGCCGAAGAACGCGCCGATGATGCCCACGACCATGGTGGCCACGATCAGCACCATGGGGTTGATCTTCTTGGACAGCAGCCAGTAGTACAGCCAGAAGGCGATCATGCCGAGCATGCCGGGCATGATGCCGTCCAGGATGTCCTGGAGGGTCTGGGCGTCGTCGCCCGAGCCGATGGCCACCGGGATGCTGGCCCAGAACATGTCCTTGCACATGGCGCCCACGACCATGACGCCCACGATGCC
>DBFRXD010000106.1:0-2919 GCA_048502435.1 Collinsella aerofaciens
CAGCTCTTCCATCGCGCGCGTATCGTCGAGTACGTGCCGCATCATGCGGTTGGGCGTCTTGGTTTCCTTTTTACCGAGCGACAGATAGGCGGCGTCGGGCGTAGCTGTCATCGTGCGCTCGCGCGCGTAGTCGATAAAGCCGGGGAACCACAGCGACCCCGATGCACTCGCTGCGCGCTCAAAGACATCTGTTTGCCAAAGTGCCCACAGTGCAAAAAGACCCGCCAACGAGTAGCCGGCAATGCCGCGCCAGGTGGGCGGTTGCGGGAGCGATGATTCGGCCTGGGGGATTATCTGCTTCAACAACTCGTCAAGAAAACCAGCGGCCTGTCCGCCAAAGGGCTCGGCATCTCGTATAGTTCCGTCGCATTCCCAGGGGCTCAGCTCGTGATTCCAATCGAGCCCTCCAATGGCGACAAGGGTGAACGGCGGGCAGTCGAGCTCTCGGCAGCGCTCGTAGACTTCATTACCGTCGCCCATAACCACGGGGAGGTAAATGACGGGCGCTCCTTCTGTACACTCTGGATAAACGGTTATCTGCTTATGATGCGCTTCCAAGGCAGGCTTCTCTCGGTGTTGTGATATTGACAGCCTCAATTGTCGCACGTCAGCGTATACCGGTTGGGCAGCATCAAGAACATTCGCGCGCGTCGTGCGGGCGCAAACAGGAAACGCCACCGCCGGAGGGGAGCTCGGCGGTGGCGTTGCTAAACGGTGCGCGGACTAGGCGGCTTTAAAAGTGTCGGTTCGTGTATGAAGGGCGTCTATGAGTGCTTGCGGCTCACCACGGCGCCCGCGGCGATGGCGGCTGTTCCCGCAAGGGCGGCTGCCACGATGGCTGCGCTCGAGGCGTCGCCGGTTGCTGCGAGTTTGCCGGCGATCTTGGCTCCCGTGGCTGCAACTGCAACGGTCTTGGTCGTCTTCGTGCCCTCGGACTTGGAACCCTCGGGCTTGGTCTCGCCTGGCTTCTCCTCGGGCTTGGTCTCCTCGGGAGGCGCGATGACCGTGCTCTTGGCGACAGCTTCGTTATAGGGGGAGTCGATCACAGCGTCGCCCGTGCCGATGGTTTGACCCGCCTCGTAGACGATGCCGTCGCTGAGTTCTTCCTTGTTGCGATAGTCAATGACCTTGCCGCCTTCAGGCGTCTGGATGGTGGCTCCTTCGATTTCGATGGTGCCAATCGCTTTACCATCCGCGCTCATGGCAAGGGCGAAGATTGCCGCCGTGTCTCCCTCGGCCGTGACCTTGCTGCGGAGAATCGAAATGGTTGCGGGCGTGATGCCCTCCTTGGTCTGAGCAAAGATGCCGATGTTCATGCCTCGGGGCTGAGGGTTAGTTTCGCCATCCTGGCCTGCACTGTAGTGGTCGGGGCCGTCGCCGCCGGTCTCGGCATAGCGGGCTATGGCCTTGACAACGGAGTCGCTGATGTAGATATGGCCACCCGCTTCGCCGGAGTAGAAATTACTGGTGGAGATTGCAACCGAGAACCTGCCTTCTGCGAGCGCATCCACAGTCGAGCCGTTCTTGATGATGATGTCGTCCTCATCGGTGAAGAGTGCGCTGACTTCCCCGCCATCTGAGCTTGCGCGGACCGTCGCGGTCGCGCCATCGAGCGTGATGCCCTTGTAGACATAGATGCCATACCCAACGCCACTTGCGTTGAGGGAAGCGTTCGTGACCGTGAGGCTGTTTTTACCGTCGATGGCGGCGTCTTCCTCGGAGCTTGCCTTGACCTGGCTGCCACCCGAGATCTCGATATTGCCGTCGGCCCAAATCGCATTGTCCTCGATAGAGCTTGCCTCTACCTTGCCGCCGCCCTTTATGATGAGGTTCTCGTTAGCATCGATACCCTGATCCTCGGTGGCCTTGGCGGTGACGGTTCCGCTGTTGTCGATCGTGATGTTGCCGTCGGCCCTGATGCCATCCGAATCGCCCGTGGCGTTAACGTCTCCCGAGCCCTTGATAGTGACATCGCCCCCGGCATCGATGGCATCGTGCTCGGTGCTCGTGGCGTTGACAGTGCCAGCGCCGTCGATGTTGATGTTGCCGACGGAAGTGATGGCGTCACGAGAAGATGTCACGTTGAGCGTGCTGGACGCGTCGCCCTGAATATTAAGCTCGGCGTTCTCGTTCGCGCCATCCTTAACCTTGATGCCGCGGCCGTCGTCGTTAGTGACGGTGTTGTTGCCCTCGTAGCTTACGTTGAGCTTGCCCGCTGCCTCGATCGCGCCGTCGTCATAGCCGTTGAGCTTCATATCGTCGGCGCCGTCCCATGACCAGGTGCCGGCGGCGTCTCCCGTGGGGCCCGCGGCCGCTTCGTGGCGGACGCCGCCAACGTCCACCCACTCGGCTGCGAGCGAGATGCTCGGCATGAGCAGCGAGCTTACCGTAAGCGCGCATACGGCGCCTACAACGATGCGGCGCGTCACGCGGCGCCAGCTGCCGTGTGCGAGCAGCGTGCGACGGCGCACGTCGGGCTCGACAAAATGGGCTCCAGAGGTTTTGTCATTGTGCTTGGGGGTCGTGAACAAGGCGGCCATGGTTACTCCCATCCTCATGGGGCCTATGCGATTACGCCCAGCATATCTGCAGGATGTAGCCGGCGGTAGTGCCGCTTGGAGGGCAAAATGTCCAAAACTTGGGAGGCAATACATCGCGCGTCCGTGCGGTGCCTGGCTTTAAAAGCAAAGCGCGGAGCCGCTCGATGCGACTCCGCGCTTTGGTGTTCTGCTTTGGCAGCTTTGCCGCTACGCTACGAAGAAGTAGACGAGGAAGGCGAGGGCTGCGATCCACATGAGCGGCTTGATCTTGGAGGCCTCGCCCTTAAAGAGCGCGACGATCACGTAGGCGATAAAGCCCAGGCCAATGCCGGCAGAGATGGAGTAGGTGAAGGGCACGCCGGCGACAATCATGAACGCC
>DBFRXD010000107.1:0-4093 GCA_048502435.1 Collinsella aerofaciens
AGACAGCGCGTCCACGGTGCTGGACACGGTGCTGATCTGGTTGAACACGCCCGAGGCCTCGAGCCGGTCCAAGATCCACGGCCAGGTCATAAGGCCCACGCCAATAAGGATGATGACGATGGTGATGAGCCGGTCGGCCCAACGCGGCAGTCGCTTTCGACGGCGCTTGGGCTTTTGTTGAGGTTTGGGCTGAGGGCTTGAGCCACCGTTGGCCGCGGCGTTATTGCTCTTCATATGTTTGGCGCCCTGCACCATCGCCGGTCACTCCTCTACAACTCAGGTTGTCTAAACGAATAATAGCCGATTAGCGAGCTTCCACGCCGGACAACGCAGCTAGGCTGCACCGTCCGGTCGAGGATAAGCCCGCATTTGAGTTTTCAAAATGTCCCGGATCGGCGGGGCGATTCGGGATACAATGTCAATAGAAAACGACGCACCCCGCGTAAGTGTACGAGAGCGCGGGCGGCCTAGTTTTCAGCTTTTGTTAAATGCCCGGGATCCGACCCCCGGGCATTCTTATTTGCGCTTTCGGCGCAAACGCCTTCTACCGTCCGCACCGCGCGTGCGCCTACGGACCTTAAACCGAACCTCATACGAGTCAAGAAACGCGATGACGAACGTGCCGACCGCCGCGAGGGCGGCGAGCGCGTTAAGGAATTTCAGCATTTGGGGACCTCCGATCGAGTCGTCGGCCGCCCGCGCACGGGATGCGTCGCAAGGCCATTTTACTGCGAGTGTATGCACCCACAGCTGGTAAACGCGATTTTGACAAACATTTGTTCGATAGTTACACACACTATTCCTCGTCCGGCGGAGCCTGGCCGCATCGTCCGGGCTTGCCCGACGTGTTTGCGTTTTTAAAATGTCCCGAATCGGCGGAGCGATTCGGGATACAATGTCAATAGGAAACGACGCATCCCGCGTAAGTACTTTGGAGCGCGGGCGACCAGTTTCCGGTGTTGTTAAATGCCCGGGCCTCTAACCCCGGGCATTCTTATTTGCGCTTGTTGCGGCGCAAATGCCTTCTACCGTCCGCACCGCGCGTGCGCCTACGGACCTTAAACCGAACCTCATACGAGTCAAGAAACGCGATGACGAACGTGCCCACCGCCGCGAGGGCGGCGAGCGCGTTAAGGAATTTCAGCATTTGGGGACCTCCGATCGAGTCGTCGGCCGCCCGCGCACGGAATGCGTCGCAAAGCCATTTTACTGCGAGCGTATGCACCCACAGCTGGTAAACGCAATAATTGCAAACATCTGTTCGATATTCATACGTTTGATCCATCGGACGATGGAGGCTGCCCGCGTTGTCCAAAAAACGGGGCAGACTCCAGTGCGGAGTCTGCCCCGAAAAGAGAATGGCAAAGCAAGAACGTGGATGGACGAGAAAAGTGTCCGCAAGTCTCACGGCCATCACATCCCACCTGCCAAAGGGATGGGTGAGCGAGCGTTACTCCTGCTCGGACTCCTCAGCCTGCTTACGGCTGCGGATGAGGTGCGCCACGCCGATGCACAGCACCGCGCCACCAGCAATCCAAGTGAAGGTCACGCCGTTAAGGCCAGTGAGGGGAAGGCCGGAGCCCTTCTTGTTCTCGACGGTAAGGGTGACGGTACCATCAGTCTGAGTAGCTTCGTCAAGGATAACGAGGTCGGAAGTCTCCGCCGTCCTGGTGACTGTCACGGTCTGTGCCTCTTCCTCGGTTTTATGAAGACTGTCTGCACCAGACGCCTGAGTCGAGATCGTGAAAGTGAAGTCATTCAGCGAATTGTAGTTGCCGAGGGCAGTCTGCTCATGAACGGTGTAAGTACCAGCGTCAAGTCCCTTGATGTAAATTTCGCCATTTTCATCAGTGAAGAACTCATGCGGCGTTTCACCAAGGTTGCCAAGTTCCTGAACGTATTTGTCCTTGGAAGCGCTGCCGTCCGCATTGTCATCAGGATCGGTAGCCCGAATGGTAAATCCGACATTCTCGAGCTTGTTCTTGCTTTGGTGATCTTTCTTGACAAGCTTGAGCGCATAGGTGTAGTCGCGAACAACGTCGGGCACGGACTCGCCTTTGTCGGCACTCATGGGATTGTTGGAATAGATGAGCCTGACGGTGTTGAGGTTACCCTCTCCGCCGACCGTGACATTCTCTACCTTGTTGGGGTCGAGCTTGGCTTTATAGGTGACGACGACCTTAGATTGCTCGTTGAGCGTGACGCCGGCCCGCTCAGCAGCAGCCTTGAGGTTGGCGAACTTGACCGTCAGGGTATTGGTTTCGTTGTCTATAGCCGCATCGTAACCAGTCACAGCGTTAACGGTCGCGTTCTTTGAAACTGTCGCGTCGTTGACCTTGACCTCAACGCTATCGAGATCGGCCGTCAGCCCAGCGGAGAGTTCGTCGTGGAACTCGTAGCAATAGGTACCGAACGTGGCGATATTGTCAGCGACGGTACCAGTCAGCTGATATTGGACATCCTGGCCCATCTGAGAGTCAGCCTTATCGGCCCATACACTGGTAGACTTGTCATCCCTGACCTTCTTCGTAACCGTGGGGATGCTGGTCTTCTCGGTGACCGTCACGGGATTACCACCCACGATAGCGAAAATCGGAGAGGTGCCAGTGTTCGGCTTTGCCGGATTCGTAAGACCATCAGGCACGAAGAGGTAGTAGCCATCGCCATAAGCATCCGGGCGCGTCCAAGAATCATCCACCTTAAAAGAATTTCCCGCAGGAGTCTCGTCTGTAATCGCAGCCGCAATTGCATACAGCACGTCACCGGGAGCAACGCGCGTATCCTCGATGCTGGTTGCCGAGCTGGCAGAAGTTCCCGTCACATTTTTAGCAAGCCACTCGGCAACAACCGGGGCAGTGGCACTGTCCGCAAGCGCCGCAGCGTCGTCTGCATCCACGATTTCCTTGTACTTGGCAGATCCTTTAATAGCAGCGATTACCTTGCGCCCGATAGTCGTGCTTGACCATTCAATATCGGAAGCAACTTTTCCTTTGCTCCCCTCATCAGCGACTTTTGCCTTGAAGATCTGGTAGGCCTTGAACGTATTGTCCTTGTTGGCCTCGTCGGCCTTATTGATCGTGATGCTGCTCGTCGCACCATCAGCAAACGCCATGGTCACCGGGGCCATCACGCCACCGAAGCTCAGCGCTGCTGTGAGGCCGGCGGTTACTGCCAGGCGTGCGATGTTCTTGCTCATGCTCATCTTCTTTTCCTCCGTTTTCCGGTTGGTTCCCATTCGATCGGTCATCATCTGTCTGTGTCTTAGCATCCGCTTCGCTACGTCTCGCCCCGCTCTCTGTGGGGCTGCCAGCTACTCTTCATGGCTGCCACCTCCCCGCTTGATCAGGAGCGCGACCACGATGAGCGCGGCTCCGGCGACCGCTGCGGCGGCCACGGCGTACATTGCCATATCGCCAGTCAAGGGCATGAAGCCCCCGGTGGTAATGCTAGAGGTTGTGCCGGTGGGCGTGTTGATGATCGACGCCTCCAGGCTGCCCGTCGACCCGTCCGCGCTGTCGGCGCGCAGGGGCGACTCGGCCGTAATGGTGAGCTTGGGCTTGGCGGCAGCCACCTGGTCGACGTCCAGGCCCTCGGCCTTGACCGTCACGGAGCGCGTGCCCTCAAAGGCGGTGTAGCCCTTGGGCGCCTTGAGCTCGCGGACCTCCAGCTTGCCCGAGTCCACGCCCGAGACGGTCACGCGGCCGTCCTCGCCCGTGGTGACGGTGGCCTTGCCCTCCGCATCCCACGCGCCGTCGGCCGCTAGCGTACGACCGCGGTCGTCGGCGATGCTCAGGACCGCTCCGGGCAGCGGCTTGTCGCCGTCGCTACCGCGCTTGGTGAGCGCGAGATCCCAGGTGTAGGCGCACGCGTCATCGCTCGGCGTGCGGGTAAAGCCGGCGTCGCCGGACTGGTCGGCGAGAGGAGAGCGCGGGTAGCGCAGGCAGACCTCGTTGGGTTGCCCTTCGCGATGCCGTGGTTGCATGCGCCGTTGAGCGGCGCATTGTACACGGCGACCACGCGGGCGCCCGCGGTGAAGGCGTCGGCCCCGCCGAGCGCGGCGATGAGGTCGCCGGTACGCACGGTGACGGTCTTG
>DBFRXD010000108.1:0-2313 GCA_048502435.1 Collinsella aerofaciens
TCCATCCTCGCAGTATCCGGTTCTCAAGGTGCACGCCCTCGCGGCTCATCCGGTTCCACCGGGCCGCGCGGCAAGGAGATATATTGCCAGACCGGAGGGGCCCCGGGGGCGGGAATCTGGGCGTACACATTTCCTACACATCCTGTGATCCGACTAACGTTTGCCAGCCGTTACCTACCGCTCGCCGAGCATCTCTTTATATAAGGCAGTCTCATGGTTAAAGCGGATACGTCCCCCTAGCTAAAGCACAGCCAGCATCGAGCAACTCATCACGTTCTTCCACCGAGAACCCCTCGGCGTAGACGCGCACCACTGGTTCGGTCCCGCTAGGACGGACCAGCAGCCACGTGTCATCCTCGAATGCCAAACGCAAGCCATCCATATGACTAACGTTTTGCGGCACCTTGCCACAAATCGACTTGGGGTTTACGCCCGGCAGCAGGGTTCGTAACGTTTCGGCATCTTCGGCCTCAAGGCGCAAATCCCGTCGACCGTAACTCGTCTTACCAAAACTATCCTCGAGTTGGTCGACCAGAACGCCCAAAGGCGCGTCCGTCTTTGCCATAAGCTCACACAGAATCAGACAGGCGAGGATTCCATCGCGCTCGGGCATATGCGCGGCGATGCCGATACCACCGGCTTCTTCACCGCCTATGAGGACGCCGCCCTTCTTCATCTCTGCCGCTATATATTTGAAACCGACTGGTTTGACGGTCACGCGGCAGCCAAGCGCCTCGGCAATGCGACGCACGAGCGTCGAACACGAAAGATTGACGACGACGCGCCCCTCCAAATTACGAAATTGAACCAAGTCGCCCAAAACGAGCGCCATGATCTGATGCGGATGTATATATCTGCCGCGCTCGTCAACCGCGCCGATACGATCGGCGTCGCCGTCGGTCACCAGGCCGGCGCAAGCTCCGTCCTCGATAACCGCGCGCTCGCAAGTGTCCACCCAAGGCTCAACGGGGTCGGGGCAGATATCTTCTTGGTCAGACGCCTGCCCGGCGTGAATCTCGTGCACCTCAACGCCAAGCTCGCGCAGCAAGTCGGCTAGATAACCCTGGGCTGCGCCGCCCATGGGATCGACAACCACGCGCAGGTGCGCGTCGCGGATGGCTTCGGCATCGACAAACGATGCCACCGCCTGCATATAGTCAGGAATGATATCCGCGGTGCGATATTGCCCCTCGATCCCCATTGGCTCGGGAGCCATGGTCTCTTCGAGCTCTTCGATGACATCCTGGTTGGCGGTCGAGCCGTCACCCATGCGAATCTTGAGGCACAGATAACCCTGCGGATGATGGGACCCCGTCACCATGAGCGCGCCGCACGCCCCACCGTCATAAGCCGCCGCCCACGTAAGGGCAGGGGTCGGAACAGGTCGCGAAGCGAGCACGGCGTCCAGCCCGTGCGCTGCTAGCACGCCCGCCGCAAGCTCAGCGAACTCGCTCGCCAGGGGCCGGGTGTCGAACCCTATATATACCGTTTTGCCCGGATTGGTCTTTTGCCACAACTCGCCGACGGCATCGGCGATACGGGCAACGTTATCGGCAGTGAAGTCCTCATCGACGCGAGCGCGCCAACCGTCAGTTCCAAAATGAATTATCGCGCACACGCGCAGACACCTCACAGTGTTTGGATCATGGTACGCATGAGGTATACCCGCAACATGCACACGGCAACCTGCCGGCACCAGCATTCACCATTTGGGCAAATGCTGCCGAGGACATGCAAGCAATGAAAAAACCGCCCCGTATGGAGCGGTTTTGCCCTTTATATATCGAGCGCCTCGGCCATCGCTGCCGTAGTGATTGCCGTGGTTCCACAGCAACTGCCCACCATTGCGGCACCGGCATGTCTCCATTCGATGCATGCGCGCGCGAAAGCTTCGGGGTTCTCGTGCCATACGGGGCCATCCTGAGTCTGGACCGGATTGCCCACGTTGGGACGCACCGTGACGGGAGTAGTCGCCGATGCAACCATCCTGGGCACCGCCGCGTTCGCGGCCGCAAGCGAAC
Organism: Collinsella aerofaciens; assembly: GCA_048502435.1. Lineage (GTDB taxonomy): Bacteria > Actinomycetota > Coriobacteriia > Coriobacteriales > Coriobacteriaceae > Collinsella > Collinsella aerofaciens_CL. Next base: position 2,022 of record DBFRXD010000108.1, read on the forward strand.
AGCAATTAACACCAACCGAGTTTGCGCCGTGTTTTTCGGCGTACAAAACGGCTGCCTCGATGTTGAGGCCATCGCCCAACAGGTCGCCCTTATCGTCAACGACAAAACTCACCAGAACAGGCATGCCGTCGGCGGCATCTCGGGCGCCGGCAAGCATGGGCTGCAAATTACGGATAGACGTCACCGTCTCGATCAGCAGACCGTCAACACCAGCATTGAGCAAGGCGCGCGCCTGTTCGCGCGCAATGCCTCGGATCTCACGAAACTCGGCAGAGTCCTCGGCAAACCACTC
>DBFRXD010000109.1:0-4161 GCA_048502435.1 Collinsella aerofaciens
AATTCAAGAATTCAATAAGCAGCGGTGTGAGAGAGCGCCGCATTACACGTAACTAGGAGCGTGGTTACACAATGCAGGAGGCATGGGAAGGCTTCAAGGAAGGCATCTGGACGGGAGAAGTTGACGTCCGAGACTTCATCCAGAAGAACTACACCCCCTACGAGGGCGACGAGTCGTTCCTCGCCGGTCCGACCGAGCGTACCAAGGAGCTGTGGGGCGAGGTTCTCGACCTGCTGCTCAAGGAGCGCGAGCAGGGCGGTGTCCTCGATATGGACACCAAGACTGTCACGGGTATCGTGAGCCACCCAGCTGGCTACATCGATAACGCCCACCGCGAGAAGGAGACCATCGTCGGCCTCCAGACCGACAAGCCGCTCAAGCGCGCGCTGCACGTCAACGGTGGTATCCGCATCGCTTGCCAGGCTGCCAGCCAGCACGGCTACAAGGTCGACGAGAGCGTTGTCGAGCGCTACACCTTCGAGCGCAAGACTCACAACGCCGGCGTCTTCGATGTTTACACCCCCGAGATGCGTGCTTGCCGCTCGGCCCACATCATCACCGGTCTGCCCGATGGCTATGGCCGCGGCCGCATCATCGGCGACTACCGTCGTGTTGCCCTGTACGGCGTCGACTACCTGATCAAGGACAAGGAGGCCCAGAAGGCTTCCACCCCGACGGTCATGACCGCCGACAACATCCGCGATCGTGAGGAGCTGCAGGAGCAGATCCGCGCCCTCGGCGAGCTTAAGATGATGGCCGAGACCTATGGTTTCGATATTTCCAACCCTGCTACCAACACGCAGGAGGCCATCCAGTGGATGTACTTCGCCTACCTCGCTGCCGTTAAGGAGCAGAACGGCGCCGCTATGTCCATCGGCCGTACCTCCACGTTCATCGACATCTACGCTGAGCGCGACCTTGCCAACGGTACCTTCACTGAGGAGCAGATCCAGGAGTTCGTGGATCACTTCATCATGAAGCTCCGCATGGTCAAGTTTGCCCGTACCCCCGAGTACCAGGCCCTGTTCACCGGCGATCCGCAGTGGGTCACCGAGTCCATCGGCGGCATGGGTGTTGACGGCCGTACGCTCGTTACTAAGATGAGCTACCGCTACCTGCACACGCTCGAGAACATGGGTACCAGCCCCGAGCCCAACATGACCGTTCTGTGGTCGACCCGTCTGCCCGAGAACTTCAAGAAGTTCTGCGCCAAGACTTCCGTCGCCAGCTCCTCGATCCAGTACGAGAACGACGACCTCATGCGCGTCTATCACGGCGACGACTACGGCATTGCCTGCTGCGTGTCCTCCATGCGCATCGGCAAGGAGATGCAGTTCTTCGGCGCCCGCGCCAACCTTGCCAAGTGCCTGCTCTACGCACTCAACGGCGGTGTTGACGAGGTCTCCAAGAAGCAGGTCGGCCCCAAGTATCGCGCCGTCGAGGGCGATACGCTCGATTACGACGACGTTGTGGCCAAGTACAACGACATGATGAAGTGGCTCGCTGGCGTGTACGTCAACTCGCTGAACATCATTCACTACATGCACGACAAGTATTGCTACGAGCGCATCCAGATGGCTCTGCACGACAAGCACGTGCACCGCTGGTTCGCTACGGGCATCGCTGGCCTTTCCGTCGTGGCTGACTCCCTGTCCGCCATCAAGTACGCCAAGGTTCACCCCGTCCGTGATGAGAACGGCATCATCGTCGACTTCGAGACCGAGGGCGAGTTCCCCAAGTACGGCAACGACGACGACCGCGTCGACCAGATCGCTCACGACGTTGTGCACCAGTTCATGGAGTACATCCGCATGAACGACACCTACCGCAACTCCGTGCCCACGACCTCGGTTCTGACCATTACCTCCAACGTCGTGTACGGTAAGAAGACCGGCTCCACGCCCGACGGCCGCAAGGCTGGCCAGCCGTTCGCCCCGGGTGCTAACCCCATGCACAAGCGCGATAGCCATGGCGCCATCGCTTCGCTGTCTTCGGTTTCCAAGCTCCCGTTCCGCGATGCTCAGGACGGCATCTCCAACACCTTCTCCATCATCCCGAGTGCGCTCGGCAAAGAGGATCAGGTGTTCTTTGGCGATATCGACCTTGATCAGCTGGGCGAGTAACTATTGTTAGTGCTATACTAACAATAACGATTACTGATTAGCGCGCCGGTTTCGGCCGGCGCCTATTAATCGAAGGAGACACATTATGAAGGTTTCTGAAGTTTCCGAGACCCAGGCCGATAACCTGGTCCACATGCTCGACGCTTACGCCGAGAAGGGTGGCCACCACCTGAACATCAACGTCTTCAACCGTGAGACGCTGCTCGACGCTCAGGCTCACCCCGAGAAGTATCCGCAGCTGACCATCCGCGTTTCCGGCTACGCCGTGAACTTCCACACGCTCACCAAGGAGCAGCAGGACGAGGTCATTGCGCGTACCTTCCACGACAAGTTCTAAAGGGGCTCAACTCGCGCAGGATCGCCGGGGCTGTTTGGGCTACCTCCCAAAACGTCCTCGGACATGCAAAGAGGCTCGCTGCGCACTTCGTGCGGCGAGCCTCTTTGCGTCCTGACGCTCCTATTTGGCAAGGTGTTTTTTAGAATCCATTTTGCGCTCGGCCTCGAACGCCTGCCTGTCCCAATCGAGCGGGAGCCCGGCCTCGACCCATGCCTCGTAGGCCCTCCTTATGGGCTTGAGCTCCCTTTGGCCCCTCTCCAGCATCGAGATGTACTTCTCGCTGGTGCCCAGTATGGACGCCGCCCTCACCTGGCTGACCTTCGCCGCGCGCCTGGCCGCCACGAGCTCCGAGGCGTCCTCGGGCCTCCTGATCTCGTGCGGGCGCATCAGCGCCCGGTACGCCTCCCTGGCCACGTAGCGCTTGAGGCACCTCATGACCTCCCTGTCGCTCTTTCCCCGCGCCCTCGCCCTCTCGGCGTACTCGGCGGTCTCGGGGTCGCGCATGACCCTCTGCCTCGCGATCTCGTGCAGCGCGCTGTTCGCCTGCCGGTCGCCGCCCCTGTTGAGCCTGTGCCTCACGGTCTTGCCGCTCGAGGCGGGGATGGGGCAGGCCCCGCATATCGCCGCGAACGACGCCTCGGAGCGCAGCCTGCCCGGGTTGTCCCCGGCCGCGACCGCGAGCTTTGCCGCGCTGACGGGCCCGCACCCGTACATCGCCAGCAGCGCGGGGCAGTTCTCCTCCAGGGACGCCTCGATCGCGCGCTCCATGTCGAGCGCCGCGTCGCGCGCCGCCGCCCACAGGTCCGCCAGCGCGCCGAGAGCGGCGCCCAGCGCGCCCTCGGCGCGCACGGAGGGGAGCTCCTCCATCAGCCTCGGCCCTCCCATGCCGCGGAACCTCGACCTGAGCCCCTCCGGGGCGGTGGTGAGCAGGGACCTCGTGGTGTTGATCGCCGAGGTCCGCGCCTTCACCGCCCCGGAGCGCGCCGCGAGCATGCAGCGCACCCCGTCGACCCACCCGTCCTGGCTCTTGGGGGTCCCGAGCCTGGAGCCGGACATCGCCGCGCGGGCGGCCCTCTCCGCGTCCGACTCGTCGCACTTCCCCTGCCCCGGGCGCCTCCTCTGCATCCTCGCCGGGGAGAGCGCCTCGCGCACGGGCATCCCCAGCGACGCGAGGTGCCTTGTGAGGCCCGCCCCGTAGGACGACGTCCCCTCCATCGCGACGCAGGCCGGCTCCCCGGCCGCCGCGATCGCCCCGGCGAGCGCCTCGTAGCCCGCCGCGTCGGCGGGGAACTGGCGGGACAGGACCTTGCGGCCCCTCCAGTCCAGGACGTACAGCCAGTGCGAGTCGGCGTGGGTGTCGACCCCGCAGAAGACCGGCCCGCGGGCGTCGGGTGTCGATTCGTTTTGCATGTCTCGCTCCGTTCTTTCCGTGCTCGCCTGGACCGGGCAGACGGCACACTGACGGGGCGCGATAGAATGCGGTTGTTCGGGTCCGCGGTATCGCTCCATGCTCCTATTAGGTCATGCGGCGGTCTCGGCTCGCCGCGGCCCGCGCGGGACATGTCAGGAAACGAGGGCAGCCCCATGGGCGCCAGCGGAATGTGGGGTCACCGCGCGGTCCGCATCTGATGGTGTCGACGTCAATGGTATACGGGTGCATCATCGACGTCTTCAATACAGAAGATATCAGTGCGGAATGTT
>DBFRXD010000011.1:0-3201 GCA_048502435.1 Collinsella aerofaciens
GGCATGCTCATGCAGCGCGGGCCGCCGCGGCCGCGGGAGAGCTCGGCGGAGGGCACGACGAGAAGGTCCAGGCCCTCCTTGTACAGCACGTCGTTGGTGACGGTGTTGCGGGCGTAGACGCAGATCTTGCCGGGCTCGACGCACAGGGTGTTGGAGCCGTCGTTCCACTGCTCGCGGGAGGCCGCGATCGGGTCGCCGCCGCCGCAGGGGATCAGCTTGACCTGGTCGACGCCGGTGGCGTCCTCCAGGACGTGCTCGAGGGTGTCCTCGATCAGGCGGATGTTCACGTCGCCCGGGTTCTTGCCGGCGGTCAGCTCGTAGACGCGCAGGGTGCCCATGATGGCGGGGTGGATCGTGAACTTATCGACGTCGATCTGGGTGAAGACCGTGTCGAGGTGCATGAAGGCGCGCGAGACCGGGATGTCGAAGGCCAGGATGCGCTCGACCTTGGAGTCGGAGTTCCAGAAGATGTTCTGGGCCATGACGTCGATGGCCGCGGCCTGGGTGCGCTGGGAGATGCCGACGGCGAGGGTCTTCTCGTTGATGTTCAGCACGTCGCCGCCCTCGGTGTGGAACTGGCAGTCGCGGCGGAAGTACAGGGAGACGTCCTTGTAGTCGGGGTGGTACTTGAAGACGTACTTGCCGTACAGGGTCTCGCGGTTGCGGGTGACCGAGTACATGCGGTTGAGGTTGACGCCCTCGCCGACGACCGCGAACGGGTCGCGGGTGAAGTAGAGGTTGGGCATCGGGTCGATGATCAGGTCGGACTCGGACTCGGAGTTGACCAGGGAGTCGAGGGTCGTGGACGCCGTGAGGGGCATGTCGATCTCGGCCTTGGTCATGCCGGCCATGGTCTTCTTGACGAACTCGAGGTTGTCCTCGATGGAGTCCAGCTTCTCGCGGACGATCTGCGGCATGTGCTGGCCGCGGATGCCTGCCTCGGCGATGTACTGGTCGGTGAACTCGGCGCGGGCGCCGGGGACCTGGTCGAACACCTCGGCGACGAGGTTCTCGAGGTAGAGGACCTCCACGCCCTGGTCCCTCAGGATCTGGGCGAAGGTGTCGTGCTCCTGCTGTGCGACCTCCAGGAACGGGACGTCGTCGAACAGGAGTCGCTCGAGCTCGTCGGGCGGCAGGTTGAGGAGCTCGTCGCCGGGACGGTGCAGGCAGACCTTCCTGAGCTTGCCGATCTCGGAAGGCACGTGCAGACCTTTCGTCATGGCCTCCTACCTTTCTTTCGGGCCCCTGTCAGGGCCGATTCGTTAGCGCCCCTCCGTGTGAGGCGTTATTGCTGACGACATATTTATATCCAAAATCAGTTCATACTTCCACCTCGCCCCCGAACGGTTTTATATGAGGGGTGAACGGCATACACATATACTTCACGCATGGCACACTTTGATTTAATAAAGTTTATTTACGTGCTTAAACGCGTTTTCAATCCAAATAACAAATGGAACTTAACTTTATTAAACCACCCTCAAATTGCATATTTCCAATATAGCTATGAATAGAATTAGCGATTCATACCGCGTCTCAACCATTTTCATTTTTATTCAGAAAAAAGTTTGTCCTATTCATTTCTGGTAACAAATTACCGTTTACCAGACGCTTGATACCGTTCACCGGAAGCTCAGTATAAGGCCCATCGGATACCGGCTCGCCTTACGGCCTCATTTGTAACAACTTGACTTCTCGGTATAGAAAAACAGTCCCGCTCCCCTCATGGGAAACGGGACTGTTATCGATAATCGTAGACAGATTTGAGCGGTTTTGAGAGCCGTCGGAATCCTAGCGATCGAACTCCGCCAGTGCCTCGCCCAAAAGCCTCAGACCCTCGCGCAGAACGTCCTCGCTCGCGCAGTAGCCCAGGCGTGCGCCGCAGGGAAGCTCAAAGCGGCTACCGGGAACCAACAGCACTCCCCTCTCGGCCAGCAGGCGCTTGCAGAACTCCTCGTCGTCCTCGGGAATATCAAGCTTGATAAACGAGGTAGACACGCCCTGCGGGGCCGTCCAGGAAACGCGATGCTGCGTATCGATCCAAGCCTGCGCGATATCGCGGTTTCCAAACACGATCTTGCGGTTGCGCTCGAGGATCTTGTCCTTGTGCTTGAGCACATAGGTCGCCAGGGCGTCGTTGAACACGCCGCCGCAAATCATGGTGTAGTCGCGGTACGTGCGAATGCGGTTAGATACCTCTTCGTCTGCCACAACCCAGCCCACGCGGGCCGCAGGCGTCGAATAGGTCTTGGATACCGAGTTGGTGACGATGGCTTTCTCGTACACATCGGCCATCGACAAAAAGTCCTCGGTGTTCTCAAGCGGCAGGTACACCTCGTCGCACAGCACATAGGCGCCCACTGAGCGGGCGATCTCGGCAATCTGGCCGAGCGTATCGGCATCAAGCACCGTACCGATGGGGTTCGATGCGTTATTGATGCAGATGAGCTTCGTGTTGGGGCGCACCGAGCGCTTGAGCTCCTCGATATCGGGCTTCCATCCGAGCTCCTCGCGAAGCTCCCAGTACTCGACCTCGGCACCCAGCGTGCGCGGAATCTCGTAGAGCGGCGCATAGGTAGGCCACTCGGCGATAACGTGGTCGCCGGGCTCGACTACGGCCATGATGGCGTTGAGATTGGCGCCCGTGCAGCCATTGGTCTGCAGAATGAGATGGGGATTGACCTCGCGACGATACAGCTTGGCAACCTCGGCCTTAAACTCCGGCGAACCCTCAATCCAGCCGTAGTTCATCTTCTCGCGATCCAGGCGCTCGTAGAACGTGGCGCCGTCCTGTTCGTCGAGCGCGCGAAGCTCGCCCATGGTAAGCGACGAAATCGTCGACTGGGCGATATCCCACGTGGCGCTCTTCTCCCAAACGTTGAGCCACTCCTCAACGCCGATTGCCTTGATATCCATGACCAAGCTCCTTACAAAAGCAGTCATCCAATCGTGTTGACGTTCCTCATACAAGAATGGGGCGGTGCGAATACCCGCACCGCCCCAATGGGAGACATCTAATGGCAGCTAGATGTATGTATTAAGACCTGTACGGGTCCTTGAAGACCTTAGAGGTCCTCGCGCCAGAAGGGCATGCTCATGCAGCGCGGGCCGCCGCGGCCGCGGGAGAGCTCGGCGGAGGGCACGACGAGAAGGTCCAGGCCCTCCTTGTACAGCACGTCGTTGGTGACGGTGTTGCGGGCG
>DBFRXD010000110.1:0-10494 GCA_048502435.1 Collinsella aerofaciens
AAAGTTTGAGATTGTGCTTGACTCCAATAAGCTAAAGTGGTTTTATATGTCTTGCGCTGCGGCGTTACCTCAGCTGGATAGAGGGTCTGACTACGAATCAGAACGTCATAGGTTCGAATCCTATACGCCGCACCAATTGAACTTGAAGCCTCCGGCAACGGGGGCTTTTCTTTTACGCCGGCACCGCACGGATTCGGACCTCGGTCGAGGCGCGGGCATCTTAATCATCACTTCGTAAAATTTTTCCAAATTGTCGCTTGACCCATCGAGGGGTCACGTGCATAATAATCCGTGCGTTGCGGCGTTACCTCAGCTGGATAGAGGGTCTGACTACGAATCAGAACGTCATAGGTTCGAATCCTATACGCCGCACCAATTGATTTTAAAGCTCCCGGCAACGGGAGCTTTTCTTATATCGCGATGCGTCGAGGATCGCATCAAGTGGTCTAAATGAGTAAAAATCAAATTCAATAACTTTTTTTGAAAAACGCTTGACCTTTATTCAGTCCATGTGCATAATAATCAACAAGTCGCGGCGTTACCTCAGCTGGATAGAGGGTCTGACTACGAATCAGAACGTCATAGGTTCGAATCCTATACGCCGCACCAATTGAACTTGAAGCCTCCGGCAACGGGGGCTTTTCTTTTATGTCGCCGCTGCATGGATTCGAACCTCGGTCGAGGCGCGAGCGCCAAGAAAACGCGGAGCGTTTTTAGCGAGCGGGCGAGCACGCCGGCAGGCGGGCGAAGCCGGTGCGGATCCGCGCAGCGGATGCGCGGAATCCTATACGCCGCACCAATTGAACTTGAAGCCTCCGGCAACGGGGGCTCTTCTTTTATGTCGCCGCTGCATGGATTCGAACCTCGGTCGAGGCGCGGGCGTGAAGCGGACGATTTCTTATCGACTCGTGTAAGATTCCGAGTAGGTATCGCGGCCCATCCGCGACCACTCCTTCTCTCAACGACCGATCAGGGTGATATTTCGTGGCAGAGCGTCCGACATACAAGCTCAGGTTTCTCGATCCCAAGAAGCGCTTTCCGGCGATACCCGAGCAGCCTGCGGGACGCTCATATGGCGTGGTCTGGAAACTCTTTGGCGAGGATCAGCATGAATCTTGTTATGTCGTCGAGTTCGTTGGCAAAAGTCATGTGTCGCTTTTGGGCTACGTAAGCGTTTCGGGTGAGGTGTACAAGGTGGACCGCCCCGTCAGCGAGGCTCCGCTGCCCAACGATCCCGACATGGAACTGGTCCTTGACGAGTCGGACTCCAGTATTGGTGAGATTATGGTAAGGGAAGCCAACGGTGCAATGCACGCATGTGCGCAAACTGTCGGTTCTCCCGAAGGCCCCATGCGCGAGCGGTCCGACCACGAGACATGGAATTCGATCCGCGCCCTTCCTTACGGCGAGTTCATGGCATCGATGTTCCTGCGCTACGTGATATTTGCCAACTCCGAAAGCGCTATTGCGAACACGGCGGGCGTCGACGGTCTCGATGCGGACATGCAAAACGTTGTCGACAAAATAAAGCTCGTAAAGCTGCCCGAGCCGGTCGAGGTGTTTTTGGGCTTTAACACGGCACCGCTCCCCGATGCTATCGAGACGCTGCTTTACCGCGTTGACCATGCCGAGAATCCGAGTGGTATCGAGCGTTATGCCGCCGCCCTTATGAGCGAGGTCGACTTGCCCCGTTTGCGCACCATTGCCGCCAAGTCAGAAATGAGCCTAGCGCGCATCGACCGGTCAAAGTTGTTCTATCTCAATTTTGATCGTAGCCTGTTGGACCAGGACGAGATTGACATGCTGCTTGCCATCGAGTGCCGTCTCAACCGCCTCTCCGGCATCCTTGAGCGCATCGGGGCCGGATTGGCCCCTGCGGCATCCTCGCCGAGCCTTGAGGGCTGCGCGCTCTTTGATGCGTGGCATATCGCCAAGACGACCAACGATGTTCCCCGACTGCTCGATACGGCTTCGAGCGATAACCCGTGGGCCAAGCCGGGAACGGTTTCGTGCCAGCCGGGCGGCGAGTGGGACGTGCGCACCCGTTTTGCGCGAATCGTTGAGGCGCTCAACGTGGTCACGCGGCTCGACTATACCTATCGGGCAAACGTTGCCGAGGGGATTATGCTCGTTCGGTTTGGGCAGTCTGTCGTTGATGCCATGCTGCAACGTGAATACGACGCTCAGGATGACGCCTGGCGCGAGCTGGACGAGGACACGCGCGCGATCTGGGCCGCGGAGCACGATGCGCGCGTGGCACTCACGCTTGCGGCAGCGTGTTTTGCCGCGAGCACCTGCATCACGCGCTGCTATGTGCAGATTGCTGCTCCCGACAGTGAGCAGGGCGAGCGCGTTGTTGCAACGTATTTCTTTGGGCGCGCGGCCTATCTGGCCGATTGCGTGCCTGTCGCCAAGGATCTTGAGAGCATGGACATGGACGATATGCCGTGCAAGCGTGTGCTTGAGGCGTATGAGTCAACCGCTCCGGAGACGATTGAGCCTGCGGAGGTTCATGCTCGTCCGCGTGATGACCATCGCACGCTGCCACCGGCGCTGCGCGATCTGCTGCTTGCCGATACGGCTGACGAGTTGGAGGTAATGGAAGAGGACGACGACCCATACGTGGCCCGTGTTGTTGAATTGCGCGAGCAGGCAAAAGTAGACCGTACAGGTGCTTTTGAAGGCTTTTCCCGTCTTGTCGAGGAGTTGGAGGCTAAGTGCACTGTCGCCGAGCTTTTGGCGACAGGTCCGGTTCAAACGCAGTTTTGCGATAACCAGCTGGTGCGCATGGTGTTACCGGTATTGGAAGAAGACGACTCTGTGCGAATCCTTCGTGCGCCCGATGCGCTGTACTTTGCCCAGCACGAGATCTGCAGCTTTTACGCCGAGCAAGAGGACTTTGAACGAGCACTGCCCGAGGTGCGCCATCTTTACGATCTGGCGCGCTCGTCCATGCAATCGCACTTTGCGCTCATCAACGTGCTTGCGCGTCTGGAGCGCTTTGACGAGATTATCGAGGTGGCGCGCCACGGCCTACGTATTGCCAGCGATCGTTCTGCAATTGGCTACCTGTTCTATCGCTTGGCGTTTGCCTATTGGAATTGCGATCAGCTCGACCTAGCGCTGGCTTGTTACCGTCTAGTGCCGCGCGGCGAGGAGTCGGGCAGCAGCGCGCTGGAAGAAATGCAGGGCCTTATGAACGAGATGGGCGTCAGCGAGCCTCCGACGTTCGAAGAAGCGGTTGAGACCATCCACAAGGCTGGACTCGAGCTGCCGCCAGTGTCCGCCGTGACGGATCAGCTGGCAGATGCCGCTGTTCAACTGGTCGACAACGGCTTCTTTTTCCTGGCACGCGGTTGCATCTTCCAAATGTGGCGCACTATGGGCAACGACGAGCTCGGCTCCCTCAACCGCTCGCTGGGGTAGGGGCGATATAGAGGGGCCGCACCGCGCTATTTGTATCGGCGCGGGCGGGAGGACCCGACAGAATCGGTAAGGCATAAAGCCGCCGAGCCTGCTAAAACTGTTAAACTCTGCTAAAGTTGCTAAACTTTGTTAAAGTTGTTAAAACTGGCAGAGGAGGTCGAATGTCAAAAGCTATTAATCCCTTTAAGCCAACAGCGGGCATGAATCCACCTGAGCTTATCGGACGCGACGCTGTTTTGGATGACTTTGCCGAAGCTCTTGAGAATGGCCCTGGTGCCCCCGATCGACTCATGCGCATCTCGGGTGTCCGAGGCACGGGTAAAACGGTGCTCCTCAACGCATTGGGCGATCTTGCGCGCAAAAAAGGATTCGAGGTTGTCGACGTCGCCTCAAATGCCGGTTTTTGCGACAGAATTCTCGAGGCTCTGCAGCGAAATGTTCGTCTTGCATCAATGTCGATTTCCCCATCGATTTTAGGAGTCAGCCTTGGCTCCGTAGAGCTGTCGAAGTCAGCCTCTCATCTGGGGGAGGCGATGTACGATGCCGCGAAGCGAGGTGGTTTGCTCATCACACTCGATGAGATTCAGGACGCCTCAACTGAGGAAATGCGCGAGCTGGGTAATGAAATGCAGCTCTTGATTCGCCAAGGGGCGAATGTCGCCTTTGCATTCGCTGGTTTGCCAACCTCGGTGGATGGCGTGGTGGTGGATGATACGTTGACGTTCCTTCAGAGGGCGAAGCATATCGAGCTCACGCGGCTTTCAGATTTTGAAGTCGGCGGATCGTTTGAGGATACGATGAGGCGTGCGGGCAAGGAACTCGACGAAGGCGTTGCTGAGCTTTTAACAAAGGCTTCGGCAGGCTATCCCTTTATGGTCCAGTTGGTCGGATATTACGCTTGGCAGGTTGCTGCGCGCAGCGGGTCGGAGAGCGTGAGTGAAGAGGCGGCTCGCAAGGGTGTCCAGGCGGCTCTTGATAGTTTCAATGCCATGGTGATTGCCCCCGCGCTGCGCAGGGTGTCGGAGCGGCAGTTTCAATATCTCGCGGCGATGGCGCAATGCGAAGGCGGCGAGATTACGAACGGTGATATTGCCAAAAAGATGGGATTGCCGGCGAATAAAGTCGGGTCGTATCGCAAACGTCTGATCGATACGGGACTGATTGAGCCTGCCGGCTACGGCTGTGTTTCGTTTGCAATTCCGTACATGCGCGATTATCTGTTGGAGACCATTCGAGCGGACTAATAAAGACTGGAGGCATCGACGCCGCCGCTGTGGTTGCCCCCGCATCTTTGTCTCAATCTGTAACATCTAGAGGGGATTACGGCATGCAGGTGTTTCAGATTGAGACATTTGCGGATGGCGCTGACTGTTTGTCTAAATCTGTAACATCTGGACGAAGATTCGGCCTGTAACTGTTACAAATTGAGATGATTGGCTGAGACGTCTACTGGCAAATCGGAATCGCTCCAAAATTCCCCCTTGCCCATCCTTGGCTGTTTGGTTACTATAGAACGGCTGTTACGGAGAGCTGACCGAGAGGCCGAAGGTGCTCGCCTGCTAAGCGAGTATGCCCCAAAAGGGCATCTGGGGTTCGAATCCCCAGCTCTCCGCCAGTAAGACTTTAAAGAAGGGTTCCGAAAGGGGCCCTTTTTTAGTTGAACCACGTTAGCTGGGGATTCGAACCCCAGAGGGCACGGGCGTTAAGCAAACGCGAAAGCGTTTGTAGCCCGTGGGAGAAAAGCTGCCAGGCTTTGAAGCCGGAGGGCATGCGCAGCGTGCCCGGACATCCCCAGCTCTCCGCCAGTACGAATTTGAAGAAGGGTCCCATTTGGGGCCCTTTTTTATTATCAAGAATGGCGGCTGGGGATTCGAACCCTCAAAAAGGAGGCATCCTTTCGGACGCCTCCTTTCAGTGGGCTGATTATTCTTGCGCTCTACATCTCAGGAGCCTTGGCTACGGTCTCGCTCTCTGCCGCAAGTGGGCGGTTGTCGATGCGGCGGCCCAGGCGGTCGAGCTTCACAAGGAGCCACTCAATGGGATTCGGCCCTGCACCTTCCTCGTCGGCAACCAGGTCCATGACGGCGATCTTGGTGCCGTCCTGCTTGAGCGTAACGCTGCCCACCTTGTCGCCCACATGCACCGTGCCCGAAAGATCGTCGTAGCTAACCTTTTCGGTCACCTCGCCGGCAAGGGAAAACACGGTCGCTTGCGCCGTAGGATCGGCGAGCGTGGCGTCGATCGTCTTATCCGTCCAGTCGGTTTGACTAATGCGCGCCATAAGCGGGTTGCCGTTGGCAGTCTTTTCCTGCGTGTTGGCGATTGCGACCGCCGCCTTGTGACCGTAGTACCAATTGGCAAGGGTTGCGGTATCGGTAAAGCGCTGGTCGGTGGTGGTGGAGTTCAAAACGACGGTGTAGATCTCGTCGCCGTCGCGGTTGTAGGCGCTCGCAAAGCAATAGCCCGCGTCGTCGGTGGTGCCGGTCTTGCCGCCAATGTTTCCGTCCTGACCGAGCAAAACGTTGTGCGTGTCCATGGAATGCGAATGGTCTGAGCCGTCGGCGCCCGTGACCTCAATCCACGAATCCTCGCTCGCGACGACTTCGCGAAACGTATCGTTTTTCATGGCCTCCTGCATCATCAGTGCCACGTCATGTGCTGTCGAGTGCATATCGCCGGCCCACTCGTCAAAGTCCAGACCGTGTGGGTTCTCAAAGACCGTGCCGGTGCAGCCGAGCTTTTTGGCGCGCCCGTTCATGGCCTTTACAAAGGTGGCCACGGCGTCCTTGGTCTTGGGGTCGATCTTTTTGCCCACGTACTCGGCAAGCACGATGGCGGCGTCGTTGCCCGAGGGGATCATCAGGCCGCGTAGTGCCTGCTCCACGGTGAGCTCGTCGCCTTCGAGCAGGCCGGCAGTCGAGTTGCCTACGGTGGCGGCAGCGTTGCTCACCGTGACCTTCTCGTCCATCTTGCAGTTTTCGACGGTCAGGATTGCGGTCATGACCTTGGTGATCGAGGCAATCTTGACCTGCTCATCGGCGCCGCGTCCATAGTAGACGGTGCCGTCCTTGCCCATAACAAGGGCATTCGTTGCCTCGATATCGGGCAGGTTTTCTGCCGTGATGCCGCGGGCGTCGGCGGTCTTGCTGCAGATGTCGTCGGTCGTGAGCACTTGGGCGCCGGCAACAGCAGGCACGCCGGCAACAAGGGCGATGGCGCAGGCAAAGCCGGCGGCAAGCTGGGCTGAGCGCTTTGCAAAAGAGGTGAGGGACTTCACAGATTTCGCTTTCGACGGGATGGTCTCTTCTGAAACTAGAGTATATCGTTTGCCGGCGTCGGCGATCATCGCGTGCGCGCTTGGCCCACATCCGCACCCGAACGGGCACAAGGGTGCTTAAGGCCGACTTAATCACCCACGCTTGTTGTGTGTGGCGTGCGTCGCCTCAGGCATAATGGAGCGCGAGAGGAGCACGCATGAACGAGCGCATTTTGGTAGTTGATGACGAGAAGGCCATCGCCGACTTGGTTGGCATCTACCTTACAAAAGAGGGCTTTGATGTCCAGATTGCCTATAGCGGGGCCGATGCCGCCAAGGCAATCTTGGAGCAGGAGTTCGATCTGGCACTGCTGGATGTCATGCTGCCCGATATCGATGGATTTGAGCTGCTGCGTACGATCCGTTCCAGCCATACCTATCCTGTGATCATGCTGACGGCGCGCGATGCCCAGCAAGACAAGATCGGGGGCCTTTCGCTTGGCGCGGACGATTACGTGGTTAAGCCGTTCCGTCCGCTGGAGCTCATCGCGCGCGTGCACGCTCAGCTTCGCCGCTACACCAGCTACGGTAGCCGTGCACAGGCGGCCGAGTCGCCGACCATTCAGCTCGACGGCTTGGAGATCAACCGCGATGCTCGTTCCGTGACAGTGGACGGTTCACCGGTTCGCCTCACGCCCACCGAGTATTCAATCTTGCTGTATCTGGTCGAGCATCGCGGCAGCGTGGTGGCCGTGGAGGACCTGTTCCGCGCGGTGTGGAACGAGGACTTTATGCCCGGCTCCAACAATACGGTGATGGTGCATATTCGCCACTTGCGCGAAAAGATCGGCGACGACGCACAAAAGCCACGCTTTATCAAAAACGTCTGGGGCGTCGGCTACATCATCGAATAACGCTTTTCGCTTGTGAGGATCTTGATATGACAAAAGACGATAGGCAAGCGTTCGAGGTGCCCGATCGGCTCTTTGAATACGTGAGGTCGGTCGTCGACAACCGCGCGCTTGCAACGGTGCTGCTCTTTTTGCTGAGCCTGCTGCTGATTGGCATCGACAACATCGTCGGAATCTTGGCGGTGCTGCTTGTCGGCTTTTTGCTGATCGATCGATTTGAGATCGTGTGCCGCTGCGTGGTGATTGGCGGCGCCGCGTGGGCCATGACGTTGGCGATTGGCGCCATGGCGCTCGGCGGCATCGAAGGGCCGGTGCTGTTCGATGCCGGCTTTGTATTCAACATGCTTGGCTTTGTGCTGGCGCTTGCCGCGTGCGTGCTGTTCTTGTGCGGCCGCGCCCTGTACTACCAGGGCTACGAACAGGGCGAGCAGCATGCCGATTGTGTGCTGGCCGCTCGTATTCAAGATCGCCTGATCGATCACCCCGACACCTGGGATAACATCGACGGCGACTTCTTGGAGGTCGAGGGCGCCCTTAACCGCGTGCGTGACCGTGAGCGCAAGGTGCAGCAAGCTCTGCGTGACGAGTCGCATCGCAAGGACGATTTGGTCACGTACTTGGCACATGACCTACGCACCCCGCTTGCCAGTGTGGTGGGCTATCTTTCGCTGCTGCAAGAGGCTCCCGAGCTGCCTGTTGAGCAACGTGCGCACTTTACGGGCGTGGCGCTCGACAAGGCGCACCGGCTCGATACGCTCATCGAAGAGTTCTTCGATATCACGCGCTTTGACTTCCACGATATCGTGCTCACGCGCGGCTATGTTGATCTGGGGTTGCTGCTGGCTCAGGTGACTGACGAGTTCTATCCCATCCTCAACGAGCAGCATAAGGAAGTCCAAGTTGATATTCGCGAGGACCTGACGGTGCTCGTGGATGGCGACAAAATGGCTCGCGTGTTCAACAACATCATGAAAAACGCTATTGCCTATAGCTATGAGGGCTCGACCATCACGATCGAGGCCAGACGCCGGGACGGCGATGGCGTGCGCGTGCGCTTTATCAATCAGGGCGATCCCATCCCTGAGGCAAAGCTCAAGGTGATCTTTGAGAAGTTCTATCGCCTGGATGCGGCGCGTGCGACCAATCGCGGCGGCGCTGGACTGGGGCTTGCCATCGCCAAGGAGATCGTATGCGCGCACGGCGGTACCGTTGCATGTGAATCGACGCCCGAACACACGATATTCACCATCGAGCTGCCCGCCGCATAGTCAGTGTGCCCTTACAAACACTTGACAATGCGCTCACGTGCATATGAGCCGCGATTCCTACTATCGATACTGCTGAATTGATATCGATGTGGAGGTATGCGGTATGACGGCTGCTGCGGCTGTGGAGCCCACGGAGCTTGAAGAACTCATGAAAGCGCAGGCCGAGGCCGCGCACGAGCGCGAGGTTGGGGATGCGACTCGCCCCACGGCAGAGGATCTTGCCGCCTCGCCGACGCGAATCGATGTTGAGGGCCTCGACCTGTTCTATGGCGACCACCATGCGCTCAAGGACGTGAATATCAAGATCCGCGACAAGCAGATTACCTCGTTCATCGGGCCTTCGGGCTGCGGAAAGTCCACGTTGCTGCGCTGCTTTAACCGCATGAACGACGGCATCAAGGACTGCCGAATCGAGGGCAAGATTGCGCTCGATGGTCAAGATATCCTGGGCGACTACGACATCTGCCGCCTTCGCCAGCGCGTGGGCATGGTGTTCCAGCGCCCCAACCCGTTTCCCATGAGCATCTACGACAACGTCGCCTATGGGCCGCGCGGTATGGGTGTGCGCGATCACGTCGTGCTCGACGAGCTGGTCGAAGACTCCCTGCGACGCGCCGCCCTGTGGGACGAGGCCAAGGACAAGCTCAAAGAGTCGGGTCTGGGTCTTTCGGGCGGCCAGCAGCAGCGCCTGTGCATCGCCCGCGCACTTGCCGTGCAGCCCGACATTCTGCTGATGGACGAGCCGACCTCGGCACTCGATCCTGTGTCGACGCTGGTGGTGGAGCAGCTGGCCTGCGAGCTCAAAGAGACCTGCACGCTCGTGGTCGTTACGCACAATATGCAGCAGGCGGCGCGTATCTCCGATTCGGTCGCATTCTTTTTGCTGGGTGAGCTGGTGGAGCACGCGCCCACCGCGCAACTCTTCAAGAATCCGACCGATCCGCGCACGGCGGATTATTTGACGGGGCGTTTTGGCTGATACCATCTAGTAAAGGTACCTTTAGGGTTAAGATGCGGTCATGCCGGCCGCAAAGGGGTTCAACATGATCTATTACGTCGAGGACGATGACAACATCAGGGATTTGACGGTCTATGCGCTGCGCAAGCAGGGGATTGAGGCCGAAGGCTTTTCGTGCGACGGTGAGTTTAAGGCTGCCGTGGCGCGACGGGTACCCGATGCCGTCCTGCTCGACATCATGCTGCCCGATACCGATGGCTTGGCGATTATGCGTCGACTGCGTGCCGATCGCCTGACGGCGACGGTGCCCATCATGATGCTTACCGCCAAGGATACCGAGCTCGACAAGGTGATGGCGCTCGATGGCGGTGCCGACGATTACCTGACTAAGCCGTTTTCGCTCATGGAGCTCGCCAGCCGCTGCCGCGCACTGCTGCGTCGCGGCGGCATGGTCAAACAGGCAAGCGATGTGCTCAGCGTGGGCGACATCGTGCTCTCGCCCAGCCATCGTGAGGTGACTGTTGCCGGCGAGTCGCTTAAGCTCACCCTGCGCGAGTTCGACCTGCTCGAGTACCTCATGCGCAAGCCCGGCGTGGTCTTTACCCGCGAGTCGTTGCTGCAGAGCGTGTGGGGCTGGGACTTCGACGGCGGTTCGCGCACCGTTGACGTGCACGT
>DBFRXD010000111.1:0-5013 GCA_048502435.1 Collinsella aerofaciens
CTACGCCTACATCAACCGCCTGCACCATGTGTGGGAGGGCAAGCCCTCGGTCACCGAAGCCGAGTCCCGCATCGGTTTTGCTCGCGCCGCCAACGTGCTCGAGCGCTTCCAGATTGCCGTTATCGGCGAGGACCCCATCGCACGCAGTGTTGCGTCGCGCATGTGGAATATCGCCACGGCAACGACCGACAACAGCGGCATGATGCTCTGCGACTCCGAGGTCCCAACCGACGTTGACCTAGTGCTCGAAATCGCAAGCAATGAGCTGCCCGCAGATGCAGCGCCGCGCGCCACGATCGCCCTCGCCGAGTGCCACAACCTGGCCCAGCGCATCCGCACTGCCAATGTCGCCGCGCAGCAGAAGCCGGCTCGCATTCGCATTGAGCTCACGGGCATGACGCGCTACAACGGCACCTTCACGGCCAGCGACGCGCAGACACTCGCCGTACGCCTGCTCGACGGCGTTTGCGATGCCCTCGCAGATTAGGTAAACTAAACGAGTTGCTTTTGGGCAACACCACACATTGGGACGTAGTTCAACGGTAGAACTCCGGTTTTTGGTGCCGGCTGTTGGGGGTTCGAATCCCTCCGTCCCAGCCCTTAAAATTGAGCGCCCTGAGCCCATAACGGCCCAGGGCGCTTTCTTGTGGGCAAGCGGAGGGATTCGAACCCGCAAGGGTGCGGAGCTGAGGAAACGCAAAGCGTTTTCCAGCGCAGCACGCAAGGAGCAAAGCGACGCAGCGGGGCGCGGCCGCCGAAAAGGCGGACGCGGAATCCCTCCGTCCCATATCAACAGAGAGCCCCTGACATTCAGCGAATCGGACCGACGCCGCCAAGCGGAGGGATTCGAACCCGCAAGGGTGCGGAGCTGAGGAAACGCGAAGGCGCCCCAAGCCCATTAGGACCAAGAGCGCCTAACATCAAGAAAATATCAGCCCAGTTCCGAAAAGCGAGCCGCATGCAACAACCAGGTAACCACAGGCCCCGGGAGAGCGGGGACACCGGCTTAGGTTTATCGCGAGTTCCGCACGAACAGGAGGCCACTTAATGTGGCCTCCGTCGTGAGCAGGACTGTAGAGCAGGAAACCTAAGCCGGTGTCCCCGCTCTCCCGGGGCCGAACGCCCTAGTTGTTGAGCATGCGGTCGAAGCTTCCCGAGTCGCCATCCCGATAGTCGGCGGTCATCAGAATCTCCTGCGGAATGCGCCCGCCCTCGCGCAGCACGTTGCGGAACTGCACGCGCGTAACCATGGGCAGATCCTTGATCGTCGCCGCCAGATTCTGCGGCACGCCCTGGTTGGCAGCCGCGGGCTCGCACTCTCCGCCGGCCTTCACGCGACGCTTATGCTCGGCGAGCATAGCGCGATACATGCCGGCATGCAGGCGAATCTCAACCACATTGGCATTGCGAGCCTGTTCGACGATGCGCGCGCCCTCGCGATCGATATCGCCTACGTAGTAGACGTAGTTAAAGCGATAGCCAATCTCGGCCAGATAATCGTCCAAGGCATGCGAGACACTCGCCTTGCATCCGCCGCCAAAAATCACGCCGCCCACCTTGATGCCAAAGAGCTTGGCGTGCTTGCGGCCACGCAGCAGCTTGACGATCTCGTCGTAGGTGTCCAGGTTCTCGACCATAATGAACGGCTTGTCGGCTCCCAGCGTAAAGAAGCCCGTAAAGTGCACGGGGCGATTGGGGGCGACCTTGATCGCTTGCATGCTGATGCCCTTTTCGGTCATACGCCTGATCAAGCGCTCACCGTGCTTGCCGTCAAAAGCCTTCTCGTCGTTAAAGATCTGGTAGGCACGCTGGCGGCGCGAGGCAACCGGCGTATCGGCACCTCGATTCTGCTCGATCCAAGCCTGGATGATTGCGATTTCCTCGGCAATCTTGCGGTTGGACATCTCGTTGTGCTGAGTGCGCTGCGGAGCCTTTTTGCCGTCCTTGCCCTCGACCTTTACGATCTGTGTCTGTTGCTCCTTGATCTTAGAGAGCGCCGTAGGCGTAGGGACAACTTTGAGCAGCTGCCTGCCTAAAACGCGGGCAAGGGCAAACGCCGAGACCTCGCCGTGGACTGCCGACTCGGGCTGCTGGTCAGCAGTATCTGCTGCGGTAGACTCCGGCTTCTTCTGAGACTTGCGTTTAGAATCGCCTTGGGAATTGCGCTCGCGCTTCGGCATAGGCGCCTGCTTCTGCGGACGATCGGACTTGCTCTCCTTCGCCGCCTGGCGCTTAGGCTGCCCCGAAGAAACCTCGACCTTCGCATCCTCGTCCTGCGGCGTGGTCTTCTCGGCTGCAGTCTCGGCATGGGAACTGCGCCCCCCACGATGGCGACGGCGGCGAGGCTTGCTCGACGCGCCCTGCTCCGCCTGCTCATCAGTAGGCTGCTGGCCCTTGGCCTCGGCATCAACCTCAAGCTGCGGCTCAACAGGCTTTTGCTCGCGAGCCGCCGGCTCAACGGCCTTCTCGTCCTGGGTGGTCGAAACCGACTCGCCCTTCTCCTGATGCTTTACGGGATACGCGCGTCCCGCAAAACCGCGGCCGGGACGACACGAACCTGGAGCCTTCTTGGCAGACTCTTCAACATCGTCTGCAACCTCAGAAGACTCTTCAACCTCACGCACGGCATCCTGCTGTGCAGCCTTAAAGTGAGCACCGCGACGGCGCTTGGGCTCTTGGGCCTCCACGGGCTTTTGCTCCTTCGTGGGCTTCTGCGACTCGGCAGCAACCTCGATCTCAACAGCCTCAGCATCCGTCTCACCCTTTTGAGCAACGGCACGACGGAAGCGCTCCTGCTGGGCACGGCGCTGAGCATCGCGCTTGCCGCCCCCACCAAAACCGCCGCGGCCGGCCTTAGCCGTAAAGGCGCGAACGACGTTCTCATCGAGCAGCTCGTCGGTATCGACATGCTCGCGCGGGGCCGTTTCCACCGAAGCGGGCACCTCGACAACGTCCTCGACGGCCTCTTCGGCAACCTCGACAGCCTCGGCAAGCTGCTCCTGGGCATCACGAATCTCGGCATGAATGGTATAGAACGCCGGGCGTCCGTTAATGCCGCTGCCCTCGATCTTGGTAACGATCTTTGCCGCGATGAGTTCGTCGCGCATCGCCTTGGTGTCGCATTCCTTATCGACGGAGCGGAAAATCTGCGCCAGCGCGCTCGACTTGATCTTGAGCGCCTTGCGGCAGAGCAGGTCGTAGGCAACTAGCTTGGCGCGCTCGGCAGAAAGCGACGTCTGGCTGCTCAGGCGCTCAGCCAGGGCGTCGACATTATTTTGGTTATCGGAATATACCGTCTTGGCCACGGGGCCCCTTTCATATGTACACATATACGTCTATATGGTACAACGCGCGCCCTTATCCACGCAAAACATCTGCGAGAACACTCGGTCATCGCCCGCTTTTGCATGAAAAAAGACCGAGCCCGCGCAGCCGCGGACCCGGTCTTATCGAGTTGTATAGATGTGACGTTCAACTCGTCAGGTCGATTACGCCTTGGCAGCCTCGGCGTCGGCGGGAGCCTCGGCGGCAGCGGCGCGGCCATACTCGACTTTGCCCATCTCGGACCACTCGGGCTCCTCGTCGGGCATGGAACCGGCCTCCTTGCCGAAGAACTCCTTGAGGCAGTTGACGGCAACGATGAGGCCCAGGACCATCAGCAGGACGGCGAAGACGAGCTGCAGGCCCTTGGTAGCGGCGACGGAAACGGCAGCCGTGGTGGCGGTAGCCGGGATGGTGCCGAAGAAACCGTAGGCCTGGACGGCGGTCATGCAGCCCATGGCGCTCTGGACCAGCGAAGTGAAGGTGCAGCAGAGCAGGAAGGCGACGGGCACGTAGAGCATCCAACCCTTGCGGCCGGTGCACTTGCAGAACACGGCGAGAGTGATCATGGTCATACCGCCGAGCAGCTGGTTAGAAGCACCGAAGAGCGGCCAGATGTTGGCATAGCCACCAAAGGCGAGAGCGAGGCCAGGAAGCAGGGTAACGACCGTGGCGAACCAGGGGTTGCCGAGGACCTTCATGTAGCCGGCCTTGGACTCGATGGCCAGGGCGTCGTTGGTCTGGGCAAAGAACTCGGAGAACGAGGTGCGAGCGATGCGGGCGACGGCATCGAGCGAGGTCAGGGCCAGAGCGGAAACGTTCATGGTCATGAAGACGGTTGCGAGCGTGCCGTCAACGCCGAAGGCCTGCATACCGCGGGAGATGCCAGCGGCGAAGATCTGGAACGGGGTGGAAGCGACGCCGGCGTTAAGGGCGCCGGTACCGGCGGTGTTCATGTCGGAGAACATGATGCCGGCGACGATGATGGCAAGGATGCCGACGAAGGACTCGACGATCATGGCGCCATAACCGACCTTGACGGCGTCCTGCTCCTTCTCGACCTGCTTGGAGGAGGTACCAGAAGAAACGAGGCTGTGGAAACCGGAGAGAGCACCGCAGGCAACGGAGACAAACAGGACCGGGAACATCATGCCGGAGGCAGTGGAGAAGCCGGTAAAGACCGGAGCGGTGATAGTGGCCTGACCGTTGACGCCCAGGACGACGATGCCGAGGACAGCGCAGACGATCATGACGATCATCATGATGGAAGTGAGGTAGTCACGCGGAGTCTTGAGCATCTGGATGGGCATAGCGCCAGCGAAGACCAGGTAGACCATGACGACGGCGAACCACTGGAACTTATCCAGGTAGACCGGGAACTGCATACCGACGGCGAACATGAGTACCATGAGGACCACGCCGGTGACGAACTCGGCAGCGCCGGTGAGGTTGAACTTCTTCTGGGCCCAACCAAAGGCGATAGCGACGAAGGTGAACAGGATGGAGATGGTACCAGCGCAGCCGGCGGCATAGGACTTGGTGAAGTCGACGGCACCGGTAGCAGCACCAGAAGCGTCAACGGCCGGGGTGAACATGAACGTCTTGCAGACCATGTCGGTGAAAGCGGCGATGACGATGATGCAGAACAGCCAGCAGAACAGCAGGAACAGGCGACGGCCGGTCTTGCCGATG
>DBFRXD010000012.1:0-18098 GCA_048502435.1 Collinsella aerofaciens
GCGCGAGGCCGAAATAGGCCGTGACCTGCCTTCCGGAACGGAACCTCGTGAAGTCGCCGACCTCGGCCGAGAAGGCCGCGGCCAGCGCGAAGGCGCAGCCCTTGATCGACTGGAGGGCGGCCGCCTCCGCGGCGATCGGGCACCCGCCGCCGCCCTGGGGCAGCACCCCTCCAGCATGTCGCACGCCGCGTGGTACATGGCCGTCACGGTGGCGGCGTCGCGCCCGCGGAACACCTGCGACACGATCCTGCCCACGCGGCGCCTGAGCTGCCAGGAGCCGGCCTCGCGCATGCAGTCGCGCATGAGGTGGACCGCGCAGCGCTGCCACGCGGCGCCCTGGAAGACCTCGCCGAGCGCCCGGACGAGCCCCGGGTGGGCGTCCGAGACGACGAGCCGCACGCCCGCCGCCCCGCGCGAGCGGATAGCCCGCAGGAAGGCGAGCCACGAGTCGTAGGACTCGGTGTCGACCACGTCGACGCCCAGGACGCGCCTCCAGCCGCCCGCATCGCAGCCGATGGCGGTGACCACGGCGGTGGAGGCGACGCGCCCCTCGCGGCGGCACTTGACGTAGGTCGCGTCGAGCCAGACGTAGGGCACCGGCGAGCCGCCGAGCGGCCTTGCGCACAGGTCCTCGATGTCTGCGTCCAGGCTCGAGGCGATGGCGCTCACCTGGTCCTTCGAGAGTCTGGAGACGCCCATCTTCTCGGCCACCCTCTGCATCTTGCGGGTGCTGGTGCCCGTGGCGTACATCTCGGCCACGGCGGCCACGAGGGCGCGGTCGACGCGCTGGTAGCGCTCGAGCACGTCCTCGGGGAAGAAGCTGCCGGAGCGCAGCTTGGGGATGCGCAGCGTCAGCGTGCCGACGCAGGTGGCGAGCGACCTCTCGCGGTAGCCGTTTCGGCTGTTCCCCCCGCCACCGCAGAGCTGGTCGGCCTCGGCGTCCATCACGGCGTTCACGACCTGCTCGGCGAGACGCCTGAGCAGCTCCTGCATGTCGATGGCGCCGTCGTCGAAACGGGGCATGGCGAGCATGTCCGGCGTCGGGTCTGATAAGATTTCCATAGCGGTCTTCGTCCTTTCCTAGAACCTGTTGTTGTGGTGATTTCAGATTCTAGGACGAAGGCCGTTCTTCGTTAAACGGGCGCTAGGGCGTCACCCTTACACCAACATTTTCGACGCGATCAGTCATTGGGGACGCTCTTTAATGACTAGTCGTTTAAGAACGCCCCTTAAGAATGACCCCAATGACTACACTCAAAAACGGCGCCCGCCGGCGATGTTGCCGGCGGGCGCCGCTGTCGCGTAGGCGCTATTCGTTGAGTGCGTGCGTTCGGGCTCGCTGCTACAGCGAGTCGATAAAGCGCTGCTGGGCGGCGCGTCCTACCTCGTCCCACTTAAAGACTCCGGCGTTGTCGAGCACGTGGCCAAACACCACGCCCACCTCCTCGTGCAGGATGTCGATGGCGTTGTCCGCCGTAAGCTCGTCGGCACGGCGGGCATAGACATCCTCGGCCCACGCGGCATGGCTGCGGCAAAGATCATCGCCCTCGAGCGCGCCGGCAAGGTCGTAGCTGGCATCGGCCTTGGCTGCCAGCAGGTGCTCGCGAACGGCACCAAGCTCGGGAACCAAACGCGGCGGTAAAATGGCCAGGCCCATGACCTCGATCAGGCCAATGTTCTCCTTCTTAATGTGGTGGTATTCGGCATGCGGGTGGAAAACGCCCAGCGGATGTTCGTCGGTCGTGATGTTGCAGCGAAGCGCCAGGTAGGCCTCGTAGATCTCGCCGCCGGCATTGCCGCGGGAGTCGACGCGGCGGATGACGGGCGTCACGGTGTTGTGTGCCACGCCGTCGGCCGTGTGCGCGATGACGCCAACCGATTCATCGGTCCACTCGCGCCAGGCGAGGATAATCTTCTCGACGGCATCGAGCAGCTCGCCGCGGTCGTGCGAGCGCAGGCGCAGTACCGAAAGCGGCCACTGCAGCACAGAGCCGGTAACCCGGTCAAAGCCGGGCACGCTAAACTGCGAGACCTCGGCTGCGTGCATCATGGGGAACTCGTGCGCGCCGCCCTGGAAGTGGTCGTGCGACAAGATCGAGCCGCCCACAATGGGCAGGTCGGCGTTGGAGCCGATAAAGTAGTGCGGGAACAGGTCCACAAAATCGAGCAGGCAGGTCAGCCCCTTGCGGTCGACGTGCATCGGGCGATGCTCGGAGCTCATAGCAATGCAGTGCTCGTTAAAGTATGCGTACGGGCTGTACTGGAAGCCCCAGCGCTCGCCGTTGAGCTGGATGGGGATAACGCGCAGGTTCTGACGGGCGGGGTGGGCGCCGCCGTCGGCTGCGGCGGAGCGTCCGGGGTAGCCCTCGTTTTCGATGCAGAGCTGACAGGCGGGATACTTCTCGCCCGTGTTTTTGGCGGCGCCGGCCGCGGCGATATCGCGCGGGTCCTTCTCGGGCTTCGACAGGTTGATGGTGATCTCCAGGTCGCCCCAGTTGGTGGGGGTGCTCCATTTGATGTTGCGCGCGATGGCGGCACGGCGCACGTAGCCGGCGTCGCAGCACAGACCGTAGAACCAGTCGGTCGCGGCGCGGGGCTCGTTGACGCCCATACGTCCGTTGAACTCCTCGTTTACAACCGAAGGCCTCGGCATGAGCACGCCCATGATGCGCATAGCGATGCGGTCGCGGCCCGACGTCGTGTCCTCGGCGGCGCCGTTGGCAACGGCAGCCTCGGAAAGCGAGGCAAGCGTGCCCTCCAGGTCAAAGTCGGGCAGGGTATCGGGGTGCAAGAGCGAGAGCTTCTCGTTCTGCAGCGCCCAGGTCATGTCGAGCGCGGGGCCCGTGGCGCCGATGCACTCCAAAATGGTGTTGTAGGCCCAGATGCGATCGTCCTGTCGGATCATCGATCGATGGATGGCATACTCAATCAAGCCCTGGGCAGCCTCGCGCACGTCGGTCATTACAGCCATGCCGCGTAAGCCCCCTTGTCAGAAATTGCGTAGTGGCGGGCAGAGCCCTCGCCCAGCCAGTCGTTCATCTTGGTGATAAAGGTGTCGACCAGGTCGAGGGGCACGAAGGCCTGGATGGTGCCACCAAAGCCGCCACCGTGGATGCGGACGGCGCCGCGGCCGTCGAGCACGTGCTCGGCCAGCGCCAGGGCATACATGGAAGGCTGCTCGGAGCCCAGCTTGGCAACGACATTCTGCAGGTACATAGCAGAGCTGGCGCCGGACTCGCGCGTCAGGATCAGGAACTGGTCGATGTCGCCGGCGTTCAGGGCGGCCCAGCGCTTGTCGACCAGGCCATTCTCGTACCAGTAGTGAACGGCGCGCAGGCAGGCACGGTCGCCCAGCTTGGCACGCAGTTCGGGGAGTTTGGCGTCAAAGTCGGCAACGTTTACCTCGCACAGGCGTGCCTTGCCAAACTCGGCGGCAACGTCCTGCATCTCGCGCGGAACGGCGGCGTAGTCGTCGGTGGCTGCCACGTGGTCGGCACCGACCTTAACGAGCACGAGCGCATAGCCGTGATCCTCAAAGTTGAGCTCGAGCTTCTGGGTTTTAGGCTGAGCCTGGTCCTCAAAGTCCATGTAGGCAAGGCCGCCCAGACATACGGCGGCCTGGTCCATCAGACCGCAGGGCTTGCCATAATAGTTGTTCTCGGTGCGCTGGCTCATTTGGGCGAGTGCGACGGGCTCAATTGCGGGCGCGCCCCAGAGGGTTTCCATGGCGCGTCCGTATGCGGCTTCGACGGCAGCGGAGCTCGAAAGACCGCCGCCCGAGGGGACGGAGCAGGTGAAGGCGAAGTCGAAGCCGTGGGGCTCAACGCCAAGGGCTGCGATCTCGTGGGCCATACCGCGCACGAGGCTTGCGGACGTGCCCTTCTCGGACTCCTGAACATTCAGCGTGTCGAGGGTAATCTCAAACGTGGGGTAGCCCTCGTCGGCGACGCGGACCTTGTTGGAGTCGGTTGCCACGGCGATACCGTCAACGGCGACATCGAGCGAGCCGGCGATGACGTGGCCGCCCTCGTGGTCGGTGTGGTTGCCACTGATCTCGGAACGGCCGGGCGCGTGCACATAGAGCACCTGGCGATCGCCGATGGGGCCAAACTCCTCCTCGAACAGCTTGGTGAGCGTGGCGAGTGTCTTTTTGTCGGGGGTGGTCATGGGAGTCCTTTCCTTGGCGCGCACGGGTGAGTTTTGCGTCGTTATGAGTACGTTAACAACTTGAAGCGGCATGAACCAAGTGTTCACGATACCGCACGTTACGGGCTATGTTAACGTACTCATAACACAACGCTTGTCACTTTTTGAGAATCTGGTAATCGGTCGATATTCGGCCGTGAACGGTAGTGCCGTATGGACTTATAAAGCAGAAGAGATGCAGATAGAAAAAGTAGAGTACGTTAACATGCGTCCGACGATAGCGGGCCTCGGCGCGGGGTGTATCTCTGCCCGGGCCGGCATTCACGCTATTCAGATCTCGCAAGGGTGAAGGTGATTTTGTGGCAAGGCGCCCTTCCAACGATACAGGTACGCGTCCGGTATCCATGGCTGACGTTGCCCGCGCTGCCGGTGTTTCGCAGCAGACGGTTTCGCGCGTTGCCAACGGCTTGCCCAACGTTAACGAGCAGACGCGCCAGCGCGTGCAGGCCGCTATGCAAGAGCTCGGCTTTCGTCCGAGTTATGCCGGTCGCTCGCTGCGCGATGGCCGTTACCATTCGGTCGGCCTGTGCGTCAACGATGTCACCAAGTTTGGCAACCTCTCAATGATCGACGGCATCGCCAGCGCTGCTCGCGAGCATAACTGCGCCATCACGCTGGTCGAGATGTCCAAGACCGAGGAATTCTCGCTTGCCGAGGCAACGCGTCGTATGGCCGCGCTGCCCGTGGACGGCATCATTATCGGCATGAGCCGCATGGCTCCCGATTTTGAGACGTTTGATCCGTTGCCGGGTATTGGCACGGTCATCGTTACCATGTATGCGCACCCGCGGGTGACTACGGTTGACTCCGATCATTACGGCTGCTCGCTGTTGCTCATGAATCATCTGTTTGAGCTGGGACATGAACAGATTCGCTTTATCGGCGGCCCGTCCTTTTCGATTGACGAACAGTTCCGTCGCGCCGGCTGGCAGGATGCGCTCGAGCGTAAGCACATCGAGCCGGCAGAGCCGCTCGAGGGCGACTGGTCTGCCAACAGCGGTTACGAGGCCGGTAGGTACCTGGCCGAGCATGATCGCACCATGACGGCGATCTATGCGGCAAACGATCAGATGGCAAATGGCGCCATTGCGGCGCTGCGCGATAGCGGCTTGCGCGTGCCCGAGGACGTGAGCGTGGTGGGCGTCGACGATTCGCTCGATGATTTTGTCGCACACAACGAGCTCACGACCGTTCGATTTGATTTGCATCAGCGTGGACGCGAGGTGTTCGAGCACGCGGTTCCCAAGGCGGGGGCAACGGACAAAACCGTCGCCATTCGCATCCCCGGTCAGCTCATCGTTCGACATAGCACGGCAGAGCCTCGCGCATAGTTTTTGCAGGTCAAAAGCGGTATATTCCGCATCAATAACAATCGATAAGGATGCTGACAGATGGCCGTGGCTATAAAGGCGAGTGCTATGATAGACGGGTTATTTTGTCTATCTAGGAGGCTTTGCCTGATGGAGATCACCAAGGATATCCGCTACGTTGGCGTCGACGATCACGACATTGACCTGTTTGAGGGCCAGTACGATGTGTCCGAGAACGGTATGGCATACAACAGCTACGTTATCTTGGGCGACAAGATCGCTGTCGCCGATTCGGTCGACGCTGACTTTGTCGACGAGTGGCTCGGCAACCTCGAGGCCGTGCTCGATGGTCGCACGCCCGACTACCTGGTTGTCCATCACATGGAGCCCGATCACTCCGCCGGTATCGCCGCCTTTATGGAGCGCTATCCCCAGGCGCAGATTGTGGCAAGCATGGGCGCTTTCCGCATGATGGTCAACTACTTTGGCACCGACTTCCCCGAGCGCAAGATGGTCGTCAAAGATGGCGACGTGCTCGACCTGGGCGGCCACAGCCTAACCTTTGTCGGTGCCCCCAATGTTCACTGGCCCGAGGTGCTCTTCTCCTACGAGGCCACCGACAAGGTGCTCTTTAGTGCCGACGGCTTTGGCAAGTTTGGCGCCAACGACATCGAGGATCCCGAGGGCTGGGCTTGCGAAGCGCGCCGTTACTACTTTGGCATCGTGGGCAAGTTCGGCAAGTTTGTGCAGGCCGTGCTCAAGAAGGCCGCCAATCTGGACATCCAGATCATTTGCCCGCTTCACGGCCCCGTGCTGACCGAGAACCTGGGCTATTACCTCGACACCTACAACACCTGGTCGAGCTATCAGCCCGAGGACGAGGGCATCACGATTGCCTATGCGAGTGTGTATGGGCATCTGAAGGCTGCCGTTGAGGAGCTCGCATCTGCGCTCGAGGCCCGCGGCCAGAAGGTCTCCGTCTTTGACTTGGCTCGCGATGATATGGCTGAGGCCGTTGAGGACGCGTTCCGCTACGACCGCCTGGTGCTCGCCTCCATCACCTATCAGGGCGAGATCTTCCCGTTCATGAGCACCTTTATCCATACGCTTGCCGAGCACGCCTATCAGAACCGTACGGTTGCGCTCGTCGAGGCCGGTTCCTGGGCGCCTGCCGCTGCCAAGGTTATGACCAAGGAGCTCGAGGGCATGAAGGACATCACCCTGACGCAGAACAAAGTGACCGTGCTGGGCTCGCTCAACGACGCCTCGCGCGCCCAGATCGAGGCCCTCGCCGACGAGCTTTCCAAGTAGCGATATTTCGCTTTTAACGAGCAAACCACCACAAAGGGGACAGGCACCTTTGTGGTGGTTTTTGTTTAAGCGCCAGCGATGAGGAGATTTGGGCGGGCGTCGTCGACGATCTCGGCGATTGAGGTGGCGACGGCATGATCGGGGTCACGGTCCATCACGATGGTGTCGACATCTGCCAGCTCGGCAAAGCGGTACATGCCGCGTCCGTTAACCTTGCTGGCGTCCATGAGGGCGACGCTTTGATGGGCTGCGGCGATCATAGCCGTTTTGGTCTCGGCCATCTGCGGAAAGTCGGTCGTAAAGCCGCAGCGGGGGACAAAGGCGCCGGGGCACATGACGGCAAGGTCGGCGTGGACCATTTGGAGCGCCTGCATGGTAAGTGGGCCGTACAGATAGCGATGACCTTTGCGTAGTGCCCCACCCAGCATGACGACATCGACCGAGGGCATGCTCTCGTCGATATAATCGGCGATGGTAATGTCGGCCGTGATGACGGTGATGCCGTCGCGCTGATCGAGGAGCCGGACAAACTCGAGAGCGGTGGTGCCGGAGTCGACGAGCAGGGTGTCACCATTGCCGACGAGCTCGATGGCGCTTTGCGCGATGGCTTGCTTGGCGGCGACATTGACGTTGATGCGGCGATCCTGGGTGGATACGGTCAGTCGCTTCTGGAGAGACACGGCGCCACCATGCGTGCGGCGCAACTTGCCGGACTCGGCGAGCGCGTCCAGGTCGGCGCGGGCGGTAACGGAGGACACGCCAAAGGTCTGGGCGATTTCTGCCACTTGCACCGAGGCGTTATGCTCGAGCATCTCCATGATGGCGGAACGACGCTCATCGGCGAAAGCTCGGGTTGTTGCGTGGGCCATGTTTGCTCCATTCTCGGCTAAATTTGTAGGAATTGTGTTGAGTCTATTTTCGTTCATTTTCTTTTTGAGTAAGAAAACACCTTTCGATTACTTATCTTTTCTATAAAAAAAAGACGCTAAACGCCCAAAATTCAATATCGAACATGTCCACTCGGCTCAAATTCCTTCCGTTTACTTTTCAAAAACGACTGTATTGACCTGCATGGGCTCAATATCTCGAGCGTGTAAAGCCGCTGAATTTCATACAATGAGCGCAGCAAAACGCAAGGTAAAACGCCTTGTGAACAACTACGCCCGATGTCCAGATGCGGGCGAGGGAGAGGAGCAAACGCTCATGGCACTTGTTACCACCGAAAAGATGCTCAAGGACGCTCAGGCCGGCCACTACGCCGTCGGCGCGTTCAACGTCGAGAACCTCGAGTTTGTTATGGCCGTTCTGGCCGCTGCCGAGGAGACCAAGTCCCCCGTCATCATGCAGACCACCCCGGGCACCATTAAGACCGCTGGTCTGGACTACTTCTACGGCATGGTCAAGGCTGCCGCCGAGCGCGCTTCCGTGCCCGTCGCCCTGCACCTCGATCACGGCGATGGCTATGACCGCTGCATGCAGGCTTTCCGCACCGGCTACACCTCTGTCATGATTGACGGTTCGCACGAGTCCTTCGAGGACAACATCGCCCTGACCAAGTCCGTCGCCGACGCTGGCCGCGCCATGGGCGTGCCCGTCGAGGCTGAGCTCGGTAAGGTTGGCGGCAAGGAGGACGACGGTCCCGCAGTTGAGGGCGAGAGCCCCTACACCGATCCTGCCGAGGCCAAGGAGTTCGTCGAGCGTACCGGCTGCACCTCCCTCGCTATTGGTGTTGGCACCAGCCACGGTGTGTACACGAGCGATCCGCACATCGAGCAGTCCGTGGTCAAGGCCATCCGCGACGCCGTCGACGTGCCGCTGGTCCTGCACGGCACCTCTGGTGTGCCCGATGAGCAGGTTGCCGAGGCTGTGAAGAACGGCATCTGCAAGGTTAACTACGCCACCGAGCTGCGTCAGGCCTACACCAAGGGCTTCATGGCCTACATGGCCGAGAACCCCGCCTGCTTCGATCCCAAGAAGCCGGCCAAGGAGGGCATGCGTGAGATCACCGAGCTGGTTAAGATCCGCATGACCAACCTCAACTCTGTGGGCAAAGCAGAGTAACAGCAAGGGTACTCCGACTCGCTACATATCCCGGGGAGGGACGAGGGCTTAGTTCCCCAATCGTCCTCGGGCATGCAAAAAGCCTCGCTGCGCACTACGTGCGGCGAGGCTTTTTGCCCCCTGCGGAAAGATTGGGGAACTAAGCCCTCGTCCCTCCCAGGTTGACCTACTCGAGGTCGTCGCCCTTGTGGCGTTGGGGCGGAATAGTGGTGCGCGAGGGGCGCTTTGCTGGTGGGGGGTTAGTATGCCCGGGCTTGGTTGGGGAAGGTTTTGTCTAGGGATGCTTGGAGCTTTTCGAAGGATGCTCGCAGGTTGAGTTCCTGGTCGGTTGAGCGTTTGGATTTTGTGGTGGGGGAGTCGAGGAGACCGTTTCTCTGTGTCGGGGGAAAGGAGAAAAGGTCTGCATGTTTTAGGGATGGCTGCCGTGCTACGGCATTGGAAGAATGCATGCTTATGCGGCCTCCTCGATGTCCACCAAAAGGTTGCGCATGGGGTGTGCTGCTAGGCCCGGTGCGCTGGCAGTATTATGCCGCGGCTGCTGCAAAGAAGCGCTAAAGAAAGGCTTAACCTGGTTTGGTTTTACGATGAAACTGTAGGTCAGAAGTATCGAGTAACACTCTTGAAAGGTTTTGAGCTTAAGGGCTTTCTAAGGTTTGTGGCGCGGATGTGGCTTGCCTGTGTGGGGCGTGTGGACGGCTCGTTCCTAGCGCTGCGGTGCGGCGGCGCGTACTTGTTCGATGACCTTTTCCATCGTGGCGTCGATGTGGTCTTTTTTGAGCTCGCATTCCCAGATGGTTATGGGCGTCCAGCCCATTTGAGTGAGTGCTGCCACGGCAGCGTGGTCGCGCTCGACGTTGCGACGGAACTTTGCCTCCCAAAACTCAACGTTGCGCTTGGGCTGGCTAGGGTTGCACTTGGGGCAGCGGTGCCAAAAGCAGCCGTTGACGAAGATGGCGATCTTGCGTCCGGGGAAGGCGATGTCGGGTTTGCCGGGAACCTTCCATTCCAAGCGATAGCCCGTAAGGCCCGCGGCGCGCAGGCGCTGTCGTACGAGCAGCTCGGGCTTGGTGTTCGCGCGTTTGTTGCCCTTCATGGACTTTTTTATGGCGGCGCGACGGCGCACCAGTTCGCGCTCGTCGGCGGAAAGGTCCGAGGTATCGATGCCGTCGAGCAGACCTGGTTTGGGGTGCTTTTTGCTACGGCGCTTAGGTGCGCGCTTGGGCTTGGTGGCGGGCTCGTCGGTCGCGGTGGCCTCGGCGTCGTTGGCAGCGCCGTTGGCCTCAAGCCGGTCTTCCTTCAACTCAATCAGGGCATCAATGAGTCCCTTGTCGGCGGGCATCCATTCCACCGTGGCAAGCGAGGTGCGCGGAATCCAGCGGATATCGAGCTGGCGGTCGTGCTTCTGGGGCTCGCCAGACTCTTTAGCCAGCGAGCAGTAGTAGCACTCCATGGAGAGATGAAAATCGGGGTAGTCGTACTCAACGGTATAGAAATCGCGCAGATTGGTGACTTTGACCTGCAACTCTTCCATAAGCTCGCGGCGTACGGCGTCCTCGGGCGACTCGCCGCGCATGAGCTTGCCACCGGGAAACTCCCAAAGTCCCTGCATGTCGCCGTAGCCGCGCTGCACGGCAAGCAGCTCATCAGATCCTTCCTTGCGAATGATCCCAGCGGCAACATGAACAGTCTTCAACAGGAGTCCTCTCTCAACATCAACACGTGGCAGTGTAGCTACGCGTACCTTACACAACGGTAAGGCAAGCGTAAGCCATATCGATGGTAGCCGACTCGTCTTCTTGCGACTATAGATGCCGTAGACTAATCGCAAGAAAGGACTCGGTATGCAAACCACGCACATGGCGACCCCGGTACTGGAGGTCGCGCATCTCGAAAAGGTATATGGAGCGCTGGGCAACGTGACCCGTGCGCTCAACGACGTCAGCTTTACCGTCAACCGCGGTGAATTTGTTGGCATCATGGGCGCTTCGGGCTCGGGCAAGTCGACGTTGCTCAACTGCGTGTCGACCATCGATAGCGCCACGAGCGGCACGATCCGCATCAACGGGCAGGACGTGACGCGCATGAAGCAGGCCAAGCTCTCGCAGTTCCGCCGCGAGGAGCTCGGCTTTATCTTCCAGGACTCCAACCTGCTCGATACGCTCACGGCACGCGAGAACATCGCCCTGCCGCTCACCATTGCCCGCACAAACTCGGCAGAGATCTCGACCCGCGTGCAGGATGTGGCAGCGCGCCTGTCCATCAGTCAGGTGCTCGACAAGTATCCCTACCAGATGTCCGGCGGCCAGCAGCAGCGCGTTGCCGCGGCTCGCGCGCTCGTCACCGACCCCACCATGATCATGGCCGACGAGCCTACCGGCGCCCTCGACTCCAAAAGCGCCCGCCTGTTGCTCGAGAGCCTAGAGGCCCTCAACCGCCGCCTGCGCGCCACCGTGCTCATGGTCACGCACGACAGCTTTGCCGCCAGCTACACGAGCCGTGTGCTGTTTATCCGCGACGGCAAGATCTTCACCGAGCTGCGCCGCGGCGACACCGACCGCCGAGAGTTCTTCGACCGCATTATGGAGGTCGTTGCCATGATGGGCGGTGAGGGCTCCGATGCTCTGTAAACTCGCTTGGGGCAACGTCCGCCGCGCCGGCCGCGACTACCTCGTCTACCTTTTGACGCTCACCCTGGGCGTCACGGTCTTCTATGCCTTTAACACCATCTCGATGCAGGTCGACATCGCCGGAATCGATGAAGAGGGCTTGGCGCAGGTTATGGGCAGCATGCTCGGCGACCTGACGTACTTTTTGGCCGGTGTCATGGCCTTTTTGATGGTGTATGCCAATAACTTCATCATGAAACGCCGCAAGAAGGAGTTTGGCCTGTATCAGGTGCTCGGCATGGGGCGCGGACGCGTCGCCACGATCATGGCGCTCGAGACGGTGATTGTCTCGGTCGTGGCCTTTGTCGCCGGCATTGTGCTGGGTGTGGGACTCTCCCAGCTCATGACGTTTTTTACGGCCTCGCTCTTTAAGACACAGATCGCCAATTTCCACTTCTTTTTCTCGGTGCATGCGTTCAATCTGACCCTTGCCTGCATGCTCGTAATGTTTGTGCTCACGCTACTGCTGAACCTTCGCGCCGTGCGTCGTACCAAACTCATCGAGCTTATGGGTGCCGAGCGTCGCAACGAGAGCATCAAGACGCGCAACCCCTGGATTGCGATTGCCATCTTTGCCGTGGGCGTGGTGCTTGTGGGCGTGGCCTATTACCGTCTGCTACGTGATGGGTTCCCGCTAACCGCGACGGACAGCAAGCTGCAAGAGGCCATGAACCAGTTTGGCATTACGACCGCTATGGTTACCGTGGGCACCTTTGCCCTGTTCTGGGGACTCTCGGGCATGCTCATCAAGCTGCTGCAGAGCCTGCGCGGCGTGTATTGGCGCGGCCTCAACATGTTTACCGTGCGCCAGCTTGCGGCCAAGGTCAACACGGTGTGCTTTTCGATGGGCGTCATCGCGATGCTCCTGTTTTTGGCCATCACCTCGGTGACGTGCGGTATGTCGATTGCCAACGTGATGAACGAAAACCTGGAGCGCTATAACCCTGTTGACGTGTCTCAGACGTATGTCTATTACACGCCCGATACGCTCGACTACTACAAAGAGTACATCATTCCGTCTGATGAAGCCGATCTCATGGTGCCGGCCGATACAACGGTCGATTTGTACCCCGCATGGCACGGCGATCGTGTCGACCCCGATAACGTTGCAGACGGTATTAAAGGCAAGTCGGCGGACAACAACGACGAGACCGGCAAGAAGGTCAATATCGCCGATGTTGCCGGTGAGCATGTGCAGATCGATTCGTATCTGAGTTACCCGCTTGGCGGTTCGGATCCTTCGGTGACCCCAAGTGAGATGTGCAAGATCGTGGGCGAAAAGCTTCCCAAGGCGTTCGGGGGTAGCAATGCCGATACGATGGGTCTGTTTGTGACGCCGGCGAGCCAGTACAACAAACTGCGTCAGATGATGGGCGAGGAGCCGGTGCACATCGGTCACGACCAGTATCTGCTCACGTGTGATATGGGCGGCGAGCTGGTCGACCTGTACACCAAGTATATGGCTGGTGGCCATACCCTTACCTTGGGCGGGCATACGCTCAAGCCCGCAACCGATAAGTCGGACGAGGATACGGCGGCCATCGCCAACTCGGCGATGGGCAGTAATGGGGGTACCGTCGTCGTTGCCGACGAGCTGTTGTCCCAACTTAATCTGCAGCCGTATTCCAGTAGCCTGCTCGTTAACTACAAACAGGGGATGGATACGACCGAGGCAGACGAGAGCATTAAACACACTCTGCTCGACAATCTGCTCGTTGACGGCAAGGAGCCGGGGTCGTGGGGAATCTTTATCACACGCTCCGAGATGTACACGCAAGCAGCGCAAATGAACGGCCTTATTAGCTACCTAGCCATCTACATCGGCTTTGTATTGGTCGTTGCATGCGCGGCGATTCTGTCGATCCAGCAGCTCTCCAACGTGGCCGACGGCAGCCGCAGCTATCGTGTGCTGGCACAGATCGGCTGCGACGACCGCCAGATCCGCCATTCGGTGATGGCGCAGCAAGCGGTATTCTTCCTGTTCCCGCTGGCAGTGGGCCTGGCGCACTCCTTTGTGGCACTTAAGGTGATCATCGAGCTGGTGAGCATATTCGGAAATATGAGCATCGGTGGCACCGTGGGCCTCACCTGTGCAATCTTCCTGGCAGCCTACGGCGGCTACTTCCTGGTGACCTACCTCATGAGCACCGGCATGGTACAAGCCGCCATAGCCACCCGCTACAGCGAATAGCCGACTCAAAGCAAAACAATCGCAGGTTGAGCATAAGTCAGCGAAAGCGCCCCTAGACGAGCAAGGTGACGTGAAAGAGGAGGGAAGCGTACTTCGGTACGCGACCGACGATTGAACGTCAGATTGCCGCCTAGGGGCGCTTGCAGCGTCGAGCCGTTACGCGGTTTGGCATAACCGCGTAACTTCATCGTAGAAGCACGTTTGCGGGCGGCGGATGCTCGTCTCCTGTCGCCCGCTCACCGAGGCCCGGCAATTGCCTTAATATCTTAAGGACCTCGATTTGTCCAAGACTGAGCGAAGGAGCTCATCATGAGCGACGGAAAGAAAAAGCTTTCCTTCTTGACGGTCATCTCGACCATCATCTGCGTCGTCTTCGTTTGCGAGGCCGCCGCACCTGCTGCTGCCATTGGCAACCAGCAGTTCTTCTGGTGGATCTTCCTGATTCTGACCTTCCTGCTCCCTTATGGCATGGTCGTTGCCGAGCTCGGCACTACCTATGACGGCGAGGGTGGCATTTACGACTGGGTACGCGATGGCCTGGGCGACAAGTGGGGCGCCCGCATTTCGTACTACTACTGGGTTAACTACCCGCTGTGGATTACCTCGCTGGCCACCATGTTCCCTGACATTTTGGGTATGGTCTTTGGCGTCGAGTTCAATCTGATTGCCAAGATTGGTATCGACCTTGCCTTTGTGTGGATCGTCTATCTTATGGGTCGCTCCAAGGCTGCCGACTCCGAGTGGGTCCTGAACGGCGGCGCCATCATCAAGGTTGCCGTTGCCGTTATCGTCGGCGCTTTGGGCATCTGGTACGCCATGGAGAACGGCTTTGCGAACGATATGTCCGCTGCCACCTTCTTGCCCGAGCTCACCAACACCAACGCGCTTGGCTACCTGTCGATCATCATCTTTAACTTCATGGGCTTCGAGGTCATTTGCACCATGACCGACGATATGGCCGATCCCGCTCGCGATATCCCCAAGGCTATCATCGTCGGCGGCCTGTCCATCGCCGTGATCTATCTGTTCGCTGGCTTTGGCATCGGCGCTGCTGTGTCGGCCGATTCCATCGATCCCGACTACGGCATGATTTACGCTGTCCAGACTATTGTGGGCGATTCCATGATCTTTAAGGTCATCTGCATCGCCTTCCTGATCACGCTGTTCGCCAACATGGCTGCCTGGTCCTTCGGCGTCAACTCCGTTGCTCGCTATGCTGCCGAGCATGGCAACATGCCCAAGGTCTTCACCTCGATGATCTCGGATGACGACATGCCCAACGGCGCCAACCTGGTCAACGCCATCGTTGCCTCCCTGGTGCTGTGCCTGCAGCTGGTTCCCATCGACGCCATCTCCAACGGTGTCTTCTGGATGCTCTTCGGTACCTCCGTTGTCTTCCTGCTGCTGACCTACATCCCGATGTTCCCGGCATTCCTCAACCTTCGTAAGAACGACCCCAACCGTGAGCGTATCTTTACGTTCCCGTTTAAGGGAGCCATGATGAAGGTCATGCTGGCTATTCCCTGCATCGAGCTGATTCTGGCTATCGTTGCAACGCTGATTCCGTTCTCTGTCGATGAGATTGGCGATAAGGTCCCGATGATCGTCATCTTCATCGTGCTCTTGCTTATTGGCGAGGTTGTCCGCGTCGTCAGCGCTAAGGGCCGCGAGACCGAGTACAAGGGTCTCACTCCCGAGCTGGCTGCTCAGCGCCTCGCTGAGGAGTCCGAGGAGGACTAGAGCACCCGGATTCGGGGCTCCAACCCTCCTCGCTACTTGACCATTCCCCGGGGTGGGTGTGAACGATAGCTCTGGTAACCACCGCCCGCCCCAATCTCTCTTCCGTATCCTTCGTGCGTTTTGTCTCCGCGCGCCAGGTTACGTCGTCGCTTGCCGGTGCGACTCCGTGAAAACCGGCGCCGGGCGCCCCGACCTTTGCCGGGGAACGGGCGTCCGCCACCTCTTGGTTTTAGGCTGCGGGTAACCCGCCTGCAGCAAGCGATCGTTCGATTTGGAGGAAATCTTATGCGTACGATCACCGAGTCCGAGTCCACCCCTAAGGCCGACGGCTACTTTATGCCTGCTGAGTTCGCTCCGCAGGATCGCGTGTGGATGGGCTGGCCCCATCGCACCGATACCTGGGCCCATGGCGCCAAGCCGGCTCAGAAGCAGTATGCCGCCATCGCTCGCGCTATTGCCGAGTTCACTCCGGTTACCATATGCGTCAATCAGGCCGACTACGCCAACTGCAAGGCCGTCTTTGAGGAAGACGAGAACGTTACCGTTATCGAGATGACCACCGACGACGCTTGGTTCCGCGACACCGCTGCCACTTTTGTTATCAACGGCAAGGGCGATAAGCGCGCCAACCACTGGCACTTCAACGCTTATGGCGGTCTTGTCGACGGCCTGTACTTCCCGTGGGACAAGGACGAGCAGATCGCCCTTAAGATGGCTGAGCTTTCCGGCTGTCGTCGTTATCGTCCCGATGACATGATCCTCGAGGGCGGTTCCATCACCGTCGACGGCGAAGGTACCGTGGTCGTGACCGACCAGTGCCTGCTTTCCCCGGGCCGCACCTGCTCTGCGGTTCTGGAGGAGGAAGAGGATCCCGAGTCCATCTGGCCCAAGTTCAAGAGGAAGTTCGAGCCCTGGAGCGAGGAACTTCGCGCCTATATGGACGAACACCTCAAGGATTATCTGGGTGTCGAGAAGGTCATCTGGGTCAAGGAGGGCATCGACCCCGAGGAGACCAACGGTCACATCGATGACGTCGCCACGTTCATCGCTCCGGGCGTCATGGCCTGCATCTGGACTGACGATCCCGAGTATCCGTTCTACGAGCAGTGCCATGCTGTCTACGAGACCCTTTCCAACGCCGTTGACGCCAAGGGCCGCAAGATGAAGGTCTACAAGCTCTGCATGCCTGTGAACCCGCTGTTCATGGACCAGGCTTCCTGCGACACCATCGACGCCGACGAGAACGCCGAGCCGCGCGTTGCCGACGAGCCGCTGATCGCCTCCTACATGAACTACCTGGTCACCAACCACGGCGTTATCGTCCCGCAGTACGGCGACGAGAACGATCAGCTTGCCGTTGACACGCTCCAGAAGATCTACGACGAGGTCTGGGGCGAGGGCGTCTACAAGTGCGTCGGCGTTCAGTCCGAGCAGGTCGTCTTCGGTGGTGGAAATATCCACTGCATTACGCAGCAGGAACCGTCCGCTTAATCGTCCGGCTTCCCGAGGCACCCCATCTCGCCGCTCAAACCGTCGCTCGCGTACCAAAGTACGCTTCGCTCCTCTCTCGCGGCGACCTGGGGCACCTCGGAAACCCAGCCGGTCAAGCGGACCGACGTAGCTAGTTACCGCATTAGTCATTGGTGCCAACCTTGGCAACAATGCAGGTCGAAAAAACGTCAGACACTATGACCCAATCCGAGGGCACTAAAAAGATAGGAGCCCCCGCTCGTGACCGCGGGTCGGGGCTGCGACAATGATGTTGAAGTGCCATAGGCGCAGCCGCGCCGCAACGAGGTTGGGAGGCTCCCATGCCAAAGTATTCTACCGCGTTCGGGATGGACGTCCACCTGAGGTCGACCACCGTCTGCGCCCTCGACGCGGACACCGGCGAGGCCGTGACGAGGAGGTTCCCCGGCAACCCCTGGGGCGAGATCGCCGGGTGGATGGATGGGTTCCCCGGGCCGTCGCTCGCGGCCTACGAGAGCGGCTACCTCGGCTTCGCCCCGCAAAGGGAGCTCGCCGGGCTCGGCGTCGAGTGCGTCGTCGCCGCGGTCTCGAAGATCCCCAGGTCGGCCGCCGACTCGGCCTCCAAGAACGACAGGAACGACGCCGCCAGGATGGCCAAGGCGATACTCGCCCACGACATCTCCCCCGTATGGGTCCCCTCCCCCGAGGTCGAAGGCATCAGGGACCTCGCCGGCGCCTACGACGGGGCGACCGCGCGCCTGGCGACCGCCAAGCAGCGGCTGCTCGCCTTCCTCGCAAAGCGGGGGTTCGTCTACGGCGGCACCACGCCCGCCGGCAACCCGAGGAAGTACTGGACCTACGACTTCCTGAGGTGGCTCGACAAGGTCAGGCCGGAGGACGATGGCGGGGTTCGGACGCTCGCCGCCCTGAGGAACGAGGTCGAGGCCGCGGCGGAGGCCCGGGCGGACCTGCTCTCCGAGTACAGGGCCGCCGTGGATGCCAGCCCGATCGCCGCGGAGGCGGCCGCCCTCCAGTCGATCAAGGGCTGCGCCTTCGCGCTGGCCGCGGCCTTCTCGGCCGAGGTCGGCGACTTCACGAGGTTCCGTTCCGGAAGGCAGGTCACGGCCTATTTCGGCCTCGCGC
>DBFRXD010000013.1:0-9063 GCA_048502435.1 Collinsella aerofaciens
CTCGGCATCGGGCGTAAACAGAAAGTCGGGGTCTGCGTGGTTCTCCAGATAATGGTGAACGTCGGACATGCCCACTTCCTCATCGCAGCCCAGCAGCGCGCGGAAGGTATAGCGCGGCACAATGCCGTGCTTGAGCAGGTACGCGCCGGCATAAAGCGACAACACCGCCGGGCCCTTGTCGTCGATCACGCCACGGCCGAGCAGCCAGCCCTCGCGACGCTCCATCGCAAACGGGTCGGTGTTCCAGCCGGGGCCAGCGGGTACCACGTCAACATGGCAGATAGTCGCAAGCTGCTTATCGCCGCGGCCCGGGATATCGGCAATGCCCACATACCCATCGTCGTCGCTCGTCTGGTAGCCGAGCTTTTGCGCAATGCCGAGCGCGCAATCGAGCGCATCACGAACCGGGCGGCCAAACGGCGCGCTAGGCTCCGCATCGGCAGCAACGGCTACGGACGGATAACTCACCAGCTGCTCGATATCGGCGACGACGTCCTCCCAGACCTCGTCGACATACTCGGTAACGCTCTGCTCCACCTGATTCATGGACGACCTCCTTACCAATGAGCGACGGGTACGCCCGCCCCTCACATTACGTCTATTAGATAGCGAAAAGTTTAGCAAGCTCGGCCACCGAGTGCACCACTGCATCGGCACCCGCCGCCTCGTGCTCGCCCGGCGCCGCCGCGCCCGAATAGATACCAATGCACGGCACGCTCATCGCGTGCGCGCCCTCGACGTCGTTAAAGCGATCGCCGATCATCACGGCATCGCCCGCCGTCGCACCGAGCTCTGCCAGGGCATCGCGAACCGAATCGGCCTTGGTCTCGCGTCCCTGCGGCGGATTCATGCCAACCACCGCCTCAAACTGCGAAAGCCCCAGCTCGCCCACCATGTCAATGCACTTTGCCTCCATGCGTGACGTCGCCACGACCAAGCGATGCCCCTGCGCGACAAGGCCATCGAGCAGCTCGGGGATTCCATCGAACACGGGATACTCTTCCGGTCCCAGCTCATCAAAAAAGGCACGGTACTCGTCAGCCACCACAAGCGACTCCTCGCGCGTAAAGCCGTAAAAGTCGTGGAAGCTCTTCCACAGCGGAGGCCCGATCATGCGACGCAGGTCACCCATCTGCGCCTCCGAAAACCCGCGCGCAGCCAGCGTCTTGCGCGTCGAGGTCATCACCGCCCGACCCGTATCGGCCACCGTGCCGTCAAAATCGAACAGCACAACCGGCCGCCTGTATATCTCCAACGCCTCCATCGGCATTCCTCTTCCCCAGTTGATGATTTCCACACCGACACTTCAAACTGTTGACTATTCAACAATTGAACCTAGAAATGTGGAACGACTCCACTATACTTGTCGCACTTTGCTCTCAGAAGGCGGCGCGCAAGCGCCCCAATGAAAGGTGCAATTATGTCTTTTGCCATCATAACCGACTCCACGTCGGACATCTCCCCCGCCCGTGCTCAAGAGCTTGGCATTTACGTCATTCCACTGCATGTGATT
This sequence comes from Collinsella aerofaciens, assembly GCA_048502435.1. Taxonomy (GTDB): domain Bacteria; phylum Actinomycetota; class Coriobacteriia; order Coriobacteriales; family Coriobacteriaceae; genus Collinsella; species Collinsella aerofaciens_CL. The sequence continues at coordinate 1,514 of DBFRXD010000013.1, forward strand.
ATCGAGGGCGAGGACCTGCTCGACCAGGTACAGATCACCGCCGAGGAGTACGTCGCCCGCATGGCCGGCTCCGAGCAGCTGCCGCACACCTCGCAGCCGAGTGCCGGCGAGTTCAAGGCACTCTTTGACCGCGTGCGTGCTGACGGCCACGACAGCGCGATCTTTATCTCGCTGTGCAGCGAATGGTCCGCCTGCTATGCCAACGCCAGTCTGACGGCCGAAACACACGAGCTCGACGTGCGCTGCATCGACTCGCGCACCGGCTCGGGTGCCGAGGGCCTGCTGGTGGAGTACGCGCTGGCCATGCGTGAGGACGGCCACAGCCTGGACGAGACCGAGGCGCAGATCCGCGCGACGCTGCCCGACGCCCACCTGCTGCTGATTCCCCGCACGCTCGAGAACCTCGTTAAGAACGGCCGCGCACCTAAACTCGCCGGCCAGCTCACCCAGATGCTCAACATTCGCCTGGCCGTTTCGCCGGAGTGGAAATCGGGCGAGATCAAGGCCATCAAAAAGGGCCGCGGCGCCAAGCGCATCGTCGCCAACACCATGGCCGATTGCCTCGCATTTTTGACCGAGCATCCGGGCTCCAGCGTGCGCGTGCTCACGACCGGCGCTGCCGAGGAGCAGGAGCTCGTCAACCAAGCGCTCGCAGGCCAGGACTACGTAGACGCCGGCACCGGCCCCATCGGCTGCACCATCGCCACCCACGTAGGCGTCGACGCCATCGCCATCAGCTACTGCCCCCGCTACCAGCCAACTCGCTAGGGACACCCACATCAGTTGCGGTGAAATAGGGACTGTTTTTGGCTTATCAGCCGCAAATCAATCCCCATTCCACCGCAACTTCTTTTGCTGAGCCATCCATATACAAGATATGCTGACGATCGGCGCATTCCCAGCTGTTTGGGGGAGCTTCGACTAGCCCCTAGCGGTACCCGGTGGGCAAAAAATGGCAAATATGAGTACGGTCATAAATTTAGTAACAGCAAAATGTCGCTGAAATTGCCCGCTTCCACCGATTTCAAGCTCCATAAAGCCCCGAATCGTCGTGTTTAGAGGGGTGAATATACTAAAACTCAGTCAATTGGTCTTAGATACTTCTCAAATGATATGAGACTAACCGAGCAACAGTACTCATATTTGCCATTTTTTGCCCACCGGGTCTGAATGAGGTCCGCTCTTTACGCCTCCGGCTACCTATATGACCGCAAACCCTGATTATCAAGGGCCGTCGCGCGCCTTGGCATCGACCGAAAGCCGCTCGCAGAATAATCCCTTGCCATTAGCAAACTTGAATCGAAATTACATATCCCAAAAAGCCGTAATGCCGTACCCTCGTCTCAACAACTCCAATACAAGGACGGCATTCAAATGGGCAACGCCATGCATCAATACGCCCTCTTTGGGACCGCACAATTTAAATACGATCAGACGATCACACATATATCGGACCAACACCGACAAATCGTCATTTGCAACAACGGTTCAGACGTACGCTACGCAACGCTAGAAGAGTGGGAAGAAGCTGGCGCTTTGTTCGATGAACGAGCGCAAATCGAGGGCATCGTCACCAGCGCGAGCCCAGCACGCGATAAACTCGAGCTCTTTCGCAGTCTCTTTACCGGGCGCAAAGATGTTTACGCTCATGGATATCGCAGAAAGGACGGGGGCATTGGCTATACGCCTGCTTGTGCTAATGAGTGGGAGCCAGGAATTTGCCCCAAAGCAGCCCATCAAAGAGTTAAATGCGTAGAATGCAGCAATCGCGTCTTCCCGGAATTAAGCGATGCCGCAATCATTGCTCACTTTAAAGGAAACGATGACCGGTTCCGCGATGTCCTCGGGCAATATGTTCTCGATAGGAACTGCAACACGAAAGTTCTCGTCATCGATTTTGACAAAGCGGACTGGAAAGAGGCAACAAATGCCGTACGGCTTGTTGCAATACGACGGGGCATTAACGCCGCCGTTGAGCGCTCAAGGTCCGGCAACGGCGCCCACATCTGGTTTTTCTTCCTCGAGCCAATCAGCGCAAAGGCTGCCCGAGAGTTTGGAAGTTGCCTCATAACCGAAGCTGCGGCGCATAATAAGACAATCACGTTCGAGGCCTTTGATCGAATGCTACCCGCTCAGGCCACTATTCCCGATGGAGGCTTCGGAAACCTCATCGCACTCCCCTTTCAAGGCAAGGCGCAACGTGAAGGAAACAGTGTATTTGTAGACGAACAATTCAAGCCCTTTCCCGACCAATGGCTCTATCTATCACAAGTCCAGCTGATTCCGCGCTCGACGGTGCAAGATCTGATTGAGGCCCCTGGAAACAACCCGCACGGACCAGCAACAACTACGGTGGCAAACAAGGGCAAACGGTATGCCCAAAGACCACGAAAGCGACTACCACTCACATCGCGGGACTTTCCCTCATCGCTGCCCGTTATTCAAGCCGATATGCTGTACATCCCCGAGAAGTCTCTGAGTCCAGCAGCTCAAATGGAAATCCGCGGACTTGCGACATTTGCCAATCCGGCATTCTATCGCGCGCAGTCCATGCATCAATCAGTATTCGGCAAACCGCGACTCATAGACCTTAGCGAACTGAGAGATGGTCATGTTGCAATTCCCCGGGGCTGCAAAACTCAACTTGAGCAGCTAGTTCAAGAGACCGGCGTTACCGCCCACTATTCAGACGAGCGCAAATCGGGTAATCCGATTGTTATGGCATTTAAAGGAGTCCTTCGCCCTGAGCAGCAAATCGCCGCTGATCAGATGCTCATATACGAAGACGGAATCATGTCCGCGCCGACAGGCTTCGGTAAAACAGTCATCGGAGCTTATCTTATTGCATCCATTGGTCTTCCAACGCTCGTCATCGTTCCCAAAACCGCACTCATAACCCAATGGAAATCCCAGCTCGAGCGATTTATCGACATTACGGACAACAGGGAGCCCGTCCGAACCCCAAAAGGACGAATCAGCAAAAGGCAGCCTCCGGTCATCGGACAAATAGGAGGAGGCAAAATGGCCGTAAGCGGCCTCGTCGACATCGCTTCATTCCAGTCGTTATCTGGCAAAGACCGCCAAACCGGAGAGCCGATAGTTAAGGGCCTTGTTCGTAATTACGGCCTCATTATCTGCGACGAATGCCACCATGCCGCCGCACCACAGCTCGAGCTTATTCTCAAGTCCGCCCCGGCCAAATACGTATACGGCCTTTCTGCGACGCCCGAACGATCCGACGGCCTTACGCGGGCGCTCTCCATGCTCTGCGGCCCGCTCCGTTATGTTATCGATCCAAAAGCGCAAGCGATTCAGCAGGGCATCCAGCGCATCGTACGGCCTCGTTTTACTGGAATTCGACTACCCGCCTACGAGCCAGGTGCAAACTTCAATCAGATTCTCGACCTGCTGTGCACGCATGCAGCTAGAAACGAATTGATTGTCAACGACGCTATCGAAGCTGCGTCAAACGGCCGGCATCCGCTCGTGCTGACTAAAAGGAAAAAGCATGCCGAGGAGCTGTTCGGGATGCTCAAAAACCAAGGACACGAACCCGTTCTCCTGACCGGGGAAATCGACGCCAAAGAAAGAAAAACGATACTGAGCAGTCTTCCCCGCTTCGAGCATGAACATCGAATCATCGTCGCCACCGAAAGCCTTTTGGGCGAGGGCTTCGATCTGTCCTACCTTGACACTCTACTCATTGCCACGCCGATATCGTGGGACGGCAGCATCACGCAGCAGGCGGGCAGGCTCCATAGAAGCCACGAGGGCAAGCGACGGGTTGAGATATTCGACTACGTGGATTTATCTATACCCATGCTCGCCCGCATGTACCAGAAGAGACTCAAGACCTACGCCAAGCTCGGGTACGAAGTCTACGTGACCGGAGGCAGCGAGCAGTCCGATCAAAACATTCTCATAGAACCGGCTAATGCCGTAGAGACTCTGGTTGAAGACATCGTTGGCGCCGCCAAGAGCATCTTCATTGCCGCGCCCTACGCATCCGCCGCCTGCCTCGCAAAGCTCGGCGATGCAATCAAAGGTGCCACTGCCCGAGGGATTGCTCTTGAGTTTTTCATTGCCTCGACTCCGCGCGAAGATGCAAGCGAGACTTTGGCAGAAATGAACGTCGAGCATGCCATTAGAGCAGAAGGACGTTTGTGTGCAGCGATAATTGACGAAGAAACTATCTGGTACGGAACGATCCCGCTACTAGCTTTCCCCAAGAAAGAAGACTGCAGCATCAGGTTCAAAAACAGCGAGATCGCAGCGGAGCTCTTAGACGAAATCAACCACAAGGGAAAGCCAGATGCCACGTCAACAGGCAGGACATCCCCACCACTTGCGGTGGAATAGGGACTGTTTTTTGGCGTATCAGCCGCCAATCAGTCCCTATTTCACCGCAAGTTAAAAGCGAGTGGCTAGCTCAGTGGGCCCTGGAACAGTTCTTGATGCGAGCCCATTCTGACCAGTCGGATCACAGGATTAGTCTTATGCGGCAAGTACAGAACGACCACATCGACCAAGCCATCGGATAGGTGGAAATCGATGTGGCCGTTGTAGTTTCCGCCCGGGTTTGAGAGCTCGTGGGCGCCGTACTCCGCTGGAAGCGACCCATGGGCCACAAGCTCTGCAACCGCCGCTTTAAACTCGCTCTTTAGCTGCGGATGGATGCGCATCGTCCGTTTGTAATCCACCTTAAACTGAGCCTCGACTTTAATCTCAAACATCGCTAGCCCTCATCGAGGAACGATATAAGCTCATCAGCGTCGTTGAATGACGGGCTATCGTCCGGCAAAATCCCCAACTCATGAGCTTCGGCGATTACCATGGCACGCCTCGTCGCCTCGTTGGGCACTTCCGCCCTTCCTACAATCTCAAAAGGAATCTTTCGCTGATTTACCAGCTGCCGAACAGCAAGGTTGAGATACGAATTGAGACTCAAACCAACTGAGTCCAAGAACTCAGTCGCCTGTTCCTTGAGCCCCTCTTCGATGCGAACCGTCGTAGGCTTAACCGTTGCAGTAGACATACGCGACCTCCTCGCCTCGTCTTTTGCATCAGTATACCCAGTTTAGATGGCAGGCTGATGTTAAATAACATCAATCTGCCGTTCTCATTACTACAACAACAGGCACGCTCGCCCTACATCAACCCGCTCAGGACAATGTCGACGGCTTCGTTGAGGTCGTCGGTGATGTGTACCAGATCCGGATCGAGCGGGCTGATCATACCGGCGTCCATCACCGGACCGTTAAGCCAGTCAAATAGGCCCTGCCAGTACTCGCTGCCTACCAGCACAAGCGGCATGCGCTTGACCTTGTGCGTTTGCACCAGCGTGAGCACCTCGAACATCTCGTCGAGCGTACCAAAACCACCGGGAAACACAATAGCGCCCGAGCTGTATTTGACGAACATGGTCTTGCGCACAAAGAAGTAGCGGAAGTCCATACCGAGGTTTACGTATTTGTTGAGCCCCTGCTCGTGCGGCAATTCAATGCCCAAGCCAACTGACTTGCCGTTGACACTCGCCGCTCCCCTGTTGGCCGCTTCCATGATGCCGGGGCCGCCACCGGTGATGACCGCCACGCCACGTTGCGCGATCTTGCGCCCGACGGTACGCGCCGCCTTGTAGAGCGGATCGGTCTTAGGCGTGCGGGCGCTGCCGAAGATGGTCACTGCAGGACCAAGCTCTGCAAGCGCGCCAAAGCCATCGACAAACTCTGCCTGAATGCGCAGCACGCGGCAGGGGTCGGTGTGCAACCAGTCGGTCGAGTCCTCGGGTGCCAGCAGGTTGGCGTAGGTGTTGTCCTTGGGAATCATGGGGCCGCGCATGACCACGGGACCGCGCCGGTACGTCTCGTCGTAAGCCGGCTCGCCCTCGACGTTCTCATTCTTAATCATGGGCACTCCTATCGAAAATAGAAACGGGCGGGGTCGACGCCATGCGTCAAACACCCGCCCGAACATCAACTATTCGGTATGGTACGCACGATGCATAAAGTGCTTGCAAGCTATCGGTCAGCGGTCGCGCAGACGGTGTTAGTGAACGCGACGACCGATCGCCGCTTGGCCTTTACCGTTGCTCACGCCTCGCAAGCGCATCCGTAGCTCTTAGTAATCCACCGCGGCAGGGCTATTCATCCAATCGCTCACGAATGCGCCATAGCGGCCCTCGATAATGGCCTGGCGGGCACGCTGCATAAGGTTGAGTAGGTAGTAGATGTTGTGCATCGACAGCAGAATGCCGCCGAGCATCTCCTTCTGCGTGACCATGTGACGGATGAGCGCACGGCTGTAACCGCCCGTGCACACCGGGCAGGTGCAGGTAGGATCGATGGGGCCGTCGTCGTGCGCAAAGCGCGCGTTGCGGAAGTTGAGGCGACCCTCGCTGGAGAATGCCGTGCCCATGCGGCCGGTGCGCGTCGGCAGCACGCAGTCGAACATGTCGATGCCCACGCCCACGCCACGCACGAGCGTCGTCGGGTTGCCGACGCCCATCAGGTAGCGCGGCTTGTGCTTGGGCATGTACTCGCTCACGAGCGGTGCCAGGGTCTCGAACATGGTCTCGTGGTCCTCGCCCACCGAGTAGCCGCCGATGCCGTAGCCGGGGAAGTCACCGCATTCCTCCAGATGGCGCAGCGAGCGTAGGCGCAGGTCCAGATGCATGCCGCCCTGGACGATACCAAAGAGCGCCTGGTCATCACGGGTGTGGGCCTTATAGCAGCGCTCGGCCCACATGCTCGACAGCTCAACCGCGCGCTCAACGTAGGCGCGCGTGGCAGGATAGCCGGGGCACTGGTCGAGCTGCATGCAGATGTCGGAACCGAGCTTCATGGCGATTTCCATGTTGTCCTCGGGCGTCCAGAACACGTGGCGACCGTCGTAGTCGTTGACGATAAAGCGCACGCCCTCGTCGGTGAGCTTGACCGCGTCGTTGTGGCTGAACACCTGGAAACCGCCCGAGTCGGTGAGGATAGGGCCGTGCCAGTTCATAAACTTGTGCAGGCCGCCCAGCTCGGCGATGGTGTCCTCGCCGGGGCGCATGGACAGGTGATAGGTATTGGCAAGCACGATCTGGGCGCCGAGCTGCTTGACGGTCTCGGTGGGAATACCCTTGACGTTTGCCTTGGTGCCCACGGGCATAAAGATCGGCGTCTCGATGTCGCCGTGCGGGGTGTGCAGCACGCCGGCACGCGCATGCGTCGTCGGGTCCTCTGCGATCAGGTCGAATTTAAAAAGGCTCTGGTCCATAAACTGGAACTCCTTGGTTGCGGTTCATACGCAAACCATTATACGGGCAACCCGCAAAGAGCACCGACTCGACAGAAACTGGTGCAAAGGAAACCTGCCCCTTGCGACAACGGATCATTTCCGACAGCCACAGCAACGCCGATGCTATGGCACCGACAGACACTATGACCCAATCCGAGGGCACTAAAAAGATAGGAGCCCCCGCTCGTGACCGCGGGTCGGGGCTGCGACAATGATGTTGAAGTGCCATAGGCGCAGCCGCGCCGCAACGAGGTTGGGAGGCTCCCATGCCA
>DBFRXD010000014.1:0-12721 GCA_048502435.1 Collinsella aerofaciens
TATTTCAGATAGATCACTTGTGCCAAGCAGCGTGAGGTTGAGCGCCCCACAAGCAAGTAACCATAGGAGGCGGACGGAGGACTTTGCTCCGTCGCGAGTTCCGCACGAGCCGGAGAGCACTTAATGTGCTCTCCGTGCGAGCAGGACTGTCCGAGCAGGGAGTAAAGTCCTCCGGCTGCCTCCGGACAGGTCAGTCTGCTAGCAGGTGGGGTACTCGCCCTCCCAGACGATGCGACGGTACTGATCCGGATCGGTGTCGCCCTCGGTGGAGAAGCAGAGCACGGAGCTCGTCTTGTCCAGGCCGATGAGCTCCTTGAGCTCGGCGTACTCGGGATCAAGCATGAGGGTCTCGACCAGGCCGGTGGTCACTGCGCCGGACTCGCCGGAGATGACGCGCGGGTCGCCCTTCTCGGGAGCGCCCAGGGTGCGCATGCCGCGAGCGGTGACCCAGTCGGGGCAGGACACAAACGCGGTGGTGTGGTTGCGCAGGATATCCCAGCCCAGGATGTTGGGCTCGCCGCAGCACAGGCCGGCCATGATGGAGGGCATGTCGCCGTCCACGATGCGCGGGTCGCCGTCGCCGGCGGCAGCGCCCTTGTACAGGCAGGCGGCCGGAGCGCACTCGACCACGACAAAGGTGGGCGGGTTATCGGGATACAGGTTGGTGAAGTAGCCCACCACGGCGCCGGCGAGCGAGCCCACGCCAGCCTGGACAAAGACGTGCGTCGGGCGGTTGATGGCCATCTCGCGCAGCTGCTCGGCAGCCTCGGAAGCCATGGTGCCGTAGCCCTCCATGATCCAAGACGGAATCTTCTCGTAGCCCTCCCAGGCGGTGTCCTGAACGATGACGCCGCGCTCGCAGGCATCGGCCTCGGCGGCGGCCATGCGCACGCACTCGTCGTAGTTGACCTCTTCGATGGTCACCGTGGCGCCCTCGGCGGCGATGTTATCGAAGCGGGGCTTGGTGGAACCCTTGGGCATGTGCACGACGGCCTTCTGGCCCAGCTTGTTGGCAGCCCATGCCACGCCGCGGCCATGGTTGCCGTCGGTGGCGGTAAAGAAGGTAGCCTGGCCAAAGTCCTTGGCAAGCTGATCGGAGGTCAGGTAATCGAAGGTGCACTCGGCAACGTCCTTGCCGGTCTCGTCGGCAATGTAGTTGGCCATGGCAAACGAACCGCCCAGAACCTTAAAGGCGTTGAGGCCAAAACGATAGCTCTCGTCCTTAACGCACAGGTTGGACAGGCCCAGGCGCGCGGCCTGGCCATCCAGGCGGGCAAGCGGAGTGACGGTGTACTGGGGGAACGACTGGTGGAAGGCACGGGCCTTCTTCACGTGGTCGAGGCTCATGATTCCCAAGTGCTTGTCATCGCTCTTGGGCATCGTGTTGCCCGCCCACTGGATCTTATCGGCCATACGGTGAACTCCTTAAGTCCTCTCTTGCCGGCCCCCGCATACGCGTTTCAGCCCGATCCCATTCACACGGCTGAACTTTTATGTGGATGCCAAACAAAAAGTTTGTTAGCACTGTTCTATCACACTTTTTGATTGGAAAACCTAACAAATTGTTTGTTGCCGTAATCGGTACCTTTTCGCCGCCGAACGGTCACATAACACAGCGACGCTTTCGTTATTTGCGAACAAGTGGGGTTTATGGCACAGTGAGCCCAAACTAATTTTTAGGAAGGCACCCATGACCCCCGCACAGATTGAGTTCTACAAGCGCCTTGCACACGGCCTGGCGCTCCAATTTGGCCCCAACTGCGAAATCGTCGTCCACGATCTGGAGACCGATGACGTGGACCACTCCATCGTAGTGATCGAAAACGGCCACGTCAGCGGGCGCAAACTGGGTGACGGCCCCAGCCATATTGTGCTTGAGTCCATGCACGAGGGCACCACCGACGTACACGACCGCGAGCCGTACCTCACCAAAACCGCCGATGGCAAGCTGCTCAAGTCCTCGACCATCTTTATCCGCAACGACGAGGGCAAGCCCGTCGGCATTTTGGGCATTAACTTTGACATTACGCTTATGAAGGCTTTTGAGCGTTCGCTCGACGCCTTTACCGGCACCGGCGGCTCGGGCTACACCGAGCCCGAGCCCATTACCAAGAACATCGGCGACCTGCTCGAGGATCTGCTGCACGAGTGCGAGCAGTTTGTGGGCAAGCCCGCGGCGCTCATGACCAAAGACGAGCGCATTCGTGCCATTGGCTACCTCGACCGTCGCGGCGCCTTCCTCATTTCCAAGTCGAGCGAACGCGCCTGCGAGTTCTTTGGCATCTCCAAGTACAGCTTCTATAGCTACCTCAATGAGGCCAAGGCGGCAGCAGGCGACAAGTAGGCACTCGCCTGGATTACCCCTCCCCTTTTGGGCGCGAGTTCTGGAAAGCATGAATCCAAGACCGAGCCGCTTGGAAAGTTCCATATAATCGATGTCATTAGTATTTCGAAAGGGTGGAACAGAATGGCGTTGAGCAAGGCATCATGCACCGGTCGCGGATTGATTCCGGCAATTGGTGGACATGTGCACCGCATGTTCGATGAGGGTGAAGACGACCTGTTTTCACTGAGCCTTGACGATGTGATGGATGATCGCCCGTGGACCGCCGACGAACTCATGGGCGGCGGGGCTCGCCCGTCAAGCCCCAATCCCGCACTTGCGCCTAAGTCCGCACCTGCGCCGACTCCTGCGCAGTCGCCTGTTTCGACGCCCGCGCCTACGCCCGCACCCACTTCGGCGCCCACACCAGCTCCCCGCCCCGCAAGTGACCCGTCCGAGACGGCGGCATTTCTCGCTGCAGCGACGCAGGGCAAATCGGCCGACAGCACCGTTATGTACAACGCCCAGCAGTTGCCCGTTCCCGCGGCACGCAAGCCTCCGGTCGCAAGGCTCGATGAGCCCGTTGCCCATCAGGTTGCCTACGATTCCTGGGCTGCAGCCGATCTGGATGAGACCTCTACCGGCATGCCGGCGCTCGATGTTCCAGTTAACCCGCTTTTTGCCGCCAACACGAGCGCCGCGGACTATGAGGGCGGTGCGGCATATTCCGATTATTCCGATGGCTATGCAGGCAACGATCGCATCGAGACCGAGGATTATGGCACCGCATCAAGCGATTATCTCAACGATCCGTACGCCGCCACGCCTGCGCCGGAATATGACCCGGAGGCCGCGTCCGCGCCGGCGTATACCAAAAGCACGGGCGAAGAGCGCTTCGCCGATTATTACGCCGAGGAAAAGGCGCTGCGTTTCTCGGAATTTCCGCAGGCAGTCAAGGTTGCCTTTATCGCCATTGTCATTGCCCTGCTCGGCGCCATTGCGTTTGAGGGATTCCAGCTGTTCCGCGGCCCCACCCAAGCGGAGTCGGAGACCCAGCAAAAAGAGGACGATAACCAGTACCTGGACATCAACACCCTCAAGGGCGACCCCAACGACGGGGACGACGAGTAGCGAGGGCTGAAGGCGGCCGCAGGATCCCGCATCCAGCACCGGCTTCTAAGTGCCGTTTTGTCATCCAGCTACACTTTTCCGGATAATTTGCCTATCGAATTTGACACTTTTCCGAAGTTTTAAAGTTCCTATTTCGACACTTTTCCGTACTTTTATACGGGAGATTTCGACACTATTTCGGATTTAAGCCTAGCGACAGCCGGCGAAATCAAGCGCCGCCCGCGCGTCATTTCGCAAGCGGCGCTTGATTTCTGTCCGTACACGTTGATAGACTCCATCGTGCCCGCAAGGAGCGGGCGTGTTTTATCCAGAGTCGGGGTAGAGAGTTGGCTCCACGATCCCGACACCAACCGGCCAAGAGGCACGGTGGCCCTGCCAACATCGATGAAAGGAGTCCGTATGGACAATTTCTCTGTGCGCAGCGAGCGTAACTTCCACAACCTGGTCGTCAAACCGAATCACATGCATCTTCTGGATAAGCCAAATGGCTACGCCTCGGCCATGATCAAGAGCAGCCTCTCCCACCAGATGCGCTTTACGGTGCAGGTGCTCGAGGAAGAACTCTGCGCCGCCGGCAGCCCGCATGTGCTGCAGATCAAGCTACTCGGAGATGACTCGCGCGAGCCGTCTAGCTGGAAGCTCTTTGCCGACGGCGCGTGCGTTGCGGACGGCTCGGGCGCCTTTGCCCGCGAGTGCTTCTGCGAGGGAGCCGAGGTGTTCCTGGACCTGTGTCGAGATGCCGTACGCGCGGCCGAGCTGCGTCAGTGGAGCCAAAGGGAGTACGAGCTGCTGAGTGCAGCGCGCGGGATTGCGGGGGCGTAGGCAGACAGACCAGACAGCTCGTCATACTGGTTGACGCTTCGATTCAAACGGCAGGGCGGAGTCGCGCTTACAGCCCCGCCATGCCAAACCGAATGGCGTTCTCAAAAGGCTTACCCCCTCCGCCTTCAGCTTCAGCAGCAGGTCGCCCAGCTCGGGGCACTTCTTGGAAAGGCGCGTCTGGGGTCGCTCGCCCATCCCCCACCGTTGGCGGATCTCCTGGGCGCGCGGACTCACGCGGTAGTCCCCATCCATCACCTGCTTGAGCAACTTAGCGGTCACGCGCGCATCGGCCAGGGCACTGTGGACGTGGCCCGTCGACTCGTCGAACTCGATGCCAAACCACGTCGCCGCGTCACTCAAAGAAACACACCCGTGGCTGCCCACGTCCATAATCGAAGTGTAAAACGCCTGCAGGTCGGCCCAATCCGTAGGAAATGCGGCAAGATCGATGTGTTTTGCCTGGCACTCGGTCAAAAGCTGTCGACGATCCGCCCCGCTCCAACAGACCACCTGGGCGGAGTAGCGACCGATCCAATCGCCGAGCCTTTGATCACCACATAGAGCGGATCGGCCATCGCAGTGTCCACGGCCGATATCCCCGCAAGCTCGCGGACGGGAAACGCAACGCCTTCGGTAAATTCTGTCTGCACAAACTGCGAGAAATCGCCCATAACGTTGCCGTGATAGTCAAGCTTGACGGCGCCGACCTCGATAATCTCATTGCGCAGTCCACGGCGTTGGCGCTGCTTTGGCACCGGCGCAAACTCAAAGTCCAGCACAATCTGGCGCGCAAAGTTCGTCGTATCGATAGCCGAGATACACGGCGCCTTTTTCAGATGACACGGTTAGGGCCTCTCTTCGTTGCTTGTCGCTCGTTTCTCGAACGGTCACTTCACAGTAAGCGTAGCTGCCCGTGCGGACACATAGTTGCGCGGCGGCGCCGTTGCGGGTCCTGGGGCGCATGCTCCATTTGAGGCTCTGCCGGAAAACGAATCCCATTCTGAGCGTCGAATCCGGGATACAGTTTCCGCTCCAAACAAAAGGCCCCGACTCGCGATGGAGCCGGGGCCAAAGGCACAGCGTATGTAGTTGATGCTGAGCGCGAACAGCCCATCAGCAATGGCTGTCCGCGCCCTACCCTACCCGCGGTGACGGGCGCGGCTGTAGGGCGTATCCACCATGGGCAGATCCGGACGCAGCTTGCCGTCAAACGCGCGGTAGGCATTCTGCACGGCGGGCGCCGTGGGGATCGTTGCGATCTCGCCGATGCCCTTGCCGCCGTATGCCACGGGCAGTAGCTCGTCCTTCTCCACGTAGATGGCGTGGATATCCGGAATCTCGGGCGCACGGAACAGTCCGAGTGTGCCGTACCTAGCCTGGGGCACGCAGTCCTTGAGCGGCCAGTCCTCGGTAAGCGCATAGCCCATACCCATGAGCACGCCGCCTTCGATCTGACCCTGAATGGAGATGGGGTTGACCACCTTGCCGGAATCGTGCGCGGCATAGACCTCGCTCACGCGGCCGTCGTCGTCCAAAATAACCACATGCGTGGCAAAGCCGTAGCAGATGTGGCTCTTGGGGTTGGGAACATCCGCACCCAGCTTGTCGGTCGGCTCCAGGTACACGTAGCCAAACTCGCATCCCTCGAGCGCCTTGATGGCGGCCGCGGGATCCTGAGGATGCATACCCTGGCCGGCGACGAGCTCCTGCGTGTGCAGCTGATAGGCGTGACCGTCGTCGTACTCGATCTTGACGCCGTCGCCATGCGCGCTCACGGGAGTATCGGGTGCGGGCTTGCCGGCCTCGATGCCAACCATGGCGTCGCGCAGCAGGAAGGCGGCACCGCGCACGGCCTCGCCGGTTACGACCGTCTGGCGCGAGCCAGACGTGGTGCCGGAGTCGGGAGCGTTCTCGGTGGAGCACTCGCCGTTGGCGATGCAGCTCAGCGGCAGACCGCACGCCTCGGCAACGTCCTGCAAAAAGACCGTGTTGCAGCCCTGGCCGATGTCGGACGTGGCGGCGTAGACCACGGCGCGGCCACCCTCGATGCGAATCTTGCAGCGACCGGCGTCGGGCAGGCCCACGCCCACGCCGGCGTTCTTCATGGCGCAGGCGATGCCGGCGTGTCCGGGATGCGCGTAATAGGCATCCTTGACCTCGAGCAGCGTCTCCTTAAGCGCCGTGGAGCAATCGGCGATCTGGCCGTTGGGCAAAACCTCGCCCGGCTCGATGGCGTTACGGTAGCGGATCTCCCACGGATCCAGGCCGACCTTCTCGGCCAGTAGGTCGATCAGGCTCTCGAGTGCAAACTCGGACTGGCAAACGCCAAAGCCACGGTACGCACCGGCAGGCGGGTTGTTGGTGTAGTAGCCAAAACCGCGAATGTCGGTGTTCTGGTACTTGTAGGGGCCGACGGCATGCGTGCAGGCGCGCTCGAGCACCGGGCCGCACAGCGACGCGTAGGCGCCGGTATCAAAGTTGATCTCGCAGTCCAGACCGGTAAAGATGCCCTCGGCGTCGCAGCCCAGCGTAAAGGTGCCGTCCATGGCATGGCGCTTGGGATGGAAAGCGAGCGACTCGGCACGCGTGAGCTTGCACTTCACAGGACGCTGGAACTTATAGGCGGCGAGCGCGGCCAGGTGCTGGACCGAAACGTCCTCCTTACCGCCAAAGCCGCCGCCCACGAGCATGGTCTCGACGACCACGCGCTCGGGCTCGCTGTCCCAGCCAAACATGTGGGCACACTCTTTGCGCGTGTCGTAGGCACCCTGGTCGGTCGACTGCACCTTGACGCCGTTCTTGTACGGGAAGGCAACGGCGCACTCTGGCTCCAAGAAGGCATGCTCGGTAAAGGGCGTGGTAAAGCGCTGCGTCACGGTAAATGCGCTCTCTGCCAGCGCCTTGGCGGCGTCGCCGCGCGTCACATGGCGGCTCTGGCACACGTTGTCCTTGAGCTCCACCGTGTTGCCAAAGGCAAAGAAGCTGTCGTGCAGGCGCGGGGCGTCGGCAGCCTTGGCCTCGACAATGTTACGCACGGGCTCCAGCGGCTCGTAATCGATCTTTACGAGCTTCTTGGCCTTCTCGAGCGTCGCTTCGTCCTCGGCAACCACCAGCACGATGGCGTCACCCACGCAGCGGGTGATATCGCCTTGGGCGATCATGACGTCCCAGTCCTGGATAAGGTGGCCAACCTGGTTGACCGGCACGTCCTCGGCGCGCAGGATGCCCACCACACCGGGCAGGGCCTCGGCCTTGGAGGTATCGATGGAGAGCACACGGGCGCGCGGATACTTGGAGCGCACGGCGCTGGCATAGGTCAGGCCCGGCTGATCGAGCCCGTCGATGTCGTCGGGATACTTGCCCTCGCCGAGCACCTTCTTGCGCACGTCGATACGGAAGGCGCGCTTGCCCACGCCGTAGTCGTCACCGCGCTCCAGGTCCTCGTCGATCTGCTTTTCGCCGCGGAGCACCGCAGCTGCCAGCGAAATGCCCTCGATGATCTTCTTGTAGCCGGTGCAACGGCAGACATTGCCGCGAATGGCGTACTTGATCTGCTCCTCGGTAGGCTCGGGGTCCTCGGCGATGAGCGCTGCACCCGCCATGACCATGCCGGGAATGCAAAACCCGCACTGCACGGCGCCCACGGCGCCAAAGGCGTACACAAAGGCCTCGCGCACGTCCTCGGGCAGGCCCTCGACGGTCACAATGTTGCGGCCGGCGGCAAGAGCGGTGGTCAGCACGCACGCCTTGACGGCCGCACCGTCCACATGGATGGTGCAGGTACCGCAAGCACCTTCGGAGCAGCCGTCCTTGGCGGAATGGATATGCAGGTCGTCGCGCAGGTAGCGCAGCAGCGGTTTGTTTTGGGTCGTCGTGCGCTCGACGCCGTTAACGGTAAAAGTGAATTCCTGTGCCATGGTGATTCCCTTCTACACGCCGGCGGCGATGCCGGTGCGGTCGTGGATGGCGCCATGAGGGCAGACGACGGCGCACATGCCGCACGACAGGCAGTCCACGCCGTCGATATGGGCGCAGTTGTCCTCGATGCGGATAGCGCCGGCAGGGCACTTTTTGGCGCACATGCCGCAACCGATGCAGCTCGTGTCGCAGATCTTGCGCGCAATGGCGCCCTTATCGGTGTTGTTGCAGCGCACCAGAATGTTCTGGTAGCCGGGAACGAAGGCAATCACGCGCTGCGGGCACGCCATGCCGCACAGGCCACAGCCCGTGCACTTGGAGCGATCCACGCGGGCGATGCCATCGACCAGCGCAATAGCGCCGTGGGGGCAGGCCGTGACGCAGGCGCCACAGCCAATGCAGCCTTCGCTGCAGCGGGCGTCGCCGCCTGCGGAGGCGCAACCACTTCCGCAGGCAACGTAAGCCACGTGATGTTGAATGGATTTGGCCATAAGAGACTCGCCTATTTCTTAAGAAGGTACGAATAGTTGTCGCGCACGGCCCTGATGGTCAGGCGGACGGCCTCGGGCAGACCGGTGTTGACGGCATCGACCGAGACGGTGCGGACCGTGCCGGCGACGCGGACCTTAAAGTGATCCTCGTCCACGGCCAGGAAGCCCTCGTTCTCGGAGTTCTCCATGTCCTCCTCGCTCCAGAACAGGGTGAGCTTGTCCTTGTAGGGACGGCCCTCCTGGTAGGGGCAGAACACGGCGCAGTTGCCGCACTCGTTGCACATACCGTCGACGTGGACGACCTGATGCTTGGCCAAGCCCGGCACCTTAATGGCAACGTTGGCGCGGTTGGGGCACACGTCGCAGCAGACCTCGCACACCGAGCCGCAGCCCAGGCAGCGGGTCTTGGTGCAGTTGCGCTTGTCACGGCACAGCGACCCCTTACGCTCGTAGCAGGTGTCCTCGCGACCGGCCTGCTCGTTGCAGTCGGCGTACTTGTTAAAGTCCACGCCGGCGATGGCGCGGGCGACTTCGGCGGCGTCGGCAATGGCCTCGACCACGGTAGCCGGACCGCGGCGACAGTCGCCCGCAGCCCAGACGCCCTCGACACCGGTGGAGGTGGCGGCAAGGCGGCCGCGACGGTCGTGCTCGACGCCCGCGGCGTCGTACAGGCTGGCGTCGATGCCCTCGCCCACGGCGCAGATCACCGTGGTGGCGGAAAGCTCGACGGTCTCGCCCGTGGCGACGGGGCTGCGACGGCCGCTTGCATCCGGCTCGCCGAGCTCCATAACATCGCAGGTCAGCACGGCGCCGTTAAGTGCCTTGGGTGCCAGTAGCTCGCAGAACTCAACGCCGTCGGCAAGAGCAAGATCGAGCTCTTCCTCGTCGGCAGGCATCTGCTTCTTGGTGCGGCGATACACCAGGCGCACGTTCTTCACACCAGCCAGGCGCTTGGCCACGCGGGCAGCATCCATGGCGGTGTTGCCGGCGCCAATGACTACGACGTCCTCGCCCAGCTCGAGCTTCTCGCCCTTCTTGGCGGCCTCGAGGAACTCCAGCACGTCGAGCTCGGCACCCTCGCCCAAACCCGCAGAGCCGGGCATCCAGGCACCGGTGGCCACGACCACGTCGGTAAAGCCCTGGGCCTTGAGCTCGTCAATGGACTCCACGCGGGCGTTGAGCTGCACCTTGGCGCCAAAGGCCAGGCAGAGCTCAG
The DNA here is from genome assembly GCA_048502435.1 of Collinsella aerofaciens. Lineage (GTDB taxonomy): Bacteria > Actinomycetota > Coriobacteriia > Coriobacteriales > Coriobacteriaceae > Collinsella > Collinsella aerofaciens_CL. Next base: position 9,902 of record DBFRXD010000014.1, read on the forward strand.
CATCGTGGGAGATATCGTCGCTGGCGATACGGAACTCGGGGATGACGTGACGGACCACGCCGCCGAGCGAATCGCGGGCCTCAAAGATGGTGACGGGCACGCCGGCGCGCGTCAGGAAGAACGCCGTCGCCAGGCCGGCCGGGCCGCCGCCAATAACGGCAACGTTGCGCTCGCCGTCTTTGGCGATAGCCTGGGCGCGCAGCTTGGGCAGCACCGCGGTCATGGCCTCGCGGGCGGCCTTGAGCTTGCTGGCGCGAATCTGGGCGCCCTCGGGCTCGTAGAACGTACGCTCGCAGGCACGGCCGCAGGGATGCGGGCAAATGGTGCCGGTAATGAACGGCAGGGCGTTGCGCTCGATGATGATGTTGAGCGCGTCCTCGTAGCGACCCTCGTCAACAGCCGCCAGGTAGGCGGGAATATCCTGCTGGATAGGGCAGCTCGTGCGGCACGGCGTGGTAAAGCAGTCGGAAAGCGGGCTCTTGCCGGCGACCTTGCGGTCGGGCAGCGGGCGCAGCGGCTTCTTGTAGAGCGGGTTGGTGAGCGAGTCGGTCTGGATCGCGGTCACGGCCTCGAGAGAGACACCCGCGAACGGCTTGCCGTCCAGGTCGGTAAACTCGCCGGCCATCTGGCTAAAGCGCTCGTAGCCACCGGGTTTGAGAACGTCGGTCGCCAGGGTGACGGGCCAAATGCCGGCATCATACAGGGCGCGGATATTGTAGACCGTAGCACCGCCGGAGTAGCTGATGCGCAGCTTACCGTCAAACTGCTCGGTAATGCGGCGGGCGGCCTCGATGGTCAGCGAGAACAGCGAACGGCCGGACATGTACATCTCGGTAGAGGGCAGCTCGTTTCTCGTCACGTCGACGGGGAAGGTGTTGGTCAGCTTGACGCCAAACTCCAGGCCGCGCTCGGCGCACAGGGCAATCAGGCGCTCGAACATAGGCACGGCATCGGCCCACTGCAAATCCTCGCGGAAGTGCGTGTCATCGAAGACGATGTAGTCAAAGCCCAGCTCGTTCAGACGCTGGCGTGCAAACTCATAGCCCAGCAGCGTGGGGTTGCACTTGATGTAGGTGTTGAGGCCCTTCTCGGTGATCAGATAGGTCGCGATGCGCTCGATCTCGGCCGGCGGGCAGCCGTGCAGGGTGGACTCGGTGATGGAGTTGGAGACGCGCGCCGGGATGGACTCGACAAACGCGGCGTCAACATGCTCAAACTTGTCCAGGTTGGCGAGCGCCCATGCGCGGCACTCGTTCCAGACGTCGGAGCCGCTGGCGTCCTTCATGCCCTCGATGTAGGCGTCGACCTTGGGGCTCTTGATGCCCTCGAGGTCATAGCCCACGGACATGTTAAAGACAAAGCCGTCCGGGCTGCCCAGGCCGTACTCGCGAGCGATCAGGTGGCAGGCAAACCATGCCTTCACGTACTCGGCAAAGGCCTGCGGAACCTCGAGCTCGGTCGACCACTCGCAGTTGTAGCACTCGTCCTGCGCCACGATGCAGGGTTTGTTCACACACTTGGAGAGTTCCTCGCCGTCCATCACCTGAACGGTCTTGAGCTCAAAGAAGCGTGAACCGGCCACGTAGGATGCCACGATGTTCTGGGCAAGCTGCGTGTTGGGGCCGGCGGCCGGGCCAAACGGGGTCTCGATGCGCTCGTCAAAAATGGGAAGCGCGCCCTCCTGGTTGGCCGTGACCATCTTGCGCACGCCAAAGATGGCGCCCCGAGTCTTGTGCTCCTCGATGATCCAGTTCATCAGCTGCGAAAACGGGATCGGCCTCATGATGTCGCTCATAATGAGCTCCTCTCTGTAACGCCCGGCGAGACCGCGCGGCGGGCGCAAATACGGTGTAGCGCTAGCACAGCGCCGGCGACCCCGCGGAGGCCGCCTATACGCGCGTCGGATGCGGCGAAACATACGACGCGCGCGAATCTCCAATTGGAATTAGTACACGCGATCGTTAAGCGCGCTCCAGAGCTTCTTGGACTCAGCCATGGTCCACGCGTTGATCTTGTCCTCATCAATGCCAACGAACTCGCGATCCTTGTACAGGACGCGGCCGTTGATGATGGTGGTGCGGCAGTTTTTGCCCATCATGCCAAAGAGCATGTGGCCGTCGATGTTCTCCTCGCTCAACGGCGTAAAAGGCTTGTAGTCCATAACGATGACGTCGGCGGCAGCGCCGGCCTCGAGCACACCAAGCTTGCGATCGAAGTACTTGCTCGCCATCTTGGCATTGTTCTCGAACAGCATGGTCATGGCCTCGCACCAGCCCACGTTGGGCATAGCGGCGTTGTGGCGCTGAATGATCAGGAAGACCTTGAGGCTCTCGAGCATATCGTGAGTGTAGGCGTCGGTGCCCATGCACACGGGAATGCCGCGGCGGAAGAACTCGAGCACGGGGGCACAGCCCACGGCGTTGCCCATATTGGATTCGGGGTTGTTGACGAGCCAGGTGCCGGACTCCTTGACGATATCCATCTCGGCGGGCGTCACATGGATGCAGTGGCCGAGCATGGTGTCGGGACCGAGCAGGTTGTGCTGCAGTAGGCGCTCGACGGGGCTGATGCCGCCGCGGTTGAGGCGGGAGTCCCACACGTCGTTCATGCCCTCGCACACATGGATGTGGAAGCCGGTCAGGCCGTTGTTGGCCTCGGCCATCTTGTCCATGGTCTCGTCCGACAGACACTATGACCCAATCCGAGGGCACTAAAAAGATAGGAGCCCCCGCTCGTGACCGCGGGTCGGGGCTGCGACAATGATGTTGAAGTGCCATAGGCGCAGCCGCGCCGCAACGAGGTTGGGAGGCTCCCATGCCA
>DBFRXD010000015.1:0-2872 GCA_048502435.1 Collinsella aerofaciens
GCGCGCTTTATGAGCGTCGTCGCGCTCATCGACACGGACGGTCTGGTTACCTATGGCGAGGGCGCCTGCGAGGGCGTTATCGCGCACGAGGGCCGCGGCGACCATGGTTTTGGCTATGACCCGCTGTTCCTGCCGGTCGACACGCCGGGCAAGACCATGGCCGAGCTGACGGCGGACGAGAAGAACGCCATCAGCCATCGTTTCCACGCGCTCGAGCACCTATCCGCCAAACTGACGGGCGAGGAGTAGGCCGTGCGTGCGGTGGTGCAGCGCGTGCTCAACGCCGGCGTGACGGTCGACGGCGAGTGCGTGGGCAAAATTGGGCGCGGCTATCTGGTGCTACTGGGCGTTGGCCACGACGACACGTGCGCCGAGGCCGATAAGCTGTGGGGCAAGCTCCGGGGCTTGCGCATTAACGAGGACGAGAACGGCAAGACCAACCTGGCACTTGCCGATGTCGACGGCGAGGTTCTCGTGGTGTCGCAGTTCACGCTGTTCGCCGATTGCCGTCACGGCCGCCGCCCATCGTTTACGGATGCCGGCGCCCCCGATGTCGCCAACGAGCTCTACGAGTACTTCTTGACGCTTGTGCGCGAGGACGTTGAGCATGTGGCGCACGGTATCTTTGGCGCCGACATGAAGGTCGACCTGGTCAACGACGGCCCATTCACCATCGTCCTGGACACCGACAACCTTTAGGTTACGCGGTTTTACCAAACCACGTAACAACTGGTCATGCGAGATTGTCGTCTGGTACGTATTTGGGACGGGGCTTATTTAGCTACTTGCGTATGGCGGCAGCAGGGTGCTATAGTATTAGAGTTTTGTCTATCTTAGGGGTATTATCCCCTTTTTGAATTGCACCTTCTGGAGGCCCTGTTCATGGAAGAGATGGAAGTCAATCACGTCGACGACATCCACGAGAAGCTGACCGATATGGTGGGCGATCGCGTCAAGGTGAAGGCCAACATGGGCCGCACCCGCGTCGTCGAGCGCATGGGCACCATCAAGAGCGTCCACCCCGCCGTCTTTATCGTCGAGGTTGACGAGCGTCGTGGCCGCAAGTCGCGTCAGTCCTACCAGTATATCGATGTGCTCACCGGTCAGGTCGAGCTGTTCGACCCCGAGAGCGGCGAGCATATCTTTACCCCGCTCGGCAATCAGCTCGAGGAGCATTAACGGTGACCGATCGGTCCCTGACTCTTTCCGCGCCGGCAAAGATTAACCTCTACCTGGGGGTTCATACCGAGCGCGATGACCGCGGCTACCACAGGGTCGATTCCCTGATGGCGGCCGTCGGTCTTTCCGATACCGTGACGGTCACGCCGGCGCAGGCGCTGACCGTCCAGACGGTTCCGGCATCAGATTTTCCCATGCAAAAGAATACGGCGTATCGGGCTGCGGTTGCTATGGCCGAGCATTATGGTCGCGAGGCAAACATCTGCGTGACGATTGAGAAGCGCATTCCATTGTGCGCCGGCTTGGGCGGCCCCTCGACGGATGCGGCCGCGGTCATTGTCGCCTTGGCAGAGCTCTGGGGCATTGATCGCACCGACTCTGCGCTCGACGATATTGCGCGGGGCATTGGTGCTGACGTCCCGTTCTTTTTGCACGCGAGTCCTGCGTTCTACGTAGGTGGGGGAGACGTGCTGGCAACTGAGTACCCCGCGCTGCCCGCGACGCCCGTCGTGCTGGTCAAGCCGCGCGAGGCAAGCGTTTCGACAATTGAAGCCTATCGACGTTTTGACGAGGCCTCGGTGCCTGCGGACAAGCCCGGCGCGATAGCTTCTGCCTTGCGTGCTGGTGATGCCGAGACAGCATATGCACTCATCCATAACAACCTTGGTGTCATTTCCGCACAGATGGAGTCGCAGATTCAAACGGTCCTCGACTGGCTGCGTAAACAGGACGGAACCGTTGCTGTAGATGTGTGCGGATCGGGTGCCTGCTCGTTTGCCATTTGCGACACCGCTGCCACGGCCGAAAGGCTTGCCGATGCTGCCCAGCAAAATGGCTGGTGGACCTGCGCGACTGAGCTTATTCCCAACACGGTTCAAATCGACGCGCCAAAGAAATAAAAATTTCTCTAGCACGCGGCGAAAATCTTTGTTATTATAGTCGAGCTAACGGGTTGTGGCTCAGTTTGGTAGAGCACTGCGTTCGGGACGCAGGGGTCGCTGGTTCAAATCCAGTCAACCCGACCAGAGCATGAGGAGGGACCGCTTCTTGCGGTCCCTTTTTTTAGCTAGTGTTGTGATACCGCGATACCCGCGGTATACTCATTCGAGCTTGTCTCGCTGTATTGTGGAGGTCTACATGTTTGGACTGAGGGCTCCTGAGCTCATCATTATTCTCGTCGTTGTCCTGATTATCTTCGGGCCCAAGAACTTGCCGAAGCTCGGCAAGTCTCTCGGCTCTACCGTCAAGAATATCCGCGAGGGTATGGAGGGCGACGATAAGGCCGAGACCAAGCAGGCCGAGGAGGTCGTGGTCGAGCAGTCCGAGGAGGACAAGGAGATCGCTGAGCTCGAGGCCAAGCTCGCTGCTGCCAAGAAGAAGCAGGCAGAGGACAGCGACGCGGACGCAGAGTAGTCCCATCCCTTTGGGGTGAGCACCTGACCGGCTTGCCCGCAGGCTAGCCGGTCTTTTTCGTTTTGTTGACAGTTGATTGTTTGATCAGAGTTGGGGAGATATCCGTATGGACGCAAGCCAGATCGTACTGACCGCTGAGGGCCGCCAGAAGCTCGTCGAGGAGCTCGCTTGGCGTGAGGGCGATTACGCCAAGGAGATCGTCGAGGACATCAAGGAAGCCCGCGCGTTCGGCGACCTTTCGGAGAACTCCGAGTACGATGCCGCCAAGGACAAGCAGGCC
>DBFRXD010000016.1:0-22894 GCA_048502435.1 Collinsella aerofaciens
CAGCACCCAACGGGCCCTCTCGGGGGCAGGGACGTTCGGCCGTGCGCGGGCGCCCGGTCGGCGGCCCGTTCTGGGCGCGCCTCAATCGTAGCCCGAGACGGTCCCGGGCTGACAATTTCGACTGTAATGGACGTTCTTAAACGATTAGTCCTTCAAGAACGTCCCCAATGACTAGGTGGGGAAGGCGTGCGACAATGGTGGGCGTTGTGTTGTTCGCGCTAAGGAGTTGCCATGTTGTTGTGTCCCGTTTGCCATGAGCCGTTGGTGGACGACGAGCGTGGTGCTGCATGTGCGGGCGGACACCGGTTTGACCGAGCTCGCGAGGGCTATCTATATCTACTACGTTCGTCCAAGAGCGGCGACTCCATGGGCGATCCCAAGTCGCAGGCACGCAGCCGTCGTGACTTTCTGAACCGTGGATACTATGCGCCGTTGCGCGATGCGATGGTTGAGCTGGTGCGCAAGCAGGTGTCTGGGCGCGCCGCGTCTACGAACGGCCCCATGACGTTGCTCGATATTTGCTGTGGCGAGGGCTACTACACCAGCGCCATGGGCGCGGTGCCGGGCGTGGATGCTTACGGTTTCGACTTGGGCAAAGAGATGGTTCGCCTGGCCGCCAAGCGCGGCGATGCGACCTATTTTGTGGCCAATATGAAGGATATCCCCGTGGCCGATGGCGCCTTCGATATGGTGACCGAGCTCTTTGCTCCCTTTAACGAGCGCGAATTTGCCCGCGTGCTGGCGCCAGAGGGCTCGCTCTACACCGTGGTGCCGGGCGCCCGTCATCTCTTTGGGCTTAAGGAGGTGCTCTACGACACGCCGTACCTTAACGATGAGAAGCTGCCGAAGACCACCGAGCTCGAGTTAGTCGGAATGCAGCGGGTGTCTGCGAATATTACGCTTCAGACCCAGGCCGACATCGAGGCAGTGTTCCAGATGACGCCGTACTACTACCGTACGCGCCCTTCCGACAAAGAACGCCTGGCAAATTTGGACACCCTTCAAACCGACATCGACTTCATCATCGCCGAGTACCGCCACTAACCTACCAAAAAGGGACAGATTTATTTTGGCAGGTTTTATCTGGGAAAACGTAAAGGGTCGACCGCGGAGATGCGCGATCGGCCCTTTTTAGTTGCTTGGCTGAAACAGAGGTTATGAGAAGCGGGCGCTTACAGGCGGTCCTTGTTCTCGGCCTTAACGGCGTGTGCCTGCTGAACAAAGAACAGGTCGTACACCACGATGACAAAGGCGCCAAAGTTGATGGCGTCGCCGCCAAACGCGGGAAGCGTGAGCACCGCTTGGGCAAGCGTGGCGACCGCGGCAACAATACCGAGCTTAAACGCGCCGTCCACCTGCGAAGGCTTGTTGGCGCCCTTGATACCGGCGACGCCTGCGGCAAGGTCGACGAGACCCTTGGCGATAAGCACGACCGCTGCGAGCGTGGCGTACGAACCGTACGTGGAATCGAGACCGCCCGTGGCGATACCGACGCCGGCGGTGACGAGGCTGGCGATGCCCAAAACAAAGTAGATGAGAGCAAGGATTTTGAGAGTCTTGCGAGTGAAGCTCATGGCTGGTCCTTTCGATACGAGTACGCCAACTTGGCGCACCCAATGTACTGCACATATGGTGAAGCACATTGTAGTTCAACGCGGCGATGCATGCGTTTGAAAGCGTCTCTTGCCCGCACGGTCCAACCTTTCAAAAAAGAAAGCTGGGCGTAAGTCAAATCGATGGCAGCGTATGCGCGGCGCTGCGATGATGGGGCCATGGTAAGAGCTGGACCGAAGGAGAAGCCATGATGTACGGAGCAGGGCAAGTGCGTGAGCCGCGGTCGTTGGGAAGGCGCATGAGTGATTCCGTGATCGCTGCCGTGTGCACGGGATTGATGGCGGTGCTTTGCATTGGGATGCTGTGGACCATGTCGCATGTGGGACAATAGCGGACGGTTGGGTGCTGGCATAAACGGCGCTCACGTATTCGTTTTGCTTGTTAAGGAGTGTCCATGGGCGTCTTCGATCCCTTTTCTGCTGCTCGGGCCGCGGGGCTTGAGCTGACCGGGAAGCCCGAGGGCCTCACGCTTACCGACGGCACGATGGAGCTGCGCGCCGATTTCGGCCGCATGCTTCCGCGGCTCAAGCAGGGCCGTCTGCAGCAAGAGCTGTTGGTAAAGGCTGCGCGCGCAAAAGGCATCGAGTGTCCATGGGCGATTGATGCCACGGCAGGCTTTGGCGAGGATTCGCTGCTGTTGGCGGCCGCGGGCTTTACCGTCGATCTGTATGAGCAGGATTGCGTGATCGCGGCGCTCCTCAAGGATGCCCTGGATCGCGCGGCAGATGATCCGGCGCTTGTGGCTGCCGTGTCGCGCATGCGCTTACATGCGGGCGAGGACAGCATTGCCGGCCTTCGCCATACGGCTGAGCTGATCGGGCGGGGCGAGCTTGCCGCCCCCGACGTGGTGTATCTGGACCCCATGTTTCCCGAGCGCACCAAGAGCGCGGCGGTGAAAAAGAAGTTCCAACTTTTGCATCATCTGGAACAGCCGTGTGCCGATGAGGAGACGCTGGTCGAAGCTGCGCTTGCGGTGCACCCGCGCAAGGTCGTTATCAAGCGGCCGGTGAAGGGGCCACTGCTTGCCGGCGTTAAGCCGAGCTATCAGCTTGCGGGCAAGGCCGTTCGCTACGATGTTTTGGTGCCGCCGCGCCCGTAGCTTGCGTGCGATGGTTGGCGCTCCGTCAGTGCCGTGCCGATGCGGGGCCTATTTCCAAGGGTGCGATGTCAGGTGCCAGCCACCGCAGTATTCGCATCTGTAGCAGGCCAGCCCGCGGCGTCCGCGGTTTTCGCAGTCAGCCATAACTGCCTCGGCCTCGGCGCGCGTGTCGTAACGGTTTTTGCGCTCACACGATTTGTAGCGCCAAGCCTCATCGCGCTCGGCGTCCAAGGCGTCGCGACGCTCGTCCTCGCGCACAAACAGGTCGCTCATATCGCCGCCGGTGGCAGCGCCCAAAAACTCGCTTTTGGCCTTTGACCAGGCGGCTCGCTTTTTGCTCCCCATCTGCTTCGCGCCTCTCTCAAAACGTTGGTATCATTGCCCAATCAAAGTGATACCAATAAACGTGAGGTCGCCGCGTGATGATCAGAAAAACCCTCGATACCGACATTCCCGCCGTCATGGCTATCTATGACGCGGCCCGCGCCTTTATGCGCACGCATGGCAACGCCACGCAGTGGCCCGAGGGCACGCCTTCTGCCGAGCAGCTGGCTGCCGATATCGCCGCTGATGGCAGCTATGTGTGCGAAGTCGACGGCCACGTGGTGGCGACGTTTGCCTTTTTGCCGGGCCCGGACGAGTGCTATGACGTAATTGAGGATGGTCAATGGCGTAGCGACACTCCGTACGCCGTGCTGCACCGCGTGGCATCCGATGGCACCGTGCACGGTATCGCGGCCGCGATGTTTGCCTTTGCCAAGGAGCGTGCCGATCACCTGCGCATCGACACGCATCAGGACAACCTGCCCATGCAGGGGGCGAGCCTCAAGGCCGGATTTGAGCGCGCCGGCATCGTGTATGTGTCGGACGGCACACCGCGTGTTGCGTTTGACTGGCTGCGCGAGGCATAAGATCGAGGGCGCGTATCAACAATTCGCGCGAACGAAAATGGCTCCGGGTGGGGCCATTTTCGTTCGCTGCGCTGTTTTGCAAGCCGGCTTTCGCAAGGCGCGAACCTACGAAAATCGCCGCGCGGCAACGCGGGGCGATGAGCTCGGTCGGGGGATAGGGCCTGCTTCGCCCGCCGGCCCGTAAATTGTATCATCCAGTGTGGAACGAGGGTGCCCGTTGCCGCGTGCGATGGGCTTGCAATAAGAGGAGAGCCATGTCGAAGCAAGCGGTCGTTGGAATCTTGGCGCATGTCGATGCCGGCAAGACCACGCTGGCCGAGGCCATGCTGTTTAACGCGGGCCGCATTCGCAAGCGCGGCCGCGTTGACGATGGCGACTCGCATCTGGATACGAACGAGATTGAGCGTGAGCGCGGTATCACGATCTTCTCGTCGCAGGCTGTGCTCGACCATGGTGACACCCACGTTATGCTCGTGGACGCTCCCGGCCATGTCGATTTTTCTGCCGAGGCGGAGCGCACGCTGCGTGCCCTGGACTACGCGATTCTGGTGGTAGGCGCCAACGATGGCGTACAGGGGCACACCGAAACCCTGTGGCGCCTGCTTGCGCGCTATGACATCCCGACGTTCATCTTTATCAACAAGATCGATTTGGAGAATCCCGGTCGCGATGTTTTGCTGGCACAACTTGGGCAACATCTTTCCGAAGGCTGCCTGGATGCCAACGAACTGTTGGCGGGCGGTGCCGTTCAGGAGGACGCTGCTGCGTTGGATGAAGCGGCTCTCGACGAGTTTCTCGACGCAGGGGAGCTTTCGACTGCCACGCTTTCGCGGCTGGTCGCAGAACGAAAGTTGTTTCCCTGCTTTGCGGGCTCGGCGCTCAAGGACCAGGGTGTGGCAGAGCTACTCGACGGCATATGCGCTCTGATGCGCGAGCGAACATGGCCCCAGGAGTTCGCCGCGCGTGTCTACCGCGTGAGTCGTGGAGACCGTGGCGAGCGTCTTACCTGGGTCAAGGTGACGGGCGGCACACTGCATGCCAAGCAGATGATTGGCGGACGTTCCGGTGCCGAGGCATGGGAGCAGAAGGTCGATCAGGTACGCATCTATAACGGCGAGAAGTATGAGCTTGCCCAAGAAGTTGCTGCTGGCGGTATTTGTGCCGTGACGGGTCTTGCGCACGTTCGCCCGGGGGACGCCCTGGGCGCGGAGACCGCGGGCGATGCGCCCGTCATTGCGCCAGTCCTCACCTATACGGTGCTTCCGGGCGAACACGATGTCCATACGGTGTTCAAAGCGTTGACTGAGTTGGCGGACGAAGATCCCATGCTCGGCGTAAGCTGGAATACGCATCTTGAGCAGATTCATTTGCAGTTGATGGGCGCCGTGCAACTCGAAGTCGTGCAGCGGGTGTTGGCCGATCGTTTTGGCCTTGCGGTCGAGTTTGAGCCCGGCGGCATCCTCTATAAGGAGACCATTTCGCAGCCGGTCGAGGGCGTGGGCCACTTTGAGCCACTGCGCCACTATGCCGAGGTGCATCTGCGCCTGGAGCCGTTGCCGGCGGGCTCGGGCGTACAGTTTGGCACCGTGACCTCGACCGACGAGCTCGATCTTAACTGGCAGCGTCTGGCGCTCACCAACGCCATGGAGCGCGATCATCTGGGCGTGCTGACCGGCTCGCCCATCACCGATGTGCGCATTACGCTCACGGGCGGCCGTGCGCATGCCAAACATACCGAGGGCGGCGATTTTCGCCAGGCCACGTACCGCGCGATTCGCCAGGGTTTGATGCAGGCGCGTGACGCCGGCGCGGCGGTGCTGTTGGAGCCGTGGTATCGCTTTGAGCTCGAGGTGCCGGGGGAGTGCGTGGGCCGGGCACTCTCGGATGCCACGCGCATGGGTGCCGAGTACGAGCCGCCGACGATGGCGGGAGACCGGGCGAAGCTTGTGGGTCGCGTGCCGGCATCTGAGGTGCAGGATTACGCGCTGGAGGTGGCTGCCTACACGAGTGGTCGTGGGCATCTGTACCTGGAGTTCGCCGGCTATGCGGCTTGCCATGATGCCGAGCGCGTAATCGAGACGGCCGCCTATGAGCCCGAGGCCGATCTGCCCAACACACCCGATTCGGTCTTTTGCTCTCACGGCGCCGGTTACACGGTCAAATGGTACGACGTCCCCGAGGCAGCCCACGTAAAGGTCGATCCCGCCACCTTCCGCCCCTGGCGAGCAGCAGACGCCGAGTTTTTCGGCCACATGTGACAAAGGGACAGTTCCTTTGTCACATGCTATTGGTATAACTCGGTACAAGTTGGTATAACTATTGCCAGGGTTTGCCAATCCGAGGAGGCCGACATGAATCCAAATCCCTTTAAGCCAACGCCAGGCAAGCGGCCTCCGATGCTCATCGGTCGCGAGTCGGTCATCGAAGATTTCGAGGAAGGGCTCGATAACGGCGCCGGAGCGCCGGGTAGGCTCATGCTCATTACGGGAAACCGCGGCTGCGGCAAAACGGTTCTCCTGCGGGAGCTGCAACGTCTAGCCAGCGCGTGCGGATGGGTGGTTGTCTCCGATTCCGCTTCGCTTGGCTTATGCGACCGCTTAGCCGACGCGCTTCGCTCGAATAAACCCGTTGTGACGTCAATGGAGTTCGGGCCGTCGTTTGGCCGGGTGTCGGTCGAGGCGGCGCGAGCAAAGGGCGAGACGTTACGAGGGCTGGTCAACGAGCGCCTCAAGAAGCTCGGTCCGGGCAAGGGCATACTGTTTGCGATTGACGAGGCTCAATCTGCGTCTATCGAGGAGCTGGCGGCGCTGGCCGTTCTCTATCAGCAAGTGCTCGGAGACCAGGATGCCACGGGCTTGCCCGATAGCGACCAGCGCGGACTTGCGCTGGTGTTCGCCGGCTTACCCAGTATGGTTGACGATCTGCTCGAAGAGCCGAGCGTGACGTTTTTGCGACGTGCCCAGCAGCGTACGCTGGGGGCCATCTCTTTGCCCAAGGTGCGTGATTCATATATCCAGACGGTCAAAGACGCTGGCCTTTACGTTGACGCGGAGACGGCGGACCTTGCGGCACACAAGAGCATGGGGCATCCCTATATGGTTCAGCTGGTGGGCTATTACATGTGGCGCTCTGCCGTCCGGCGTGGCTCACAGGTCATTGAAAGGTGCGATGTCGAGGATGGCCATGCGGATGCCGTCTCCGAGTTCTACGAAGCGGTTGACGCGCCTCTGTATTACGGGCTGCGCAGTCCACAACGCCTCTTTATCGAGGCCATGGCTGCTGACGAGGGTAAGCCGACACACATGGCGGATATCATTGAGCGCTGCGATCGTACCCAGAGCTGGGCGAGTAAATATCGCGCAAGCCTGATTCGCGAGCGCGTCATCGAGGCTGCCGGATACGGCCTCGTCCGATTTACCGTGCCCATGCTGGGCGCGTTCATTAGCGATCGCATTTTATGGCACGAGTAGGGTGATAAAGGTGACAGAACAGAAGATGAGCCCGCAGGCTATCGAAGTGCGTGGAGCGCGTGTACACAACCTCAAGGACATCGATATCGATATTCCGCTGGGAAAGCTCGTGGGTATTGCCGGCGTGTCGGGTTCGGGCAAGAGCTCGCTGGCGCTGGGGGTTCTTTATGCCGAGGGCTCGCGCCGTTACCTGGAGGCGCTCAGCACCTATACCCGCCGTCGTCTGACGCAGGCCGAGCACGCCCAGGTGGACGAGGTGCTGCACGTACCGGCGGCGCTCGCATTGCATCAGCGCCCCAGTGTGCCGGGCGTGCGTTCCACTTTTGGCACCATGACCGAGCTCAACAATAGCCTGCGTCTGCTCTTTAGCCGCTGCGCCCATCACGTGTGCCCGCACTGCGGGGCGCGCGTGGAGCCGAGCCTTAACGTAGCGGCTGGCCTGTCGCTCACGTGTCCGACGTGCGGCCGCGAGTTCTACGCTCCGAGCGCCGAGGACCTTGCCTTTAACAGTGGCGGTGCATGCCCCACCTGTGGCGGCACCGGTGTCATGCGCGAGGTGGACGAGGCGAGCCTGGTGCCCGACGAGTCAAAGACCATCAACGAAGGCGCGGTGCTTCCCTGGGGTACGCTCATGTGGGATCTGATGAAGCAGGTGGCAGGCGAGATGGGCGTGCGCACCGACGTGCCGTTTAACCAGCTCACGCCTCAAGAGCGCGATATCGTGTTCCACGGTCCGGCGGTTAAGAAGCACATTCTCTACGTTCCCAAAAACGGCGAGGGCGCCACGCCGCTCGACTTTACCTATTACAACGCCGTCTATACCGTCGAGAATGCGCTCGCCAAGGTCAAGGACGATAAGGGCTTAAAACGCGTTGCGCGCTTTTTGCGCGAGGGCTCATGCCGCGATTGCGGCGGCACGCGTCTCTCCGAGGCTGCACGCCAGCCCCAGGTGCGCGGTATCAATCTGGCGCAGGCGGCGGCTATGACGCTGGGCGAGGCGATTGAGTGGGTGCGCGGGGTGCCCGCATCCTTGCCGTCCGAGATGCGGCCCATGGCGACGGATATCTGCGATTCGTTTTTGAGCGCGGCCCGTCGTCTAGTCGACCTGGGACTCGATTACCTTTCACTCGACCGCACCGGTGCCACGCTCTCCACGGGTGAGCGCCAGCGCGTGCAGCTTGCCCGCGTGGTGCGTAATCGATCGACAGGTGTGCTTTATGTGCTGGACGAGCCTTCGATCGGCTTGCATCCCGCCAATGTCGACGGCTTGGTGGGCGTGATGCGCGATCTGGTGGATGACGGCAACACCGTGGTTGTTGTCGACCACGACACGCGCGTGCTGGCCGAGGCTGATTATCTGGTTGAGATGGGCCCCGTTGCCGGAGCAGGTGGCGGCAACGTGATCGCCGCCGGTACGGTAGGCGAGGTCGAACAATCGCGGGGCAGCCGTATCGCGCCGTTTTTGCGCGCCGAGCCCAAGCGCTTGCGCCCGCAAGTGGCTGACGACGAAATGTTCGACCAGGGTCATATCCGTATGGCGACCGATACCATCCATACCGTCAAGCCGCTCGAGGTCGATATCCCGCGCGGCCGTCTCGTTGCGGTGACGGGCGTTTCGGGTTCGGGTAAGACGACGTTGGTGCTTGAGACGCTCATCCCGGCGCTTAAGGCGCAGGCAGCCGGCGAGCGCCTGCCGGGGCACGTGCGCTGGGTCGATGCCGAAGGCATTGCCCGCGCCAATCTGATTGACGCCACGCCCATCGGCGCCAACGTTCGCTCGACGGTAGCGACCTATGCCGACATCCATGATGAATTGCGCCGCGCCTTCGCCCGTACGTCCGAGGCCAAGGCAGCCGGCTACAAGGCAGGTGCCTTTAGCTACAACACCGGTGCCTTGCGCTGCCCCACGTGCGATGGCACGGGTTCGATATCGCTCGACGTGCAGTTTTTGCCCGATGTCGAGATCGTTTGCCCGGCATGTCGCGGCTCACGTTATGCAGACGCGGCTTCGCATATCCATCGCGAGGGCAAGGATGGGAGCTTGCTGACGTTGCCGCAGCTCATGGACATGAGCGTGGACGAGGCCATCGATGCCACGGTGGGGCTCAAGAAAGTCCAGGCGCGCTTGCAGACCTTGCATGACCTAGGCTTGGGCTATCTCACGCTCGGTGAGCCCACGCCGGCGCTCTCGGGCGGCGAGGCACAACGCCTTAAGCTCGCGAGCGAGATGGGCCGCGTGCAGGACGATGCCGTGTTCGTATTCGACGAGCCCACGATCGGACTACATCCGCTCGATGTTCAGGTGTTGCTGAGTGTGTTCGACGGCCTTGTTTCCAAGGGCGCCACGGTTATCGTGATCGAACACGATCTCGACCTTATCCGTAACGCCGATTATGTGATCGACATGGGCCCGGGCGGTGGCGACGCCGGCGGGCAAATCGTCTGCGCCGGCACGCCGGCGGATATCGCTGCCTGTCCCAAGAGCGTTACTGGCCGCTGCCTATAGACAATGAGGCAAAGGGACAGTCCCTTTGCCTCATTGATGCCTATTTCACGCACTGAGCGGAGAGATAGTCGCGGAAGAATGGCAATTCAAATGCGACGAGCCCTCGTCCTCGCTCCCCGATGATGCCGGCGTCTATCATGCGGCGTCGGTAGCGGGAGACCTGCTGCGGCGAACGCCTAAGGCGCTCGACAAGGTCAGCGGTGGTGGACTCTTCCTCGTCATCGAGCATGGCGATGAGGAATCGCTTGTCCTCTGCAGTGAGTTCCCGATAGGTTGCCGCGAGGATTCGGTCGTCCATCTCGTCGCGCGCGATTTTGATTCCCAGGTCAAAGTCGCGTGACGAGATCTCCTTCGAATCGCTTGTGAGATCCCAGGCACGGTAGCCTACGAGTTGCAATAGGAAGGGAAAACCAGAGATCGAGCGAACGGCTCTATCGATTCCCTCAGCATCTGCCAAGCGATCGTTTTCCTGGATCGTGCGAATCAAGGCCTCGCGTACGTCATAGTCGGCAATGCGACCCAGATGATATTGTTGGGCGCGGCGAAGGAACGAGACCGTCTTGTGGTTCAGCAACGTCGAGACGTTGTTGGGAAGTCCCGCCATGAGCAGGGCGACGCGTTTCCCATCGGTCACAAAGTGCTGATACGTCGCTGCGAGCTGAATCATCTCGTCGAGTGTCGGGTCCACCTCGTCAACCGTGACGAGCAGACCGGTGCCCGCCTCGTTGAGCTGGTCGATGATGTCGCTCATGCGATAACGCCAGGTTGAGGCATCGTGGACACGATTGACCTCGATGCTGCCGAGCGGTGCAATTCCGAGGCCGGTGACTTCGAAGTGGTTGGACGGGTCGATGAGATGGGCTGCGGCGCGTTTCGCCCCGAACTCGAGTTCCTCAAGCATTCCCGGGAGCGCGGTCGTCTTTACGGCTATCCAGCCGTGGGATTCCGCCCTTGTCGCGAGCGACGACATGAGAGCGGTTTTACCGGTTCCACGCGCGCCTGAGAAGATCGAGGTCAATTCTGGGCGCCTGCGCTGGCTCAAGAAGGCACGGTCCAAATCCCGAATAATCTGTTGTCTGCCAGCGAGATGGGCGGGAACCTCACCAAAACTGGGGGTAAACGGGTTCTCGAGATATTCCACAAGGCTCTCCTTTCACACCGCCGTTTAACTTCATTTTACTTTAGTTAATTCTGATTAAAAGTGAGGCTCTTTATCTAGAACATCAATTGGGCGTGTGTGCCATCGGCGTGGCGCCTGAATGTGACAAAGGGGCAGTTCCTTTGTCACATTCCCGGAAAGCCTGTTTGGCGTAGGGCCTCGTAGAGGACGATGGCGGCGCTGTTGGAGAGGTTGAGTGCGCTGATGCGGTAGTCGTCCGGATTGACGAAGTTGCCGCAGATATCCTGCCGAAGGATGGCCTCATGGCCGTCCTCGATATGCCCCAGCGATTCCTCGTGGGCTTCCCAGGCCTCGGCGTTATCGAGTGAGTCGCAATCGCGCAGCATCGGGATGCGCTCGCAACGCTCGGACGCCGCGGCAAGCAGTGGCTCGGGAATGCCCGAGCTCTCGCTGCCAAAGACCAAGTAGTCACCATCGCGGTAGGTACTCTGCGCATAGGTGCGGCGTGCCTTTTTGGTCAGCAGATGCAGGCGCTCGTCGGCAGGGGAGAGGCCGTTGCGCGCAAGGAAATCCTCCCAGCCGGCATAGGTCGTCACGTCCAAGTTTTGCCAGTAGCCCAGTCCGGCACGACGCACCGTCTTGTCGTCGAGCGAAAACCCCAGCGGCTCCACCAGATGCAGACGGGTGCCGGTAACCACGCAGGTGCGGCCGATATTGCCCGTATTGGCCGGAATCTCGGGCGCATACAGCACAATGTTGAACATGAATCTCCTTGGCTCAGAACGAAAAACCACCACGAAGGGCACCTTCGTGGTGGTTTGGCGGTTACGTAGGCGGAAAAATACCCGCTTGGATAAGCCTAGGCGCGGTGCCAGTCGGTCAGGCAGGCATCGAGGGAGGCGATGAGCGCATCCTTGTCCATGTGACGGCCGATGATGCACAGGCTCGTCATGCGGTCGCCCGTCTCGTCGTCCCAAATCTGCATGATTTCGGGGTTCTCGTCGATGATCTTCTGCTTCTCGCCCTCGGGCGCCGAGTCGACAAACAGGCCGTTCTCCATCAGGCGCATCTGGTGGCCGGCCTGCTCAAACATGTAGCACATGTCCGGATCGCCGGTCTGCCACAGCGGACCCTTGACGCGGATGACCTCGTCGGGCCACTCCTGCTCAACAAAATTGGTGAACTTCTGCAGGTCAAACGGCTTGCGGCGCGAGTACACAAAGGTCTCGATGTCGTACTCGAGCACCTCGGGGTCGTCGTGCTCTTCGGGATGCTCCATGGCCTCGATCCAGGCGGCGGAGTTGTAGGCGCGCATAAAGTCGAAGCGGTCGGTATCGAGCAGCTCCTCCATGGGGACCTCGCCGTTTTGGGCCTCGACGATCACGGCGTCCTTCTGCAGACTGCGCACGATGGCCTTGAGCTCGGCGATCTGCTCAGGGCTCACGGTATCGGTCTTGTTGAGGATCAGCGTGGAGCAAAACTCGATCTGCTGGATGAGCAGGCTCTCGATATCGTCCTCGTCGATATCCTCAGCCAGCAGGTCGCGACCGCCGTTGAACTCGTCGTACATGCGGGCGCAGTCGACCACGGCCACGATGTTGTCGAGCGCGAGTTTGGGCTCGCCGCCCACCTTGGCCTCGTCGCAGAAGCTCGAGATGGTGTAGGCGATGGGGATAGGCTCGCAAATGCCCGAAGCCTCGATGATGATGTAGTCGAAGTTGCCCGAATCGGCGATGCCCTGCAGCTGGTTGGCAAGGTCGTCCGAAAGCGTACAGCAGATGCAGCCGTTGGTGAGCGGGATGAGGTCGTCGGTCTCGGAAAGGCCGCCGTCGGCGATGAGGCTGGCATCGACGTTGATCTCGCCGATATCGTTGACGATTACGGCGGCGCGGATACCGCCATCGTTAGCGAGGATGTGGTTGAGCAACGTGGTCTTGCCGGCACCGAGGTATCCGGTAAGCATGATGATTTTCACGGGTTTGTTGGGCATGTGCCCTCCTTTGTTAGACATGGCTTACAGTTGAATCTTATGCCAAACGCCTGCTCTTATACCCACGCGCTGGCAAATAACACAGGCTACTCCCAGGCTCCCCATACATCGGGGCAATAACCGACGGTGGCCTTTTTGCCGTTACGCACGATGGGCTCGGCTAGAACCTGCTGGTTCTCGAGCAACTTGTCGAAGCGCTGGCTGGGGGTGAGGTGCTGGATGAGCGCGAGCGTCTCCTCGTCCTTGGCCTTGGGGTTGAGCAGCTTGTCGATACCGCCGACCGCCTGCATCACGCTCGTGAGCTCGCCCTTGCTCATCTCCTTTTCCTTAAGGTCAATAAACTGCACCTTAATGCGGCGCTCTTTGAAGAAGCGCTGTGCTTTCTTGGTATCGAAAGACTTTTTGGTGCCAAAAATTTGCACGTTCATGTATTTGTTCCGCCGTTCTACCTGATGAAGTTGGTGCGCTCGCGATCGGCTTCGGGGGCTTCGATACCGGCGGCCTGTCCTGCCTCGATACAATGCAGGAGCCAGGCCATGTTCTTGCCGATGTTGCGCATGGTGGCCAGGCCCTCGGCGTCCTGGGCGGCCTCGCCCGGCATGGCGCCAAACACGTTGTTCCAGTACGTGGAAGCAACCACGGGCATCTGGTTGATGGTGAAGTACTTATTGAGCACGTCGAAGGTGGTCGACGTGCCGCCGCGACGGGCAACGGCGACGGCAGCGCCCGGCTTGTGTGCAAAGGCTTTGCTGCCGGCATAGAATGCGCGATCGAGGGCCGAAAGGATGCGTCCGCTGGGGTGCGCATAGTAGACGGGCGAGCCAAAGACAAAGCCATCTGCCTGCTCGGCGGCAGCGATCAGCTCGTTCACCACGTCATCGTCAAAGGTACAGCGGCAATCGAGCTTGCCGCACTGACCACAGCCAATGCAGTCGCGAATGGGCTTGGTGCCCAGCTGAAACACCTCGGTATCAATGCCTTCGGCATTGAGTTGCTCGGCGACTTCGGCGAGTGCGCGGGCGGTGTTGCCGTTTGCCTTGGGGCTGCCATTGACCAAAAGAACCTTCATCACAAACTCCCTCTGCTGTCGGTGACTTCTGCAGAGGATTATCGCACGATGGGGGAGGCGGTGTGGGCGCGGTGCTAATCCAGTTTGGTACCTGGCACCTGCACGGCTTTCCCGAGCAACGCTTTGAGCTCGTTCAAAATCGAAACGGGCTGACGGTCGACGCCGTCCAGATGGAGCGTGGCCACGCGAATGGGCGGCTGATATTCAAATGGGCCAAAGAGCACGGGCGAACCCAGGAACCGCTCGATGTCGCTTGCGATCTCGTCGATCGCCTCGGGGCCGAGCTCATCGAAGAGTGCCACGAACATCGGTCCCGTCGAGCGGAACAGGCGGCCCTTGCCGCGCGAACAATCCATGAGGCAGGCGGCGCTTTCGGCGAGCACGCGGTCGCCTGCATCGAATCCAAAGCGGGCATTGACCTCGGCGATATCGTCGACCTTAATGGCAATAAAGCCTGCCTCGTGCGGCACGTGGCGCATCTCTCCAATAGCGTTGACCAGTGCGTGGACATCGCCCAGGCCCGTTACCGAGTCGGTCGTATCCGCTAGGCTTCGGTTGACGATAATGCCCACATACATGCTGGGCTCGGTATCGGTGCCGTCCAAGCGGTAGCCCGTGCAGTCGCAAAGCACGTACGTTCCGGTGGCATCCATTACGCGATACTGCATGTAGTGGAAGTGCCACGTGCCGTTTATCACCATGTCGAGCTCGGCGCGTACGTTGTCGCGGTCCTCGGGATGAACGCGGGCGAGCCACATGTCGAGCGAGTTAAAAGGGTGCTGGGAGGGCAGGTCAAAATCGCGCACGGCGTTAACCGACCATTGCGATTTGCCCGTATCGAGATTGAGGATAAAGGGATAGCGCGTCTCGGAGCTCATGGAGATCGCTTGGAACACCCGGTCGTTGCAGGGAAGCTGATCGACGATTGGGCGTTGCGGCGCGTCACTGTCTTTCGGTTGCTGCACACGATGCATAAGCTTATAGCGATACATCTTGCGATCGGCATCCATCGTCATCTGGCGACGCGTGTCGCCGGCAAGTGGATCGACGCGCGAGCAGCCAAAACTAAAGCTGCCGATCATGGGCGCCTTGCCACCTGAGCTCGCCTCGATCAGTCCGGTACGTACCTGCTCCAAGCGCTGCTCGAGTTCAGTCTCGTTTGCGGAGAGCGAGATGAGCACAAACTCGTCTCCACCGATACGGAACAGCATTTCATCGTGCTCCATGGTTTCGGAGAGCGTGCGGCAGATGCCCAGAATATAGCGATTGCCTTCGGCGTGGCCAAACCTATCATTGCAATGTTTGAGATGGTCGATGTCAATATAGGCGCAGGTGAAGGGGTCGCCTTTGTGCCAGAGTTGCTCGACGTGACGGTCGAATCCGTTGCGGTTGCCCAAGTTGGTGAGCGGGTCGATATAGGCGTTGCTCTCAAGCAGCCGGCGCTCTTGCTGCAGGATGGCGTGCGTCTTTTGCAGTTGTTCGCCAACGGCGCGTAGCTCAGCAGGCAGCGCGGCAACATCGAGTTCGGCGGTCGAGATGCCATTCGCAAGTCGCTGAAGATAGGCAATAATCGATTGCTCGCCCAGGCGATATGATTCGTTCATGATGGATAACCTCCTTGGGCGGAACAGCGGTTTGTATCATATCCCCAATTCGGTTTGAATTGGGGATATAAGTTAACTAATGGAGGCAAATTCCCCCTTCGGCGGTGGTGTTTTGCGCGCGAGCGTATCAGTTGTTATTGCCACCATCGAGCAATGCCTCAAAATCCTTCGCTGGCATGGGGCGGTAGTAGAGGAAGCCTTGAGCGTCGCGGGCGCCCATTTGCCGTAGCACGTTCGCCTGCTCATTTGTCTCGACGCCTTCGACCACGACGGGCAGATGGAGCGACTGCGCCATCTCGAGCATCGATGAAATGATCTGCGTGCTGCGGCCTTGATCGCCGTCGACGGGCGCAATCTGCCAAATGTGCTTGTCGAGCGTCACCATAAAGCCGCTTTCCTCGAGTGCGGGGATATGGGTGCACATGCTGTGGACGGCTATTATTCGACAGGCGGTAGCGCGACGATGCGATGTTCGATGAAAATGCGACTGAGACGATATATGTTGACGGGTATACTTGTCCCGGTTTAAAACGCAGGAACGGAGATGGTCGCATGGCACAGCCGGATACGACGCACACGGTGGGGCTTGCGCTCGAGGGAGGCGGCTACCGCGGTATGTATACGGCGGGCGTGCTCGACGTTTGGATGGAGCACGGTTTGACCTGCGACCATATGGTGGGTGTCTCGGCGGGCGCGGCGTTTGGCTACAACTTTAAATCGCGCCAGATCGGCCGCGCCATTCGCTACAACAAGGCCTATTGTGCCGATAAGCGCTATGCGGGTGTGACTAGCTGGTTGCGAACCGGTGACATGTTCAATGCCGATTTTGCCTATCACGAGGTGCCCATCGAGCGCGATCCCATCGACCTGGAGACATATCGCGCCTGCCCTATGCGGTTTACGTGCGTGTGTACCGATATCGAGACGGGCAAGGCCGTCTACCACGACCTGCCCTATGGCGACGAGCGCGATATCGAGTGGATCCGGGCGTCGTCGGCGATTCCCGTGGCGACGCGTCCCGTTGCTATTGGCGGGCATAAGTATCTGGATGGTGGCGTGGCTGATTCCATTCCCAGCGCTTGGTTGTTTGCGCAGGGGTATGACCGCAATATCGTGGTACTCACGCAGCCGGCGGGCTTTGTGAAGCAACCCAACAGCGTGATGCCCATGCTGCGGCGCGTGTTCCGTCACTACCCGGAGTTTGTTGCAGCGCTCGATCATCGGCATGAGGTCTACAATGCCACGCTCGATGACTTGGCGCGTCGTGAGGCTGCCGGCGAGGTCTTTGTGGTGCGGCCGAGCGAATCGGTGAAGGTGCCGTCGCTGTGCCGCGAGCCGGATGAGCTCGAGCGTATCTACCAGGTCGGCCGCCACGATGCGGAGGCGACCTTGCCGGCGCTGGAAGCGTATCTGGCAGAGTAGAGCAAACTGCCGTGGACTCGGCGGAAAGCGCATCCCGGAATCGGCGCTAAAAATGGGATGAGGTTTCCGCGAGAGGCCCGTAGCGGAAAGCGCGCCCCGGAATCGGCATCCAAAACGGGATGCAGTTTCCCCGACGGCGGGTTTTGGAAACGGCGTCCCAGAATTTGCGCCTGGAATGGGATGGGGTTTCCCAACGGAGCCGCATGCGGAAAGCGCATCCCGGAATGGAGGTCCAAACTGGGATGCGCTTTCCATTGCTGAAGATATGAGGCCGCGGATCGGCTGCTCGGCCTAGACTTATGCCTGCTGCCAGGTGTCGACGAGCTCCTTGGCGGCGGCGTAGGGGTCGTCGGCACTGCAGACAGCGCTCACCACAAAGAAGCCATCGACGCCGGTGGCCTTGAGCTGCGGCAGGTCGGCCGTCTTGACGCCGCCGCCCACCACGATGGGCACGGGGCTTGCCGCGTGGAGTGCGGCCAGGTCCTCAAAGCTCTTGGTGATGATAGAGCCGTCGGCCGCGCGTCCGCAGTCGCGCTTGGTTTCGGTCTCGTGGAGCGGGCCGATGCCCAGGTAGTCGACTAGGCTCATGTCGGCGGTCTTGACGTACTCGAGCATCTCCTCGCAGCGGGCCGAAAGGCCCACGATGGCATCGGGGCCCAGAAGCTTGCGGCAGACCTCGACGGGAATATCGCTCTGGCCCACGTGCACGCCGTCGACAGCAATACCCTGCTCGCGCGCGGCGAGTACGCAGTCCAGGCGGTCGTCGATCAGCAGGGCAACCTGACCGGTTTTGCCGGCCTGTGCGATTGCCTGCGCGGCGTCGCCCGTCAGCGCAATGATCTCGCGGGCGCTTGCCACCTTGGAGCGCACCTGGATGCAGGTAAAGCCGGCGTCGAGCGCCTGGGCCACCACATCGCCCACGGGACGCCCGAGCGTGTTTTCGGGGCCGAGTACCAGATAGGCCGAGATATCAAGGTTGTCGCGGATGCTCATCGTGCTTCCTCCTGCTTTTTGATCTGCGCTTCCATGCGTTCGAGCTTGCCGGTCATGGTGTCGGTAAATCCGGGTCGAATATCGGCTTTGAGCACGACTTCGGTGCGGATGCCCTTGCTCGCCAACACAAAGGTTGCGTCGCGCACGACCTGCATGACCTCGTCCCAGTCGCCCTCGATCTCGGTGAACATGGAGGTGGTGCGGTTGGGCAGGCCGCTCTCGCGAATGACACGCACGACCTCGGCGACCTCGGCGGATAGCTCATCGCCGGTGCCGCACGGGGCGATGGCCACGGCGACGAGCGTGTTCATGCCGGCATTGGTTGCGGGCTCGGACATGGCCTATGCCTCCTCGAGCTCGAGTCGGTTATCGGCGATGTCTTGGGCGGTTGCGCGGTAGAGCTCGTCGATAAAGGCGACCTTAAAGCTTGCCGGGGCGTCGGCGACAGCGGCGGCACGCGTGCCGGCCACGTTGTAGACGGCGGTGCCGCAGACGGCTGCCGTAAACGGGTCGGCGGCGCAGGCGTACACGGCCAGCACGCCGCCCTGCGAGCAGCCGCAGCCGGTGATCTTGGACATGAGCGGGCTGCCGCCGTGAGACTTGGCCACCGTCGTGCCGTCGGTGATCAGGTCGACTTCGCCCGAGACCACAACGGCGCCACCGGTGTGGCGAGCGAGCGCCACGGCGGCACCACGGGCGGCGTCGACCGTGTCGGTGGTATCGACACCGCGCACGCGGCTCAGATCGGCCGCCTCGCCCTCAAGACCCCACAGGCCGGCGAGCGCGATAATCTCGGAGGCGTTGCCGCGCACGATGGCGGGCTTGTACTGCTTGAGCTCGTTGACCAGCTGGGTGCGCAGGCTACCGATACCCAGGCCCACCGGATCGAGCACCCAGGGCTTACCGGCGTCGTGTGCCGCCTTGGCCGCGCGGGGAATCGTTTGCTCGTAAATGGGGAAGAGCGTGCCCATGTTGAGATAGATGGCGCCGCCGCCGGCAACGAGTGCCTCGCCCTCGTCGGGCAGATAGACCATGGCGGCCGATCCGCCCACGGCGAGCTGCGCGTTGGCGACAAAGTCGATCGTCACCGTGTTGGTGATGGAACCGGCCATCGGATTGGTAGCGCGAATCTCCTCCACGGCCTTGACCATATGTTGCTTAAGCTGTTCCGAATCAATCACTGCACATGCCTCCTTGGCATAGAAAAGGGGCGCTGTGCATAGACAGCGCCCCTGTAAAGGCGGCATGCTCCCTACGCCAGCATTAACTGACAGGTTCAAAGGATTGGGCCCATTGCCCTCTCAGCCTTGTGGTTTGCACCGCCGGCACTCCCGCATCGAATCTGTTGTTCCCTATACTAGCGCACCTGCCAAAAAGGGACAGGTTTATTTTGGCAGGTAACAACTGGGACTTTGCGTTTTCCCAGATGAAACCTGCCGAAATAAACCTGTCCCTTTTTGGCAGGTCGGTACAATAGATGGGATTAAGAATGACCGAGGGGGCCTTATGATCAAACTTGTGCTGACCGATATGGACGATACGCTGATTCCAGCCGGGCATGACGGCGCCAGCGACTACGCCATTGAGGGTGTTCATGCCATGCAGGCGGCGGGTCTGCACTTTGGGCCGGTTTCGGGTCGTCAGCCGTCCGCGATGGGCTGGATGTTCAAAAACCGTTCCGAGTGTTTTTCGACCGGTGCGTTCTGTAACGGCCAGGTGATGTTTGTCGACGGCGAAGTAGTCGCTTCGCGCGCAATCGACAACGATGCTCTGATGCGTTTGGCTGACTATCTGGAGCAAGAGACCGACGATACATTTCTAAAAGTCTACAGCCTGGGCGATGACTTTTGGAATAACGATGCCTATTGCGTGACAAGCGATCCCGAGCGTGTGCGTCGCGCTATGGAGTCGGGCGGCAATGCGTGGCTCAAAGGCGAAGAGGCCCCGTGTCGTCCCGTCGTCGATGGCGCGCCGGTGTTTAAGGCGAATATCTGGAGTGCCCGTTCGCGTGAGGAGCTCGCGGAGCTACGCGAGCGCGTTGCTGCTGAGGTGCCGGAACTCTCGCTTGTGTTTCCCAACAACCGAGTGCGCCTGTTCGACATCCTTCCGGATGGTTGGGACAAGGGCTGCGCTGCGCTGGAGCTGGCGCGCGCCTTGGGCCTGACGCCCGACGAGGTGGCCGTATTTGGCGATTCCGATAACGATTTGCCCATGATCGATGCCGTTCCCAACTCCGTTGCAGTCGCCAATGCCAATGAGGCCGTCACGGCTGCCGCGCGCTGGCATATCGGCGCTGCGGCAGACGATGCGGTTGCCGGGGCTCTGCATCAGATTGCCGCCTGCGCCGCGACGGGGGAGATGCCGCCGTTTATGCGCCTGCCGGGTGCTGCCGACGCGAATCTCACGAACAGCTAAGGAGACAGCCATGAAGCTTCAGCAGCTCAGGTATGTCGTCAAAGTTGCCGAATGCGGTAGCATCACCGAGGCCTCGCGCCGGCTCTTTGTGTCGCAGCCTTCGATTACCGCGTCGATCCGCGATCTCGAAAACGAGATGGGTGTGCACATCTTTGAGCGCACCAACAAGGGCGTCATTGTGT
Source organism: Collinsella aerofaciens (assembly GCA_048502435.1). Taxonomy (GTDB): domain Bacteria; phylum Actinomycetota; class Coriobacteriia; order Coriobacteriales; family Coriobacteriaceae; genus Collinsella; species Collinsella aerofaciens_CL. Next base: position 20,396 of record DBFRXD010000016.1, read on the forward strand.
CCGAGGAGGGCGAGACCTTCTTGGGCTATGCGCGCCAGGTACTCGACCAGGCCGACCTGCTCGAGGGCAAGTACAAAGGCACGTCCGAGCAGGTGCCGCACTTTAGTGTGAGCTGCCAGCATTATTCCTTTGCCGTTAATGCGTTTGTCGATGTAATCCGCGAGTTCGATGCCGCGCGCTACGACTTTACCCTACGCGAGGAACAGACCCACGAGATTATCGAGGATGTCGCGCACATGAAAAGCGAGCTGGGCATCCTATATCTGTCCGAGCACAACCGCGAGGTCATCGAGCGCATGCTGGTGGCCAACGAGCTCGTGTTCGAAGGGCTCTTCTGCGCCACGCCGCATGTCTTCGTCTGCGCCGACCATCCGCTGTCGGACCGCTCCAGCGTGACGCTCGAGGATCTGGAAGACTACCCGTTCCTGTCCTACGAGCAGGGCAGCTACAACTCGTTTTACTATTCCGAGGAGCTGACCTCGACGTTCGAGCGTCGCAAGAATATTCGCGTGCGTGACCGTGCGACGCTGTTCAACCTTGCCATGGGCCTCAACGGCTACACGGTATGCTCGGGCGTGATCAGCCACGAGCTCAACGGCCCCGGCATTATCTCGATTCCGCTCGACGTGGACGAGTACATGGAGATTGGCATCATCACGCGCAAGAACACGACGCTCACGCGCTACGGTCGGGCCTATATCGACGCGATTCGTCAGCATATCTAGGCTGCTGTGCTCCGCACAGTTCAAGTCTCTTTATGGCAGTCCAGACTGATATAGGAAGCATCTATATCAAACTGTTATAAACGTATATTTTACGATGGTCATATGAGCGCTCATACTCTGTCCCAGTAAAGCATCCAATGCAAAGGGAGATATCTATGAGCACTTCGATTCAACCGAACGCGCCGTTTCGCGCCGATATCGTCGGCAGTTTTCTTCGTCCGCAGGCTGTAAAGGACGCCCGTGCCGCCTATGTCGCGGGTAAACTCGACGCTTCCGGCCTTAAGGCCGTCGAGGACGAGGCCATCCGCGACTTAGTGGCCAAGCAGAAGGCTGCCGGCTTGCAGGTGATTACCGATGGCGAGTTCCGCCGCAGCTACTGGCACCTCGATTTTATGTGGGGACTCAACGGCATTGAGCGCCGCACCTCACGCACGGGTTATATGTTCCATGACGAGGAGACGACGGCCGACACCGCCGTGGTTACTGGTCCCATTAGCGGCGAGAACCACCCGTTCGTCGAGCATTTTAAGTTCGTCAAGGCGCTTGAGGGGGAGGGCCAGGTCGCACGCCAGACCATTCCGGCGCCGATCCAGACGTTCTCTGAGGTCACGCTCGATCGCTGCGACGGCCAGCAGGAGAGCCTGCGCGCTGTCTATAAGACCGATGAGGAACTTGCCGACGCCATTGCAGCCGCTTATCGCACGGTGATCGCCGACCTGTACGCAGCAGGCTGCCGCAACATCCAGTTTGATGACTGCACCTGGGGCATCTATTGCGATACCGACTTTGTGTCCAAGACCGGCATGAGCCCGGTCGACCTGCAAAAGGTAAGCGAGCTGGGCGTGGCGCTCAACAATGCCGCCATCGAGGGCAAGCCCGACGATCTGGTCATCAACACGCACGTGTGCCGCGGCAACTATCACTCCACCTATGCCTTTGAGGGCGGCTACGATCCCATCGCGCCGTACCTGTTCGCACATGAGAATGTCGATGCGTTCTATCTGGAGTTCGACACGCCGCGCGCCGGCGGCTTTGAGCCGCTCAAGTACGTCGCTCCCGGCAAGAAGGTCGTGCTGGGCTTGGTAACCACCAAGGCGGCAGAGCTCGAGAACGAGGATGTTATCGTCGAGCGCATCCGCGAAGCCGCTAAGTACGTGCCGCTCGAGAATCTGTACCTGTCGCCCCAGTGCGGCTTTGCCAGCTGCGAGATTGGCAACAAGCTGACCGAGGACGAGCAATGGGCGAAGATCGCGCTGGTCAAGCGCATTGCCGAGCGCGTTTGGAAGTAACGCTAGCGTTTGCAGGTGGCGGCGCGTGCGAGGCATTGCGTATCGCGTACAATGGTTCGGATCGTATCGTTCGGGCAGGTTATCCGATATGCCTGATCGCCCTTCCATCATGAAAGGACATCCATGCCCCAGTTCTCGACGCCCACCGTATCTGAACTCGAGGAGACTGTCGAATAGTAGCTGCGTCAGCCAAATTAAAAATGGCGTCCATGCGTATGTACGCGTGGACGCCATTTTTAATGCGTCAGTATCCAGTGGATGCCGCGCGCCATGCGCAGGTCAGTTTGGGCAAAATGATTGCCGGGGTTGAGCTCCAGCGTTGTTGGGATGTCGCGCTCGATAAACAGCTCTTCCATCGCGCGCGTATCGTCGAGTACGTGCCGCATCATGCGGTTGGGCGTCTTGGTTTCCTTTTTACCGAGCGACAGATAGGCGGCGTCGGGCGTAGCTGTCATCGTGCGCTCGCGCGCGTAGTCGATAAAGCC
>DBFRXD010000017.1:0-4039 GCA_048502435.1 Collinsella aerofaciens
GTGTCAAAATCGACTGAGCCGCGGGCGCGACGAATACGACGGCGAAGTTCGGCGAGTTCGTTAGCGGCGACAAGGAAATCGCCGAGGTCGATGTTGTAGCCGCGGGCGGCCTCCTCGCACGCAAGACCGCGCTCAAGCGCTTCCTCGCGCGAGGTCTCGGCAGCCGCAACATCCTCGGCTGCACCCTCCAGCACCGAATACTCAACCGCGCCGGCACGCACCAGCAGCGCCTCGGCGCCGTCATAGTCCATACGCACACGCGAGCGAATCACGCTGGGATACGGATCGTAATGCCGCACGCGACCCTGCGCATTGAGCTCGATATCGACGGTAAACGCAAGACGGTCCTCGTCAGGGCGAAGCGAGCACAGGTCATTGGACAGGCGTTCGGGCAGCATGGGAAGCACGCGATCGGCCAGATACACCGATGTCGTACGATGGCGAGCCTCAAGATCGATATGCCCGTCCCAAGCCACATAGTGTGAAACGTCGGCGATATGCACACCCAGCTTGTAGCCACCCTCGGGCGTGCGCTCCAACGAAATGGCATCGTCAAAGTCGCGCGCATCGACCGGGTCGATCGTGATGACAAAGCGGTCGCGCAGATCGCGGCGGAGCGGGTCCTTAAGCGCCGCGGACACATCGAGCGAAAGCCCCTCGGCCTCGTCCAGCGCGGCCTCGGGATAGCTATCGGTATAGCCGTAACGCGCCATCACATATTGAACGCCCAAATCGGGCGCGTCATCTCCGCCAATGCGGCGTTCGATCGTCACGGTACCCGATTCCAGGCGCGTCGGGTAGGTCAAAATGCGCGCGACAACGGCATCACCCGGGTGAACGCCCAGACGATCCGCCGAGGTATCCTCGGGCAGAATGAAGAAGTCGGCCTTCAAACGCGAATCGAGCGGCTCAATCACACCGAGCGGACCGGCGGTCTGGTACGTACCCACTACGCTTATGGCTGCGCGCTCAACCACACCCTCGATCACGGCGCGCCGCTCACCGTGCGGGCTGTTCTTAATGCTCACGGCAACGGTATCACCGTCCATGATCTCACGCTTGCCGCGACCCATGACCTTGTAGTCGCCATTCTCGGTTATGACATAGGCACTGTGCTCATGGAGCTGCACGCGCCCGGTCAGGCTCGGACGGCGTTCGCTGCGCACCGGCCCGCGCTTATTGCGAGCTCCACGCTTATGCTTGTTATTGCGCCCCATGGCGCCTCCTAACTATCGATTGCCGACTCCAAAGAGTCTACCCAAATGATTCGCCATCCTGCCATCCCCTAGGGATCAAAAAACGGGCCGCCCCATAAGAGACGACCCGTTGGAAGGGATGAATTCCAGGCATGCCTACACGCGCAGGTAGCGGCGCATGGCGATGGCAGAACCAAAGAGACCGATAATCACGCCGACCAGAATCAGCGCAGCATAGGTCACCAGGTAGTACTGCATCGGCAGGGCAAACGACATCCAGCCGATGCTCTCCTGCAGACGCGGGATCATCAGATTGCGCAGCAGCTCCAGAACGCCGATGGAAAGCAGCGAGCCCAAAATGGCCTGCAGCACGCCCTCGGTGATAAACGGGCCACGAATGAAGCCGTTGCTGGCGCCGACCAGACGCATAATCGCAATCTCACGACGACGCGCCGTGATGGACAGGCGAATCGTGTTGTTGATGAAGATGAATGCGATAAAGGTCAGAAGACCAACGAGCACCACGGCGGCGATGCGGATGTAGTTGGTCACCTGGAACAGGCGGCTCACTTCCTCCTGGCCGTACAGCACGCTCGCGTTGACGTCGCCGTCATCCGCGATCTTCTGGAAATCGGCATCCTTCTTGAGCTTCTTTGCCGTGCTCTCGACCTTGGACGGATCGTCCATCTCAATAGCGAAGGAAGCCGGCAGCGGGTTCTGGCCATCGAGCGCGCTCATGGTGGCGTCGGCGTTGCCCGACATCTTGCTCGTATACTCGGCCAGCGCGTCGTCCTTGTCCTTATAGGTCACAGACTTGACGTTATTCCACGTCTTAAGCTCGGCCTCAAAAGCCTGAACATCGGCCTGATCGGCGTCATCACTAATGAACGCGTTGATGACAACCTGATCCTCGACGGTGCCGATCACGGAGTTCAGCATCGCAGAGCCCATGATGAACAGGCCGATGATAAACAGCGAAAGGAAGATCGTGATGACGGCGCCGAGCGAGGTAGTCCAGTTACGGAAGAAGTGGCTGATTGCCTCTTTGAAGGAGTAGCCCACGTTAGTTGGTGCCATAGTTGCCGTAACCTCCCCTCTCCTGGTCGCGGATGACGTGGCCGCCCTCGAGGGCGATCACGCGACGGTGCATGCTATCGACCATCTCGCGGTCGTGCGTGGCGACGATCACGGTGGTGCCGGTGCGGTTAATACGCTCAAGCAGCTTCATGATGCCCAGCGAGATCGCCGGGTCGAGGTTGCCCGTGGGCTCGTCGCAGATCAGCAGCGGCGGACGGTTGACCATAGCACGGGCGACGGCAACGCGCTGCTGTTCGCCACCGGAAAGCTGGTCGGGCAGCGAGTCCATCTGATCGGCCAGACCGACCAGGCGCAGCACCTCGGGCACCTGGCTGCGAATGACGCCCTTGGGCTTGCCGATGCACTGCAGGGCAAACGCCACGTTTTCGTAGGCGGTCTTTTGCGGCAGAAGCTTAAAGTCCTGGAACACGGCGCCAATCTGGCGGCGCAGGAACGGAACCTTGCGGTTCTTGATCTTCATGAGGTCCTGACCGGCAACCAGGATGCGGCCGCTCGTCGGCTTGACGTCGCGGTTGAGCGTCGACAGCAGCGTGGTCTTACCCGAGCCGGAGTGACCGACCAGGAAGACGAACTCGCCCGGATAGATCTCGATGTTGATGTCGTCGAGTGCAGGCTTGTTGGGCTGTGCCGGATAGATCTTGGTGACATGCTCCATAAGGATGACGGGCTCGACACCGGCCTGCTTGGCCATCTTCTTGCGGCTGGCCTGCGGATCGATGGGCGCAAACACCGACGTAAAATCGGGGTTGTTGAGCGCGTTATCGAGGCTTGCGACCTCGGCTGCCTGATCGCTCTCGACCACCGGGGCAGCAGGCTGCGTGGGGTCGGGAATAGCGGCAAAGAGACCGGACTGCGCAGGCTGAGGAGCCGGCGTCGCAGGGGCCAAGGGGTCGGGAATGCCGGCCATGGTAGGCTGCGGCGTGGCGGCACCAGCCTGAGGCTGCTCCACGCGAGCGGTCACGGCCTGAACGGGCTCAAAACCCGCCGTGCCGGAAAGCGCGACATCGCTGGTTGGATTGTAGGCAAAGGGATCGGATGCCGGCTGTGCCTGATCTGCCGGCTGAGCGGGGGCCTGAGCAACAGGCTGGCCCTCTGAATCCGGAGTGGCGAAACGACTGCCCTGGACGCTTGCCTGCGTCTTGGGGGCATCATCGCCCGCACCGGAGGTACGGAAGTGGTTACCCACTGGTGCTCCTTATCGTCGTGCGTTTAAACTACATGAGCGCTTTGTATTTTAGCAGCATTAGCTTTACTGCACATAAGAAGCATGGCGAGGTTTGGGTCTCACCGGCCGGGCGCAGGGTTACTCTCCAAATCGTCCTCGGACATGTCGGAGCCCCCGCTGCGCGCTTCGCGCGGCGGGGGCTCCTCCGTCCTGCGGAAAGATTTGGAGAGTAACCCTGTGCCCGGCCTGCGATAACTAAGGGGTCGCCGCGTTTATCTTGAGGTGCTGCATATACAAAGCTGGAAGGGTCTGAATTGCGCTTTGTCGATATATGCCCTTTTTCCTGATGGGACCGTGCTTGAGGGGCGTCTTCATAAGTTGCGGTGAAATAGGGACTGTTTTACCAGTTAAAAGGTCTAATCAGTCCCTATTTCACCGCAATCAGAACCACCCTTAAAAAGGGTGGTTTGCTCTTAGGGTATAACCCACGGGCCCCGGGCTCGCGTCTAAAGGCGCGGGCCCGGACTTCGTCCAGGCCCAGTGCATCTTGACCCGTGGCGCGCCGGTCGAACCGGCGGGA
>DBFRXD010000018.1:0-24378 GCA_048502435.1 Collinsella aerofaciens
CGGATATGAGACTGAGCCGAAGGCGTCGACGACATGCCGGGGGCGGACCGGGACGGGTTCAACGGCAGGCCCCGCCGACCGATTGCAAGCGGTCGGCGGGGCCATTGTGGCTCTTGACAGCGGATTGGGTCATATGAGCGAAGGCTGCATTGGCTGTGGCACCTGCGTTACGGCCTGCCCCCACGGTGCCATCGCGCTGGTCGACGGCGTCGCCCGCGTGGACCGCTCCAAGTGCACGGGCTGTGGCCTGTGCGGCATGGCGTGCCCGCAGCGCGTGATTGCCTTCGTTCCCGGCTACCAGAACATCCTGGTGCGCTGCAACAACACCGATAAGGGCGCCATTGCGCGCAAGATCTGCGATACCAGCTGCATCGGTTGCGGCATGTGCGCTAAAAAGTGCCCTGCCGGCGCTATCCGCATCGAGGACAACTGCGCCCATATCGACGGCGCGGATTGCCTGTCGTGCGGCATGTGCGCCGTCGTCTGCCCGCATGGCGCCATCCACGACCGCACCGGCATCGCCGCCGGCGTGTAGAGGGGAATCACCATGGCACAGAAATTCACTTTTACCGTTAACGGCGTCGAGCACACGACGACCCAAAACAAACCGCTGCTGCGCTATCTGCGCGACGACCTGCACATTCACTCCGCCAAGGACGGCTGCTCCGAGGGCGCCTGCGGCACCTGCACCATCCATGTGGACAGTGCAGCCGTCAAGGCGTGCGTGCTGACCACCGCTCTTGCCGCCGGCCGCGACATCGTGACCGTCGAGGGCCTGCCCGAGGACGTGCGCGAGGCCTTTGTGTACGCCTTTGGCGCCGTGGGCGCCGTGCAGTGCGGCTTTTGCATCCCCGGCATGGTCATGGCGGGTGCAGCGCTGATCGCCGAGGATCCCGAGCCCACCGAGGAGCAGATCAAGTACGCCATCCGCGGCAACGTCTGCCGCTGCACCGGCTACAAAAAGATTATCGAGGGCATCTCGCTTGCCGCTGCGGTGCTCCGTGGCGAAAAGCAGATCGACGAGGATTTGGAGCGCGGCGACGACTACGGCGTGGGCAAGCGCGCCTTCCGCATCGACGTGCGCAAGAAGGTGCTCGGCGAGGGCAAGTATCCCGACGACATCGACGAGCTCGATCAGCCGGGCCTGACCTACGCTAGCGCCGTGCGCTCCAAGTATCCGCGCGCCCGCGTGCTCTCCATCGATACCTCCAAGGCCGAGGCCCTGCCCGGCGTGTTGGGCATCCTGCGCGCCGAGGACGTGCCGGTCAACCAGGTCGGCCACCTTATCCAGGACTGGGATGTCATGATCGCGGCGGGCGATATCACCCGCTGCGTGGGTGACGCCATCGTGCTGGTGGTTGCCGAGGACGAGGCGACGCTCGAGAAGGCCAAGAAGCTCGTAAAGATCGATTACGAGCCGCTGGAGCCCGTGCGCAACATCGCCGAGGCCAAGGCCACCGACGCCCCGCGCCTGCACGACAGCTTCTTTGCCTTTGGCAACACGGTGGAGCTCAAGGACAATGTATGCCAGAGCCGTCACGTGACGCGTGGCGACGCCGCCAAGGCGCTGGCGGAGAGCGCGTTCACCGTGACGCAGCGCTTTACCACGCCCTTTACTGAGCATGCCTTCTTGGAGCCCGAGTGCGCCGTCGCCTTCCCGTACAAGAACGGCGTCAAGGTGCAGTCGACCGACCAGGGCGCCTACGATACGCGCAAAGAGTGCGCCCACATGTTTGGCTGGGACAACGAGCCCGAGCGCGTGGTCGTCGAGACCATGCTCGTGGGTGGCGGCTTTGGCGGCAAGGAAGACGTGTCAATCCAGCACCTGGCTGCGCTCGCCGCGTACAAGTTCCAGCGTCCCGTGAAGTGCAAGCTCACGCGTGCCGAGTCGCTTGCCTTCCATCCCAAGCGTCATGCCATGGACGGCACCTTTACGCTGGGTTGCGACGCCGAGGGCAACTTTACCGGCCTGGATTGCGAGATTAACTTTGATACCGGCGCCTACGCGTCGCTGTGCGGCCCGGTGCTCGAGCGCGCCTGCACGCATGCCGTCGGCCCCTACAAGTACCAGAACACCGACATTCGCGGTTTTGGCTACTACACCAACAACCCGCCCGCCGGCGCGTACCGCGGCTTTGGCGTGTGCCAGTCCGAGTTTGCGCTCGAGAGCCTGATCGACCTGCTGGCCGAGAAGGTCGGCCTGGATCCGTGGGAGATCCGCTACCGTAACGCTATCGAGCCGGGCGAGGTTTTGCCCAACGGCCAGATTGCCGATTGCTCCACGGCGCTTAAGGAGACGCTGCTCGAGGTCAAGGATGCCTACTACGCGCATCCCGGACACGCCGGTATCGCCTGCGCCATGAAGAACGCCGGCGTGGGCGTGGGTCTGCCCGATGCCGGCCGCTGCAAGATTCGCGTCGAGAACGGCGTGGCTACGGTCTATGCCGCCACGTCCGACATCGGCCAGGGTTGCAATACCGTCTTTTTGCAGGACGTTGCCGAGGCATGTGGCTTGCCGCTTCGCTGCATCGCCAACGGCGAGTGCTCTACCGAGAACGCCCCCGACTCCGGTACCACGTCTGGCTCGCGTCAGACGGTCGTGACCGGCGAGGCCGTGCGCGGTGCCGCCTTCCTGCTGCGCGATGCTATGGTTGGCATCGAGGCTGGCAAGCCTGCGCCCGATGCTCCCGTGAGCGCGCATGGCGACGGCGTCAAGATCGAGTACGACGACGGTCGCGCCTATCAGCTGCACACACAGGAACTCGTCGCCGGCCAGGGTATGCATCCTCAAGATCCCGCTGCCGCCATCAAGGCGCTCGAGGGCTGCGAGTTTGGCTACGTGTACCTGGAGCCGACCGACAAGCTGGGCGCCGACGTTCCCAACCCCAAGAGCCACATCTGCTACGGCTTTGTCACGCATGTGGTCATTCTGGATGATGACGGCCGCGTGAGCGAGGTCTATGCTGCGCACGATTCCGGCAAGGTGGTCAACCCCATCTCCATCCAAGGTCAGATCGAAGGCGGCGTGCTCATGGGTATGGGTTACGCACTTACCGAGGACTGGCCGCTCAAGGACTGCGTGCCCCAGGCAAGGTACGGTACGCTCGGGCTGTTCCGTGCACCCGAGATTCCGGATATCCACGCTATCTACGTGGAGAAGGACGAGCTGTTGCCCGTGGCATACGGCGGCAAGGGCATCGGCGAGATCGCAACGATCCCCACGGCGCCCGCCGTGCAGAACGCCTACCGCGCGTTTGACGGCAAACTACGTCCAGATCTGCCCATGGTGGATACGCCCTACAGCCGCGTCCGCAACCGCGGGTAGGGTAGGGCGCGGACGGTCATTGCTGATGGGCTGTTCGCGCTCAATATCAACTGCATATGCTGCGCCTTTGGCCCCCGGCTCCATCGCGAGCCGGGGCCTTTTGTTTGGAGCGCCTCCGCATACGGAAACTGCATCCCGGATTTCGGCTCCAGAATGGGACGTACTTTCCGGAACAGCAGGAAACCGGAAACTGCGTCCCAGTTTGAGCGTCTATTCCGGGATGCAGTTTCCGCTGGGCGCTTCAGCCGGAAAGCGTGTCCCGTTCTGGGCCTTGATTCCGGGACACGGTTTCCGCTAGGTATGCCATATGGAAGGCGCATCCCATTCTGAGCACTCAATCTGAGATATGGTTTCCGCGGGCGCTGCCAACCGGAAAGTGTGTCCCAGTTTGGTGGGCAGGCGGGCATAAGCTCAGCAGCTCCTACAGCTCAATATCGTTGAGCCATGTCGGCAGCGCGGTCTGCCGGATGCCTGCCGTCTGCAGCTTTTTGGCGAGCATTCCTGCCGAGCGGACCTCGTTCATGGTAAAGCGCAGCAGAGGGTGGCCGTAGAGCGATAGGTGCGCCTCGCGCTGTCGTTCGGCAACGAGTGCTTCGGCGGTGGTGCGTCCGGCCAGCATGGTCTGGTCGGTATATTTGATGAGCCCGTCGAGCTCGCCCAGCGTGAGTTCCCGCGCCTGGCGCTCCCAGGCAAAGTCCGTTCGTATGGGCTTGGCCGAATCGAAGGGGTCCGTCAGCTCGTATTGAAGCCAGTCGGGCGCAAAGCCCGTCTCGATCATGACGGCGCGGGCGACTGATTCTCCACCGCTCTCGGCGCGGGCGTCGGCATACCGAAGTGTCGTGAGGGCGGTGCGGATGGCCCGGTCGTTGCGAGTGCTCGCTCGTTGCTCGACGGCCGCCATCAGCTGCTCTCGCGTTAGACCAAGCTTTGAGATCGCCGAATCGGCAATGGGCATGCCGTCGGCAAAACCAGTTTGCAGCAGGCAACCCGTCACCGTTTGAATGGGCGGCGTTACCGATATGCCGGCTCTGTGTATTGCTCCGGCCGGCTCAATCTGATGCCGCTGGATTCGGACGCCTGGGCGAGCCGACGGCTTTGTCGAGCTGCAGACATGCACGACATTCAGGTGTCGCCACGAGACCTCGAGCCCCAGCAGGCAGGCGGCCGAAAACGAGCAGAACGTCCAATCAGGGTGGATGATCGCAAGGGCGCGAATAATCTCGCAATGACGCTGCGCCCGGTTGAGCTCATCCCAGCGCATTCTGCGCGCGAACAGTCCCGGCATGGGGGAGACGACCGCGCTGTCGGTGCGCCGAAGGAGCGCTTTTCGGATCGCCGTGCTCGGGGGAATCAGACAGCGCCCTTCTTGTTCGGCTTGAGTGAGCAGTTGGTCGATGAGCTGGTCATTGCAATGGGTCATGAGCTACCGCCTCCTTTTGGGTAGCAAAAACGTATCAGCTGGAACTTGCCGCTCAGCTGACCAAAAGCTGACCAAAATCTAACCATGCAGGTAGATGACCTGCTTTTGACGTCATTTTTTGAAGCTGAATCGGTGGGCGGTAATCGGCGACCTTGAACGGTAGCGAGTTATGAAGAATGGGTAAGTTTCGGGACGTGTACTTTTTTGAAAAAGAGCATTCTATCTGCTGTTTTGTGTCTCTGGATCGTATATTTGAAGGCATGTGATAAGGGCTGCAGGTCGTCGTCTGTGTCGGCGGAAACTGTGTCCCGGAATTGACGTTCGGAATGGGACGCGCTTTCCGGAACGCCCCTCAACCGGAAACTGCGTCCCAGATTTCGGCCCCAGAGTGGGATACCGTTTCCGGATCGGGCCTCAAACGGAAATCGCATCCCGGAATGAGCGGGGACTGCGGACGAACTTTCCCAGCGGGGCCGCAGGCGGAAGCTGCGTCCCGGAATGAGCGCTCGGAATGGGATGCATTTTCCGGTAGAAGCTTCAGCGGAAAGTGCATCCCAGAATTCAGGCTCAGAACGGGACACGCTTTCCGGATGGCATGTTTGGCGGAAACTACGGCCCAGTTTTTGGCTCCAGAACGGGATACATTTTCCGGAACGGTCCACGTGCGGTGGTGTACCGACCCTTTTGCGTGCGCCGCTTGTCGAATTACGTTATAGCTAGCTATATTATAGGAAGGTATAATATAGCTAGCTATAACGTAAAGGAAGGATGGCCCTATGTTTATCGGAAGAACGGCGGAAATGTCCGAGCTCAATCGACTGTATGGCACGGGCTCCTTTGAGATGCCTGTGATTTACGGCCGCCGTCGCGTGGGCAAAACGCGTCTTATCACAGAGTTTATCCAAGGCAAGAAGGCTATTTACTTTCAAGCTCGTCGTACCAATGCAGAGGCAAACCTGCATGGCTTTAGCCAGGCGATACTTGCGGGCTCCGTTGGTGTTGCTGGCGTGTCGTTTCGTAGTTTTGACGAGGCGTTCGATGCATTGGCTACCATGGCTCGTACGGAACGTTTGATTGTCGTGATCGACGAGTATCCTTATCTCGCCCAATCGAATCCCGAGATCAGCTCGTTGCTGCAAGACAAGATCGATCACTTGTACAAAGAGGCCAAGCTTATGCTTATCCTGTGCGGGTCGTCGCTTTCGTTTATGGAAGAGCAGGTGTTGGGCTACGAGAGTCCGCTATACGGTAGGCGTACGGCCCAGTTTAAGATCATGCCGCTCGATTTTATGACGACCCTCGGCCTGTGGCAGAGCATGGGTCGCGAAGACGCTGCAGTTTGCTATGGCATGACGGGTGGCATTCCTGCATATATCGAGAAAGTCGATCCTGCCACACCGCTCAAGGACAACATCAAACGTCTTTTTCTTACTCCTACGGGCTATCTCTTTGAGGAGCCGAGTAACCTGCTATTGCAGGAGTGCCGCAATCCCGAGCAATATGATGCGATCGTGCAAGCAATTGCTCAGGGGCGCTCGAAGATCTCGGAGATTGCGAGCTCTACGGGAATCCCTGCGAGCAACGTAAAGAGCTATGTGGATAAGCTGGCGTCGCTTGGGATTGTCGAGCGCGAGCTGCCCCTAAACGAGACGAGCAATAAGCGAGCCGTGTATCTGCTGAGCGATCAGATGTTTTGGTTCTGGTACAAGTTTGTTCCGCAGAACATCGGGCTGATTCAAAACGATATGGCCGAGATGGCGTATGAGCGCATTGAGCCGCACGTATCGGATTACATGGGTACGGTCTTTGAGCTTATATGCAGACAATACGTGTACGAACTCGCGCGGGCGGGCCAGCTTGATGTGGTTCCGGCAAGCGTTGGGCGCTGGTGGGGGACGGATAATCGCACGCATACGCAGGAAGAAATCGACTTGATTGTTGACGATGGCGAGGGCACTGCGCTGTTTGCGGAATGCAAATGGCGCAATGAACCGGTGGGCGAAGACGTGCTGCAAAAGCTCGTGCATCGAAGCGAGCTCTTTAGGCGGCAGCACAAAAGCTATGCGATCTTCTCGAAGCGAGGCTTTACGCAAGGATGTCAGGAAGCTGCGGCGAGCAGGGGAGATGCCAAGCTGATTTCGTTTGCCGAGATGTGCGAGCGGAGATAACCAAGCACGCTCTGATGTGATGCTCGGAATGGGTCGCGCTAAGGATGCCAAGCGTAAAACCTTCAATGAAAATGGCGTAAAAACTACATCTGTCATGGCGTAAAAACTACATTGAAAGTAGCGTAAAATCAGCATTGAGAATGGCGTAATTTCGCATATCGCGTGATAGAGAGGGACGGCCGTCTATGGATGCACCAAAGAGATTGACCCAAAAGGGATATAGGCCCCGGCTCATAGAGGAGCGCCTCGACACCCTTATGCGGGCGTTTGGCTGTGTGGAGATCAACGGCCCCAAATGGTGCGGCAAGACCTGGACGGCGCTCTCTCGCTCGGCGAGCGTCTCCAGGCTCGATGAGCCTGCGCAGCGTGCGGCGGCAGAGGTCGACCCAAGCCTGGCGCTCATCGGCGATGCGCCACACCTGGTCGATGAATGGCAGGAGGTGCCCGAGGTTTGGGATGCCGCCCGGCGTTTCGTGGACGCGAGCGGCAACGAACGGGGGACACTTTTGCTCACGGGCTCGACCGCGCTCAAAAGCGAGGAGCGCAGCCATGTTCGTCATTCCGGCACGGGTAGGATCGCCCGTCTGTCAATGCGCCCCATGGCCCTGTGTGAGTCGGGCGACGGCGAGCCGCTCGTGTCACTGGCAAGCCTCTTTAAGGGCGAGGATTTTGCCCCTCAGCGTCGCGAGAGCACGGTGGATGACGTCGCCCGCTGGTGCTGCAGGGGCGGTTGGCCTGCAAATCTTGGGCTTTCGGAAGATCTTGCGCGAGAGACGGCAAGCCAGTACGTGCACTCGGTGCTCGACGTCAACGTGCTGGACGAGGGCATGTCGCCCGAGCTTGCACACGGCCTTTTGCGAGCTCTTGCCATGAACGAGAGCCAGGCTGTCACGTACAAGACGCTCGTAAAGGACGCCTCGTACGGTGAGGCGGGCCCCGACGAGAGGACCATCGCTGCGTACTTGGACCTCTTCAACAGGCTCAAGCTGACCGAGGACCTGTGCGGATGGGAGCCGCCCATGCGCTCGAAGGCCCGCGTTCGCGTGCGCCCCAAGCGCTACTTCTGTGACCCGTCACTTGCGGCGGCGTTGCTGGGGGCTACCCCTGAGCGGCTGCTTGGCGATATGCAAACGCTGGGGATGCTCTTTGAGAATCTCGTCCTGCGCGACGTGCGCGTGTTCCTTTCCACCTACGGCGGTGTCGACAACAGTGTCCATTATTTCCGAGATGAGAAGGGCCTTGAGGTCGATCTGATCGTTGAGCACGACGGGCGCTGGGGAGCCATCGAGGTCAAGCTGAGTGATGCGAAAGCAGACGATGGAGCGAGAAATCTCAAGGCGCTGGAGAGGAAAGTGCTCTCCAATCCTGCCGCCCAGAATGCCACGCCGGCGTTTTTGGCGGTCGTGGTTGGAAAGGGGAGCATTGCCTACACACGCGACGACGGCGTGGCGGTGATTCCCATGGCGGCACTTGGGGCGTAGTGGTTTTGCGGGCGCGCCGTGCTTCCTTTACCGAAAATCCATTTGGTAAACCAGATGCTCGCGGATAGAATAAAGTTGACGGCAGCCCAAGGGTGATAGCTGGGCAGCGCCGTTGCTTGGTCAAGAGGTCAGTGCCTTAATGGCAGCGACTTGTTATGCTTCGAATGCTGCTTGAGTGCCTCGGAAAGTTCGATAAGCGCCGTGAAGAGCGAGACCAAAGCAACCAAGAGCTCTGTGAGCTCTGATGGGCCCGGGATGACCTCTGATTCAAGTCACCGGGCCTCAATCTTTTTCATGCATTTGAATAGAGCGGGCGACTCTCTTGGGGCCGTCTGCATGGCGTGTGCTTGGCGCATGGTATTGCGCCCCGCTTTCATGTCCGCGCGGGCGCCTATCCTTACGGCAATGTAGCCGCCTATGTAGCAAGCGGCAGTTGACGGAGAAAGGCCATGACCGTGTCAGCTGAAAAGACGCCGGGTATCTCGGCTATCGACACGACGAACTTTGCGCGCCAGATTGTGCTGGACTTTGAGTTTGCGCCGGTGCCAAAGCAGCGCCAGCGCCGTGGACTGCGCAATGAGATTATCGAGGTCGGCGCCGTCAAGCTCGATTACCAC
This sequence comes from Collinsella aerofaciens, assembly GCA_048502435.1. Lineage (GTDB taxonomy): Bacteria > Actinomycetota > Coriobacteriia > Coriobacteriales > Coriobacteriaceae > Collinsella > Collinsella aerofaciens_CL. Next base: position 9,012 of record DBFRXD010000018.1, read on the forward strand.
GGCAACGTTATGGGCGAGTTCTCGCAGTTTGTGCAGACGGAATTTACCGAAGGCGTTGCGTTTCCCGTCCGCGAGCTCACAGGTATATCGGCCGTGGACACCGCGATGGCCGACCCGCTCTACATGGTGATCAAAAGGCTCAGCGATTGGATCGGCCGCTACTCCGCCCAGATAGTTTGCTGGAGCGGGACGGACCGTCGACAGCTTATGACCGAGTGCCAGGCAAAGCAAATCGACCTTGCCGCATTTCCTACGGACTGGGCCGATCTGCAGGCGTTTTACACCTCGATCATGGACGTGGGCAGCCACGAGTGCGTCTCTTTGAATGACGCGGCGACGTGGTTTGGCATCGAGTTTGACGAGTCGACGGGTCACGCCCACAGTGCCCTAGCCGACGCGCGCGTGACCGCCAAGTTGCTCAAGCGGGTGATGGACGGGGACTATCGCGTGAGTCCGCGTGCTCAGGAGATCCGCCAGCGGTGGAGGATGGGCGATCGAGCCCAGATGCGCCTTTCCAACAAGTGCCCCGAGCTGGGCGACCTGCTGCTGAAGCTGAAGGCGGAGGGGAGGTAGGCGGGGCTCCGGGAATGACCTCTGACTCAAGTCAACGGGGCTCATTTTGCTTTCTTTGGAGCTTTCTCACGGGGCTGACTTTACTTCGTCTCATTTAGTATAAAGCGGCTGCTAGATTGCATAGTGATGATAAAATTAATCAACTCAACATCAATAGCTGTCGCTTTGCGCAATGAGGGGTTCCGAGACGTATGAACGAGTCTGACACACGGCTTAAACTCATTGATCCTGCGATTATGAAGTCGTGGGATCGCAATACCCAAGTCTTCACTGAGTATTTCTTTACCAGTGGCGAGATTGTTGTGCGCGGAAGTATGGTCACCCGTAAAGACAAGAAGAAGGCTGACTACCTTCTGATGTATGCTCCGGGCATCCCTATCGCAATCGTCGAGGCTAAGGATACGGAGCACACCGTTGATGCCGGTCTCCAACAGGGGATGGGATATGCCCAGCTGCTCGATATTCCGTTTGCGTACAGCTCAAACGGAAAGGGTTTTGTTGAGCACGATTTTCTTACCGGGAAAGAGCGCGCTCTTGCCATGGACGAGTTTCCCACTCCGGCGGAACTTTGGACACGATACTCAAAAGCTAAGGGGCTTGAACATCCGTATAGCCAGGAGATTGTGACCGCTCCGTATTACCAGGAGCACGGCGGCAATCATCCTCGCTACTATCAGTGCATCGCCATCAATCGTACGCTTGAAGCTATTGCGCGAGGTAAGAATCGCATCTTGCTCGTTATGGCAACGGGAACGGGAAAGACTTTTACGGCTTTTCAAATCGTTCATCGCTTGCGACAGACTACCGAGGTTCGTAAGGTTCTCTATCTGGCGGACCGCAATATTCTCGTCGATCAGACCATAGACGGCGATTTCAAGCCTCTCAAGAGGGTTACAACCAAGGTCGTAGGTCGAAAGCTCGATTCTGCTTACGAGGTCTATTTCTCGCTCTACCAACAGCTTGTTGGAGAAAACGGTGAAGAAATATTCCGCGAGTTCGACTCGGAATTCTTCGATTTGATTATCGTCGACGAGTGCCATCGCGGAAGCGCCGCGGCGGACTCCGCATGGCGTAAGGTACTTGAGTATTTCAATTGTGCAATTCAAATCGGTATGACGGCTACGCCAAAGGAGACTGAAGAGGTTTCAAACATTACCTACTTCGGCGAACCTGTCTACACCTACTCCCTTAAACAGGGAATCGAGGATGGCTTTCTCGCCCCGTATAAAGTTATTCGTCCTAAGCTGAACGTCGACATTTACGGATACCGTACTGAGGAAGGCACCATAGATGATCGCGGCGAAGCTCTGCCCAAACGTGTTTTCGAGAAGCAAGACTTCGACAGCGAGATTGTCATCAAAGAGCGCTACGAGGAAGTTGCCAAGCGGATAACTCAATTTCTAAAGGAGACGGATCGTTACTCCAAGACCATAGTCTTTTGCGTTGACATCGAGCATGCCGAAAATATGCGACGTGCCCTTGTAAACGAGAACGCCGATATCGTAAGAGATCACCCCACCTACATCATGAAGATTACGGGTGACGACAGGGAAGGTAAGGCTCAGTTAGATAACTTCATCGACCCCGACGAGAAATACCCGACCATCGTTACGACTTCGAAGCTTCTCACCACTGGTGTTAATTGCAAGACGTGTAAGGTAGTCGTGCTCGACAACAAGTTCGGTGAGCACGGAATGACGGAGTTCAAGCAGATTATCGGCCGCGGAACCCGTATCTGTGAGGACTACGACAAACTCTATTTCACCATCCTCGATTTTCGTGACGCATCGCGTTTGTTTGCAGATCCCGAGTTTGATGGCGAACCTGTTGTTGTGTTTGAGCCTAATCCGGGTGACCCCATTGCGGATCCGGGTCCCGGCGGCAATGGCGGCAGTCCCGTTCCGCCTCCGTCTCCGATCGTAGACCCACCCGTATTGCTGCCGGACGATCCGTCCTCCCATGTGAAATATCACGTTCATGGGGCCGACGTCTATGTAGTGTCGGAGATGGTGCAGTATTACTCCTCCGATGGCCTTCTTGTAACTGAGAGCCTTAAGGACTATACGCGAAAAAACATTCTCGGCGAATACGACACTCTTGACCACTTCCTAGCGGCGTGGAACTCTGAACATAAGAAACAAGCGATTATCGATGAGCTGCGCGCGCGTGGCGTATTCCTGGATGAGCTGCGGCTCGAGACTGGACAGGAGCAAATGAGCGACTTTGACCTCATTTGCCACATTGCTTACGACCAGAGACCTCTTACGCGCAGCGAGAGAGCCAATAGTGTCAAGAAAAAGGGCGTGCTCTATGAGTATGCCGGCGTCGCGCGTGAGGTCCTTGAAGCGCTTCTCGACAAATATGCGACGTCGAACCTCGTAGACTTGGACGACACCCACGTCCTCGACCTCGAGGAATTCCGTCGGTTTGGCAGCCCAATGAAGATCGTCGCCGCATTCGGCGGCAAACAACAGTACATTCAGGCAGCGCAGATGCTCGAGGACGAGCTCTACATCGCATAGAGAAAGGTAACGATAGCAAATGGCACTGGGATCTCTCGTAAAGACCCTGCAGAACATCATGCGCAAAGACGCCGGCATCAATGGCGATGCGCAGCGCATTGAGCAGATGACTTGGCTTTTCTTCCTCAAGATTTACGATGCCAAGGAGCAGGAGTGGGAGTTTCACGATGACTCCTATCAGTCCATCATCCCCGAGCGCCTGCGCTGGTATAGCTGGGCGCACGATGCGAAAGACGGCAAGGCGCTTACTGGCGATGAGCTTCTCGACTTTGTGAACAATGATCTATTCAAGACTCTTGAGAGTCTTGAGCTTGCACCTGATGCGCCTTTGCGACACGTCGTCGTCAAGGCTGCTTTTACTGACGCCAACAACTACATGAAGGATGGGATTCTACTTCGTCAAATCATCAACGAGATTGACGAGTCGGTTGATTTTACCGAGTACAAAGAGCGCCACGCCTTCGGTGAAAATTACGAGACCATCCTGAAAGACTTACAGTCCGCGGGTAATGCCGGCGAGTTTTACACGCCCCGAGCGGTGACTGACTTTATGGCCCAGGCACTTGCGCCCAAGCTCGGCGAGACTGTGGCTGACTTCGCGTGTGGCACGGGCGGCTTTTTGACGAGCGCCCTCAAGATTCTCGACTCCCAGGTTCAGACTCCAGCCGATCGTGAACTCTATGCAAGATCGGTCTACGGCATCGAGAAGAAGCAGCTCCCTTACCTGCTGTGCGTGACCAACATGCTGTTGCACGATATCGATAATCCTGAAGTCTTTCACGATAACTCTCTCGAGAAGGATGTTCGCGAGTGGAAGCACAAGCCTGACGGCCAGTTTGACGTCGTACTTATGAACCCGCCCTATGGCGGGTCCGAGAGTGCATCGGTGCAAAACAACTTCCCTGTTGCACTCCGTAGCTCCGAGACCGCAGATCTATTCCTTGGACTCATTCTTTATCGTCTTAAGCGAGGCGGCCGCGCTGCTGTTATCATTCCGGATGGTTTTCTCTTTGGCCAGGATAGTGCAAAGACGGAGATCAAGCGTCGCCTGCTTGAGGACATGAACTTGCATACTGTCTTGCGCCTTCCACAGAGTGTTTTCGCTCCGTACACGAGCATCACTACTAACGTTCTGTTCTTCGATAATACGGGGGCCTCTGAGGGCGTTTGGTTCTATCGCATGGACATGCCCGAGGGGTATAAACACTTCTCTAAGACCAAGCCCATTAGGATCGAACATTTTGCACCTGTAAAGGAATGGTGGGAGAACCGTCGGGATATCGAGGAAGACGGCAATCCCAAGGCCAAGTACTATACGGTTGACGAGTTGCGAGACGGCGGTTTTAACTTTGACGTGTGCGGCTATCCTCACGAGGAAGAGGAGATCTTACCGCCTGACGAACTGATCAGGAACTACAAAGAAGAGCGCGCTAAGCTCGATGCCGAGATTGACCAGAAGCTTGCTCGTATTTGCGAGATTCTTGGGATTGAGGCGTAGATGAAGGCAAAAGACCTGAAGAACTCAATCCTGCAAATGGCGATTGAGGGAAAGCTCGTTCCACAAGACCCGAGTGATGAGCCTGCAAGCGTCCTGCTTGAGCGTATTCGTGAAGAGAAGCATAAGCTTATTGCTGAGGGTAAGGCTAAATTCCCGAAGGGCGGGGAGAGCATTATCTATATCGGTTCCGATGGCTCCCCCTATGAGAAGAAGGTGGATGCCAAGGGTCGCGTGACTAGCGATAAGTGCATCGCGAACGAAGTGCCGTTTGAGGAGCTGCCCGAGGGGTGGGCTTGGGCAAGGCTGGAAACCGTATATAACTTCATTGATTACAGGGGTAAAACACCTCACAAATCACCTTCAGGTGTTCGACTAATGACTGCGAGCAACATTCGCCAAGGCTATATTGATTACACACGCGAGGAGTATATTTCAGAAGACGAATATGCAACACGCTTGTCTCGCGGAGAGACCCACCGTGGCGATTTGCTGTCTACAACCGAAGCCCCGATGGGGTATTGCGCGATATGCGAAATGAAACGTTGCAGCTGTGGACAGCGTGTCATTACCCTTCAGAATTACGGCACAGTTGGTCCAGACAATGCCCTGTTCTGCCAAATAATTCTATCTCCACTGTTCCAAATTCAAGTTAAGGATCATGCCACGGGGACGACCGCAAAAGGAATCAAAGCAGCAGTGCTAAAAGAGCTATTTCTTCCGATTCCGCCTCTCGCCGAGCAGCGCCGCATCGTCGAGCGGGTGAACGAGCTCATGCCCCTGGTCGAGGAGTACGGTGAGCTCGAGGACGCCCGCGAGGAGCTCGACGCCGCGCTGCCCGGCCGCCTGCGCAAGATCCCGTTCGAGATACCCGAGAGCTGGGAGTGGCGTCGTTTAGGGTCTCTTGTCTTGAATCGCGGGCAGAAGAGGCCTGAGGCGCGTTTTGCCTATATCGACATCTCGTCGATTGACAATGTGAACCAAAAGCTCGGACAAGAAACTGTTATAAATGCAGCTGACGCGCCCTCACGAGCAAGAAAGCTAGTCGCAAAGAATGATGTGCTCTATGCGACCGTCCGCCCTTATTTGCATAATGCCTGTATCGTAGATAAGGATTTTAATATTAAGCCCATCGCAAGTACTGGGTTTGCTGTCCTTTCATGTCTTGACGGATTCCTTCCTAGTTTTCTTCTCTACTTTTTGGTTTCTCCTAGCTTTGACTCTTATGCAAATGCCAATGAGAACGCGAAGGGGGTTGCCTATCCGGCAATCAATGACAACAGGCTGTATCGCGCTCTAGTTCCTGTTCCCCCGGCCAGCGAGCAGAAACGAATTGTTTCTAGAGTCACCGAAGTATTTGCTCTTACCAATTGACTGCTTCATCAACCGCGGCGCGCTGTTCATCGGCAGTGCGCCGCAGATAGATTCGCGTTGTCTCAATGCTTTCGTGTCCCATAAGATCAGCAAGCAGTGAAATATCTGGGTTGCGGTTGATAAAGTTTTTTGCGAACAAGTGCCGAAATGAATGCGGGTATACGACGTCTTGGTCGACGCCATAGCGCAGTGCGGCACGCTTCAACCCTACGGATATGCCGCGCGAAGTAATCGCGTTGTCGTTTTTGCCTGGAAATAGAAGGCCATTCATTGGCTTGGCTTTCCATGTAAGACTTTCTTCACGCAAAGAGTCAGGTATCCAAATTCTCCTGAGCTTCTGGCCTTTTGAAACAATGTCCATATATCCAGCGGTAACGTGTTCTACTTTGAACTGTCTTAACTCACTTACTCTCGCACCCGTACAACCAAGAAAGCGAACGATGAAATACCAAAACCAATCACCGTCTTGCTTCAGGCCGCTGATTAACTGCATGTATTGTTCATTGCTGATGACATTGTCGAGAAACGGCTTCTGTTGAATTCGCACTCCTTTGAGTCGGATTCCATCGAAAGCGATGAAATCAAGGTAGGTGTTAATTGCGCCGATGCGGTTGTTAACCGTTTTCGGAGCGAATGAAGAAACCAGCCACTCTTTGTGCGCAAGAAGTGACTGGTTTGTTAGAGACTGAGTTTTATCGATAAGCTGGCATATTGCAAAGGAATAAGAATCAACAGTGTTTTCCGCATAACCCTTTTCCTGCAAGTATTGTACAAACATTCTCATGACATCTTCCTTTCGACGAGGTCATGAAAACAGTTAGACAAGTATTTTGAAAAGCCAGTCAACTTCATAAACGATGCGACGCTGCTCGGCGAGGGGCGGAACTGGGATTAGGTAGTTTCTGACCGTCTCCTGCGCAAGCTCTTTCTGCTTCGTGCTGCCGCTTGCCTGGTCTTCAATTTCAGACTGGACTGACGGCCCCGCGAAATAGGCGAAGGCAAACCGGTGATCAAGCCAATCTTCCCGCGTCCTGATCACCGTCACGTGGCTGTCGGCGACGGCCCAGCCGTATCTGTTTTTCGCCGAGTCATAGACCGCCATCCTGCCCAACGTGCCGAGGCCGGTCGAGTTCCAGAGAAGGTCACCATCCTTCAGAATCCGCTCATCCGCGTACTTGGATACGGTGGCTGGGTCGATGAACCTCGCCTTTTCCACGGAGAATCCGCTCCATTGGTTGCACTTTTGGGCGATCACGGGGTATTTCTCGACGGTCGAATACTTCGGCGACTTGCCCCTCTGGATGTAAGTGGTGACGCTCTCGAGCCTCGCCCACTCCCAGCTCTCGGGTATCTCGAACGGGATCTCGTCCTCGATGCAGACGGGCTCGGACTCGCGGCCCCTGGCGTCCACCCTCTTCTCATAGCGGCGGCCATCGGAACCGGCGAAGATGATCGACTCACCGCCCTTCGGGGCCTTCATCTCCCCCTCGGCCACGAGCTGCCGGCGCTGCCCGCGGATGCGCTCCAGCAGAACGCCGGCGGGCTCGTCTGCGGGGTCCTGCGGCACGAGCCCTCCCTGAACCGCCAGCTGCAGCACCGACTTGCGCAGGCGGCCGGGCAGCGCGGCGTCGAGCTCCTCGCGGGCGTCCTCGAGCTCACCGTACTCCTCGACCAGGGGCATGAGCTCGTTCACCCGCTCGACGATGCGGCGCTGCTCGGCGAGAGGCGGAACTGGGACCAGAATGACGTTCAATGACTTCTGATTAGTCTTTGGCATTTTGACACGCGTATCACCCTTAAGCGTCTCCTCAGTGAAGAAATTGCTGAGGAGAACCGTGAGGACATATTCAGGTTGCAGCTTGGTGTTGAGCGGATACATATCCGCACTACACAGCCCATCAAAAGGGGCGATAACCGCCTTTCGAAGAGCTGGACGAATCTTCGAATAGAGAATCTGTCCTGCAGAGAACAGGTGATTGGCGCTCTTAACCTCGTCGGCCTTAACACTATGACAGAACAAGAGCTTTCCGGTGCCTTTTTGGATGTTGTCAGGCGCGATATGAGGAAAGTCCTGATATTTCAACGGGTCGACCAAACGCGCTGCAATTCCAATGACTTCACTAAATCTCGCCCAGGCCCAGCTTTCCGGAATCCCAAACGGAACCTCGTCCGCGATGCACTTGTCGCTCAGAACGCGTCCCTTAGTGTCCACGTGCTTCTCATAGGGGGAGCCATCGGAACCGGATTGGCTTTCAACTGTATTCGCGACAAGTGTTGTAAAATCTAGTGAGACGAGCATCCCGGTTGCTCCAGCGCTTCGATGCTCTGGTCTTTAGCGTCTTTCGTTCAGTGGGGGACTGACCGCAAGCGGCGTAAACAAGAAAGGGGACAAGCGTAAATGAAAGCAACCGAGGCGAATCTGCTCGACCTTATGGGCGTGGCGAAGATGCAGTTTGTCATTCCCGTGTACCAGCGAGTTTACTCGTGGAGTGTAAAAGAGTGCGAGGTGCTTTGGGATGACGTCATGCGAGCGGGTCGTGATGGCGTATCGCACTTCGTGGGGTCAATGCTTTATATCCCCGAGTCCGAGAGCTCTGCCACGAGCATTTCGCGCGTGCTTCTGATTGACGGACAGCAGCGCATGACGACGTTTTCGTTGATGATTGCAGCTTTGGCTGACTATTTGGAGAGCAACCCCGACAAGGCTGGCTTCCTTGGCGACCTCAAAATCTCGGCGCTGAGGAAAAATTACCTCTTTAACGATGACGACTACAACGGTCTGGCACGCTACAAGCTGGTGCTCTCGCAGGACGATAAAGAGACGCTGTTCTCCATCGTGTCTGGGGCTCCCGTGCCAGATGAAAAATCGGATCGGATTGTCGAGAACCATGCGTTCTTCCGCGAGAAGATGCGTGGTAAATCATTTGACCCGGCAAGGCTTTGGGCGGGGCTAAACCGCGTGCAGGTCATCGACACTAAGCTCACCGCTGGCGTTGATAATGCCCAGCTCATATTTGAGTCCATGAACTCCAAGGGCAAGCCGCTCACGCCCATTGACCTCATCCGTAACTACGTTCTAATGTCGCTTCCCAACGACGAACAGACCAAGCTTTATGAGGGTTATTGGCATCCACTCGAGTGCTTGTTCGGAAAAGGCGGCGAGGACGAGTTCAATGCATTTATCTGGTACTGGCTGTGGCTTAAAGTTCCCAATAGGATGCCGAAGGAGAACGAGGCCTACTACGAGTTTAAGCGCTATTTCGCCGACGACTACGATGGTGACACCGAGGGCCTGCTTAAGGAGCTGCGCGGGTATGCACATAGATACGCCAGTCTGTTCCTTGGTAAGGAGAAGGACGACGGACTGCGCCGAGTGTTCGGCAGAATCGTAAGCCTCGACGTGAAGCAGATAAGGCCCCTCTTAATGTTGCTTTATTCGGTTTACGAGGGGAATGGACTAGACCGCAATGCGTTTTTACGTATCTGCGAGACTATCGAGTCGTTTCTGTTCAGGCGAGCGGTTTGCGGCAGACTTACCACGGGCCTAAATAATTTCTTTGCCGGCATGTATCGCAATCTCGAGCAGCAGGACGATATCGAGGAGTACGTTACGGCGATGCTCCTTATCCACAGCAGCGGTATGACCGCATACTTTCCGACAGACGAGCATTTTGTCGAGGAGTTTAAGGCGCGCGACTGCTACAACCGCTTCTCTAAAAAGCGCTATTACCTGGAACGCATGGAGAACTGGCACCACCCGAAGGAGTCCATCTCAGCCGACGATTACCAGATCGAGCACATCATGCCCCAGACGATTGATGATGAGCACGGCTGGAAGGAATCGCTTGGTGAGAACTGGGAAGACGTCCACGACAGGCTGTGCAACAACTTGGGAAATCTTACGCTGACGGGCTACAACCAGGAGTACTCAAACCGGTCGTTCTCGGACAAGCTCAATCTGCCTGACGTCGGATTTAAGTGCAGCCCGCTCTACCTAAACAAATCGATTGTCTCGCATGAAAAATGGGGTGAGGAAGAGATTGGGCAGCGCGCGGACGAGCTGGCGAAAGAAGCGTGCGAGATATGGAAGTATCCCGACCTTCCGGCAGACGTCGTCGACAAGTACCGTCCTTCTCGTGGGGAGCCTGACGAGGCTCCTGTCTGGACTCTGCATGAGAACCACCCCACCTTTGCCGAAGGTGGGCTCAACCAGAAGCTTTTCGATGAGGTGCGCGAGTCCGTTCTGAGTGGTAACCCTTCGTGGGAGTCCTACATAGCCAAGTACTATGTAGGCTTCAGGTCGGGCAAGCGAAAACTGCATGCCGTGTTAGAAGGTAGGACCAGCAACGGTGGCTGGATTGCCGTCGGCCTGGCAAAGAGCGTGGATGACCTAATTGATCCAGAGGACATGTGCCAGGACAAACGTACGCAGGGTGGATTTGGCCCAGGCCTACCGACCTATGTTGCTCTTCGTAATGCCGATGACATTCCCGCGGTGCTCGATCTTATAAAGCAGTGCTAGGTTAAAGGCCGGGAATCTAATTCCCGGCCCTTGCCATCTCGGAATTGCCGATGGCTTATCTGCCCACCTACACCCCCGCAATCCCGCGCGCCGCGCTCAGCAGCTCGTACTCCCTCTGGCTCCACTGGTGCAGCTCGGCCGCGTGCACGGCGTCGCGACACAGGTCCAGGAACACCTCGGCGCCCTCGCAGAAGCACTCGCGGGCAAAGGCGCCGGATCCGTCCGCAACGCACGCACCGTCGGCAAAAAGCTTCCAGCTGGACGGCTCGCGCGAGCCGTCTCCGAGCAGCTTGATCTGCAGAACATGTGGGCCGCCAGCGGCACATGGCCCTTCTTCCAACGCCTGCACCGTAAAGCGCATCTGGAGGGACAGAGTATAAAATCCGGAAAAGTGTCGAAATAGGCACCTTAAAACTTCGGAAAAGTGTAGCTGGATGACAAAACAGCACTTAGAAGCCGGTGCTGGATGCGGGATCCTGCGGCCGCCTTCAGCTCTCGCTACTCGTCGTCTCCGTCGTTGGGGTCGCCCTTGAGGGTGTTGATGTCCAGGTACTGGTTATCGTCCTCTTTTTGCTGGGTTTCCGACTCCGCTTGGGTGGGGCCGCGGAACAGCTGGAATCCCTCAAACGCAATGACACCGAGCAGGGCAATGACAATGGCGATAAAGGCAACCTTGACTGCCTGCGGAAATTCCGAGAAACGCAGCGCCTTTTCCTTGGCGTAATAATCGGCGAAGCGCTCTTCGCCCGTGCTTTTGGTATACGCCGGCGCGGACGCGGCCTCCGGGTCATATTCCGGTGCAGGCGTGGCAGCGTACGGATCGTTGAGATAATCGCTCGATGCGGTGCCATAACCCTCGGTCTCGATGCGACCATTGCCAGCATAGTCATCGGAATAATCGGAATATGCTGCACCGCCCTCATAGTCCACGGCGCTCGTGCTGGTGGCAAAAAGCGGGTTAACTGGAACGTCGAGCGCCGGCATGCCGGTAGAGGTCTCATCCAGATCGGCTGTGGCCCAGGAATCGTAGGCAACCTGATGGGCAACGGGCTCGTCGAGCCTTGCGATCGGAGGCTTGCGTGCCGCAGGAACAGGCAACTGCTGGGCGCTGTACATAACGGTGCTGTCGGCCGATTTGCCCTGCGTCGCTGCAGCGAGAAATGCCGCGGTCTCGGACGGGTCGCTTGCGGGGCGGGGAGCGGTCGTGGGCGCCGAAGTGGGTGCGGGCGTAGGCGCGGGCGTCGAAACAGCCAACTGCGCAGGAGTCGGCGCAGATGCGGTCTTAGGCGCAAGTGCGGGATTGGGGTTTGACGGGCGAGTCCCGCCGCCCATGAGTTCGTCGGCGGTCCACGGGCGATCATTCATCACGTCGTCAAGGCTCAGCGAAAACAGGTCGTCTTCACTCTCATCGAACATGCGGTGCACATGTCCACCAATTGCCGGAATCAATCCGCGACCGGTGCATGATGCCTTGCTCAACGCCATTCTGTTCCATCCTTTCGAAATATTAATGACATCGATTATATGGAACTTCCCAAGCGGCTCGGTCTTGGATTCGTGCTTTCCAGAACTCGCGCCCAAAAGGGGAGGGTCAATCCAGGCGAGTGCCTACTTGTCGCCGGCCGCCGCCTTGGCCTCATTGAGGTAGCTATAGAAGCTGTATTTGGAGATGCCAAAGAACTCGCAGGCGCGCTCGCTCGACTTGGAAATGAGGAAGGCGCCGCGACGGTCGAGGTAGCCAATGGCACGAATGCGCTCGTCTTTGGTCATGAGTGCCGCGGGCTTGCCCACAAACTGCTCGCACTCGTGCAGCAGGTCCTCGAGCAGGTCGCCGATGTTCTTGGTAATGGGCTCGGGCTCGGTATAGCCCGTGCCGCCGGTGCCGGTAAAGGCGTCGAGCGAACGCTCAAAAGCCTTCATAAGCGTAATGTCAAAGTTGATGCCCAAAATGCCGACGGGTTTGCCCTCGTCGTTGCGGATAAAGATCGTCGAGGACTTGAGCAGCTTACCGTCGGTGGTTTTAGTGAGGTACGGCTCGCGGTCGTGTACATCGGTGGCGCCCTCGTGCATGGACTCAAACACGATATGGCTGGGGCCGTCACCCAGTTTGCGCCCGCTGACGTGGCCGTTTTCGATCACTACGATGGAGTGGTCTACGTCCTCGGTCTCCAGATCGTGGACGACGACTTCGCAGTTGGGGCCAAATTGGAGCGCCAGGCCGTGTGCGAGGCGCTTGTAAAACTCAATCTGTGCGGGGGTCATGGGTACCTTCCTAAAAATTAGTTTGGGCTCACTGTGCCATAAACCACACCTGTTCGCAAATAACGAAAGCGTCGCTGCGTTATGTGACCGTTCGGCGGCGAAAAAGTACCGATTACGGCAACAAACAATTCGTTAGGTATGCCAATCAAAAAGTGTGATAGAACATTACTAACAAACTTTTTGTTTGGCATCCACATAAAAGTTCAGCCGTGTGAATGGGATCGGGCTGAAACGCGTATGCGGGGGCCGGCAAGAGAGAACCTAAGGAGTTCACCGTATGGCCGATAAGATCCAGTGGGCGAGCAACACGATGCCCAAGAGCGATGACAAGCACTTGGGAATCATGAGTCTCGACCACGTGAAGAAGGCCCGTGCCTTCCACCAGTCGTTCCCCCAGTACACCGTCACTCCGCTTGCCCGCCTGGACGGCCAGGCCGCGCGCCTGGGCCTGTCCAACCTGTGCGTTAAGGACGAGAGCTATCGCTTTGGCCTCAACGCCTTTAAGGTCCTGGGCGGCTCGTTTGCCATGGCCAACTACATTGCCGACGAGACCGGCAAGGACGTTGCCGACTGCACCTTCGATTACCTGACCTCCGATCAGCTTGCCAAGGACTTTGGCCAGGCCACCTTCTTTACCGCCACCGACGGCAACCATGGCCGCGGCGTGGCATGGGCTGCCAACAAGCTGGGCCAGAAGGCCGTCGTGCACATGCCCAAGGGTTCCACCAAGCCCCGCTTCGATAACATCGCGGCCGAGGGCGCCACGGTGACCATCGAAGAGGTCAACTACGACGAGTGCGTACGCATGGCCGCCGCCGAGGCCGATGCCTGCGAGCGCGGCGTCATCGTTCAGGACACCGCCTGGGAGGGCTACGAGAAGATTCCGTCCTGGATCATGGAGGGTTACGGCACCATGGCTTCCGAGGCTGCCGAGCAGCTGCGCGAGATGGCCATCAACCGCCCGACGCACGTGTTTGTCCAGGCTGGCGTGGGTTCGCTCGCCGGCGCCGTGGTGGGCTATTTCACCAACCTGTATCCCGATAACCCGCCCACCTTCGTCGTGGTTGAGTGCGCACCTGCCGCCTGCCTGTACAAGGGCGCTGCCGCCGGCGACGGCGATCCGCGCATCGTGGACGGTGACATGCCCTCCATCATGGCCGGCCTGTGCTGCGGCGAGCCCAACATCCTGGGCTGGGATATCCTGCGCAACCACGCCACCGCCTTCGTGTCCTGCCCCGACTGGGTCACCGCTCGCGGCATGCGCACCCTGGGCGCTCCCGAGAAGGGCGACCCGCGCGTCATCTCCGGCGAGTCCGGCGCGGTGACCACCGGCCTGGTCGAGACCCTCATGCTCGATCCCGGGTACGCCGAGCTCAAGGAGCTCATCGGCCTGGACAAGACGAGCTCCGTGCTCTGTTTCTCCACCGAGGGCGACACGGACCCCGACCAGTATCGCCGCATTGTTTGGGAAGGCGAATATCCCACTTGCTAATCGTTGGGGCGGAGTAAATAGGTATCGCTCCGCCACCTCACAGGTAGATTCCTTCGTTTGAAAGGTTATGAACAATGGCTAAAGAACTCGATTTCGACGCAATCAAGGCTGCTGCTGAGTCCCATCGTGCTGATATGACTCGCTTCCTGCGCGCTATGATCTCCCATCCCTCTGAGTCCTGCGAGGAGGGCGAGGTTGTTGCCTGCATCAAGGCCGAGATGGAGAGCCTTGGCTATGACGAGGTCAAGGTCGACGGCCTGGGCAACGTCATGGGCTTTATGGGCGAGGGCGACAAGATCATCGCCATCGACTCTCACATCGACACCGTCGGCATCGGCAACATCGAGAACTGGGACGCCGATCCCTATGAGGGCTACGAGACCGACGAGATCATCTACGGCCGCGGCGGCTCCGACCAGGAGGGTGGCATGGCTTCCGCTACCTACGCAGCCAAGATGATGAAGGACATGGGCCTCATCCCCGAGGGCTACAAGATCATGGTCGTCGGCACCGTCCAGGAAGAGGACTGCGACGGCATGTGCTGGCAGTACATCTACAACAAGGACGGCATTAAGCCCGAGTTCGTCATTTCCACCGAGCCCACCGACGGCGGCATCTATCGCGGTCACCGCGGCCGCATGGAGATCCGCGTCGACGTTCACGGTACCTCCTGCCACGGCTCCGCTCCCGACCGCGGCGACAACGCCATCTACAAGATGGCCGACATCATCGCCGACGTCCGCGCCCTCAACAACAACGGCTGCGACGAGTCGACCGACATCAAGGGTCTCGTCAAGATGCTCGACCCCAAGTACAATCCCGAGCACTTCGAGGACGCCCGCTTCCTGGGCCGCGGCACCTGCACCGTCAGCCAGATCTTCTACACCAGCCCCAGCCGCTGCGCCGTGGCCGATTCCTGCGCCATCTCCATCGACCGTCGCATGACCGCCGGCGAGACCTGGGAGTCCTGCCTGGACGAGATCCGCAACCTGCCGGCCGCCAAGAAGTACGGCGACGACGTGAAGGTCTCCATGTACATGTACGACCGTCCGTCCTGGACCGGCGAGGTCTACGAGACCGAGGCTTACTTCCCCACGTGGATCAACAAGGAGACCGCTCCGCACGTC
>DBFRXD010000019.1:0-20003 GCA_048502435.1 Collinsella aerofaciens
GCGCGAGGGCGAGAGCTTTACGCCCGATGAGGGCGATACGGTTTTGGGTGCGGCCAATCTAGGCAACGGTTATACCGTCTACGCCAGCGGCCCCGTCTATCCGTACGTGGTGCCCCAGACCATCAACGGACGGACGCAGAATCCCGTGTCAACCTACCCCATGGACACGGCCATTGAGCTTGTCGAGCTCACGACCGGTAACCGCTACACCTATAGCCAGATCAAGAACGTACTGGTCGGCAAAGACGGCAAGGCAGACGCCGCGACCAAACTCGAGACCGACTACCTCGCCCAGATTCTCCTGCCGAGCATCAAGGCCCAGGACTAGCCGGCCCAAAGACAGCCGCCCAACACCCACATCCCCAACGCAGTTGCGGTGAAATAGGGACTGTTTTTGCTGGTCAAACCGCAAAACAGTCCCTATTTCACCGCAACTTATTAGTGGCCTTTTGGGTGGCACTCAGCGCCAGGGGTCGGCTTCGAACATCGGTTCGCGCTCGGGGCGGCGATCGCTGTAGGGATCGTAGCCGTCGTCGTCCTCGTTCTCGGCGCGGATATAGGGGTCGCGCGGCTTGGGTGCCGGCTTAGGCGCAGGCTTGGGTGCGGCGGGTGCGGCATCGGTCGCCGGCGTGTTCGTCTTGTTCTTGTCTGTCATCTGCGCATCTCCTTGCATCGCATCCGTTCAACATCATCGATTGTCGCACGAAAAAGGGCGGCGGATCCAATTGGATCCGCCGCCCTTGGCGTTTTGCGATGGGGGGCGGTTTTAAAGCCGGTCCCAAAATCTACTCGGTGTCTGGAACCTCGTAGGTGGCCGTCGGCGTGTTGTCGCACACGACGGTAAAGCCGCCGTCCTTGTCGGCATCGACCGTCACCTGATCGCCCTCGCGCACCGTACCGTCGATAATAGCGGCGGCAATGGCATCCACGACCTCGCGCTGCACGAGACGCTTGAGCGGACGGGCGCCAAAGACCGGGTCCAGGCCGCCCACGGCGAGCATCTGCTTGGCCGCCGGGGTGATGGCAAGCGTCATGCGCTCCTTGGCCAGACGTGCGCGGACGTCGGCGAGCTGAATATCGACGATCTTTTCGATCTGCGCCATGCCGAGCGGATGGAACACCACGATATCGTCGATACGGTTGAGGAACTCGGGGCGGAAGGTCTGAGCCATGGCGGCGTCGACCTGATGGCGCATCTCCTCCTCGTCCTTACCGGACAGATCGGCGATGGCCTTGGAGCCCACGTTAGACGTCATGATGATGATCGTGTTCTTGAAGGACACCTGGCGACCCTGGCCATCGGTCAGACGGCCGTCGTCAAGCACCTGCAATAGCACGTTAAAGACATCCGGATGAGCCTTCTCCATCTCGTCGAGCAAGATCACGGAGTACGGACGACGGCGCACGGCCTCGGTGAGCTGGCCGCCCTCGGCGTAGCCCACGTATCCCGGAGGCGCACCGATCAGACGCTGGACGCTGAACTTCTCCATATACTCGGACATGTCGATACGCACGAGCGCACGCTCGTCATCGAACAGGCACTCGGCAAGCGCCTTGGCGAGCTCGGTCTTGCCCACGCCGGTGGGGCCCAGGAAGAAGAAGCTGCCGATGGGCTTGTCCGGATCGGAGAGGCCCGCACGGCTGCGACGCACGGCCGCGGCGACAGCGGAGACCGCCTCGTCCTGGCCGATGACGCGCTTATGCAGCTCGCCCTCCAAGCCCTTCAGCTTGTCGAGCTCGCCCTGCATCATCTTGGAGACGGGCACGCCGGTCCAAGCGCTCACGACCTCAGCGATCTCATCGGAGGTCACCTGCTCGTTGAGGCCCTCGCCGTCCTGCTGCTTTTGCGCCTCGAGCGCAGCCTCGGAATCCTGAATCTGCTGCTGCAGGCCCGGAATCACGGAGTAGCGCAGCTCGGACGCACGGCCCAGGTCGCCGTTGCGCGTCGCACGCTCCTCTTCGCTCTTGGCCTCGTCGAGCTGTCCCTTGAGCTCCTGCACGTGGTCGATGGCGTTCTTCTGGTTGAGCCAGCCGGCCTTTTGCACGTTGAGCTTTTCTTGGACCTCGGCAATCTCTTGGCGCAGGGCCTCCAGACGCTCCTTGGAGGCGTCGTCGGTCTCCTTCATGAGCGCCTGCTCCTCGATCTGCAGCTGGGTGAGCTGACGCGTGGTGGCATCGATCTCGACCGGCATGCTGTCGAGCTCCATGCGC
This sequence comes from Collinsella aerofaciens, assembly GCA_048502435.1. GTDB lineage: Bacteria > Actinomycetota > Coriobacteriia > Coriobacteriales > Coriobacteriaceae > Collinsella > Collinsella aerofaciens_CL. The sequence goes on from DBFRXD010000019.1 coordinate 2,212, forward strand.
AGGCGGCTTGCCGCCTCATCGACCAGGTCGATGGCCTTGTCGGGCAGGAAGCGGTCGGCGATGTAGCGATCGGAGAGGTCGGCAGCTGCCACGAGCGCGCTATCGGTGATATGCACGCCGTGGAAGATCTCGTACTTCTCCTTGAGGCCACGCAGGATCGAGATGGTGTCCTCGACGGTGGGCTCGGAGACCATCACGGTCTGGAAACGACGGGCGAGTGCCGCGTCCTTCTCGATGTACTTGCGGTATTCGTCGAGCGTGGTCGCGCCGATTGCATGCAGGTCGCCACGGGCGAGCGCAGGCTTGAGGATGTTGCCGGCGTCCATAGAGCCCTCGGTGGCACCCGCGCCCACGATGGTGTGGAGCTCATCGATGAACAGGATGACCTTGCCCTCTGACTTCTGTACCTCCTTGAGCACGGCCTTCAAGCGGTCCTCGAACTCGCCGCGGTACTTAGCGCCGGCGACCAGCGCGCTCATGTCGAGCTCGATAAGGTCGCGGTCGCGCAGCGTACTCGGCACGTCGCCGGCCACGATACGCTGGGCGATGCCCTCGACGATAGCAGTTTTGCCGACGCCCGGCTCGCCGATGAGCACGGGGTTGTTCTTGGTGCGGCGGGACAAGACCTGAATGGTACGGCGGATCTCGTCGGTACGGCCGATGACCGGGTCAAGCTTGCCAGCGCGGGCAAGGTCGCAGATATTGCGACCGTACTGCTCCAGCGCCTCAAACTGGGTCTTGTCCTCGGCAGACGTCACGCGGTCATCGCCGCGCAGCTCCTCGTAGACCTGCTCGATGCGCTCCTTGGTGACGCCGGCGTCGCGCAGTACACGACCGGCCTCGCCCTTGTCCTCGGCAAGCGCCATCAGCAAATGTTCAGTCACCACAAAGCTGTCGCCCATCTTGGTGGCCTTCTTCTCGGCCTTCTCGATAACGCGGACGAGCTCGTTGGAAAGACCCATCTGCTGACCCTCGCCGGAAACCTTGGGCGCGTGGTCAATGGCATCCTGCGTGGAGCGTGCAAGCTGAGCCGGGTCGGCACCGATGCGCTCGATGATCACGGAGATATTGCGCTCGCCGGCACCGAGCAGGGCGGACAGCAGGTGAATCGGCTCCACCGCGCCGGCCTGCGCGTCGGCAGCCGTGCTCATGGCGGTCTGCAGCGCCTCGCGCGACGTCATTGCTAGCTTATCGATTCTCATGGAATCACCTCTCTTGGGGTGGCCGCCCTACGGGGCGGCTTCACGTTGTTCGAGAAGTATTGTTGCCAGCTTTGTACGATCTTATACATAAATCTAAGTCTCTATATATAAGATTTTCTGAGTGATTGAAAGATAGGGAGCAGGTGCGCTCACCCGCTACGGCCTCGTCCCCTTACTATCTCAATCTGTAACATCTAGCGGCTGTTTATGGCTCTAGATGTTACAGATCGAGATGAAATGACCAGCGGCACCCGTTTATCTAAATCTGTAACATCTAGTCAGCAAATAGAGCTCTATCTGTTACAAATCGAGACGAACAGAAAACACCCGGATCAAAAATCTAAATCTGTAACACCAGGCCTACTTTTAGCGGCCAAGATGTTACAGATCGAGACAGACCGAAAACCACCACAAAGAGGACAGGCACCTTTGTGGTGGTCGCGGTCTCTACTCCTTCGCCGAACCCGTACTTCCCGATTCGACGGTCCAGGGCATCTCATCCTCGAACAGCCATGTACGGGCAGACCCACTATCGCGTGCAGTCTGCGGGTCAGGCAAGCAGGTCTGTTTATAGGCATCTTGGATACACTGACCCATAAAATCGTTGAGCTCGGTCTGGTCGCCCTCCATGACATAGGCAACATCGCCGTCCATGATGTAGACGCCCGGACCCTCATTGCCCTCGTAGCCCGGATCGTACGAGACATCACATAACTTTGCGCCGTTTGCAGTGTCCAGCTCGATGGAAGAGTGGCATCCGCCAACCATGTCGTTCGCTTTTGCCCGATAGGACGCATATCCGTACCAACGCTTAAATGTTTTGCCCTTGAGTAGCTCGGACGCCCTATCGATCAGGCTTGTATCCGTGGTATAGCGCATGGCCCCAAGCTGAATACACGGATAATTGCTAATACCCAGCACAGCCGGCTGCTCATCAAAATCAACCGTAATGGTCTCGGGCTTGTCGTCGCCGGTCAGAAGTTCGACAGATTGAGTCACAGGCTTGACCACCGGCTCCGTCACCGCAGCAGGTAGAAATGCCATACCGACAGCGCCCGCGCCAACCACAGCGATCGCAAGCGCCAAGACAATCAATCCAATACGGGCAGAACGGTTCACGGCAAAACACCCCACAATGCAAACCCGCGCCATGTGCCCTAATGATACCTCCAGCTAACACTATCACCAAAAGAAGCCGTCCACTCCCCACCACCACAAAGGGGACAGGCACCTTTGTGGTGGTTCTCGGTTTCGACGGCCAGCTGTCACACGTTATGAGATTAAAATTGAATTGTTAGCTGAGATTATTCATTTGTCATCGAGCTTGCCTGCTCTTTCTCTCGAGGAGCGCATATGAAGCCGTCTCATTCCACCGGTCGCAACGTCATCGCCATTCTCGCCATACCCATCGCGATGTTCTTCTTTATCGTCGTCACGCCCTTTTCCCTTGGTATCGCCTCGCCCTTCGATTTATGCGGAATGGTCGACGCTGGCTCGCGTGCCACCTCGCTCTCCTTTATCTGCCGCGGTGTTTTCTACGAAGATAGAATTCCCACCGGACTTTGGCAGTCCAAGTTACCGTTGCTCGGCCAGGTCGACGGATGCTCTCCTTATTTCTGCCTTGACCCTCAGGCGCTAAACTATCTGATCGACGACCAGCCACTCGACTCCATCACCCTCGCCTACGACTACGCACCAAACACCGATGAGCGCCACATGAACCAAGTCCTCGACAAGCTGCTTGGACAGTGCGGGCTCACCGCGGAAGCCGGTCGAACCATCTATAGCAACCGGAAATTAAAGCGAACAGAACTCCGCCGTGTCGGAAAAATCCAAGGGCGAAGCGGGGCTGCCTACTGGCAGGCCTGGGCGACACGCGACAAGAGCGAATTCGGGCACAGCACCTATACGGTCACTGTCTACACCAAAGACGGAATTAAGGACAATGTTGACGATTTCGCGTCATCCAAACTCGGCATCCCCAAAACAACCAAGCCCGCCAGCCCAGATGAAATCCTGTAGAGACGCTCATTAGAATGTCGTTCAGCGAGCACGGCAGCATCGAGCTCGCCCCCCACCACCACGAAAGGGACAGGCCCCTTTGTGGCGGTTTTCGACAAAAAGAAGCCGCCCCATTAACAGAGGTGGCATCAAGCAAGTCCATTTATTAGCGTCCCTCAAGACCCAACGAAAACGCAGCGATGGAATCGAGAACCGACAATAGCCCGTTCGCACAGATAGAGGCAGAGATTCAAGGTCAGAGTCCGGCTTAAACGGCTTAGCTATCGCACGTCACATTGTTCTCGTCGTCCCCCTATCATATTTATAGTGCTTATAGTGAAAATAGTGAGTTTAGTGAGAAGAGTATCGCTCAAAACTCGTGGACTCAATTATTGACCTCACGCCCAGAATGAGTGGGGCAAATATTTCTATTAGAGGTCAAATCGAAGCCCAATAGGGCCTTTTCACCCCGTCATTTCGATCGATCGCTTTCTTTTGAAGATTGTCGTAAGCTGGTATCACTTATCTTAATGAATGCATACTATTTGCGAGGTACCCGCCGTGAAACGCTCCACCTATATCGGCCTGCTCGTCTTAGCGTTTGCGATTACCGCAGTCGGCGTAGGAATTATCTATCTCGCATTTCTCCCCGCCTCTGCGACGCAGGCGGCGGTTGAGACCGTAAGCTATCCCATCGAGGTCCTCACCGATATCGTCAAACCCGATTCGGTCACCGTCGATTTTGACGGTACGCCCGCAGCGCTTGGTGTCAGCAACTATCCCCGCATCGAACTTGGGGCCAGACGCTACACCAAAGATGAGCAGCTTATCGGCAAGGCAACCAGTTTACTCAAAGGCAAGACGTTTAAGCGGTGGTACGGCGCCGCAATATATCGAGCCAAGAATGGCCAAATGGTTGGCGGATATTATTCGACCCTTGAGCTCGATGCGGCAAACGGGAGCAAATTGTGCAACGTCTCATACGACCCTGGCTGCGTGGACAATGAAGGACCGGGGGTCTATATCTCGGATGGCGACGTAATCTACGTCATGGAGGGCGACCAGACGGCAGTCGTCGATTTTATGGATCGGTGTACCGAGGATGCCTACGAACAAACCTGCGAGCCCGATCCGCAGACAGCGCGCAACAGTGGCTCGGCACGCACTTGGCTATTTGACGATGAAATAACCTGGACCCCATCGAAATAAGGACCCGCCGGGCAGGCAACTTTGTGATGGTCCCGGTCAATTATTAGCGCCCCTCAAGACCCAACGAGAACGTCGCGGTAGCCCCGGCCACACCTTTCCCTCGGGCGACCCTCGCGAAGCGCGTGAGCACGAGGGAAAGGTGTGTCCGGGGCGTACAGCAGAGTTACTCGGCAGCGGCCTTGAACTTGTTGTAGTTGATCAGGCAGCCAGCCTTGACGATGGCACGCTCCTCTGCCGTCATATCGGCAATGTAGAGCTCAATCTGCTCGACCGCACCATCGGCGCGCACCACGTAGGCGGCGATGCCCTTTAGATCGCCGTCGAGCGCGGCGCGGATACTCGGCACAAAGACGTAGTCGCCCACCTCAAAGCTGGGCTCGGCCTCCATCTGGAAGGGCACCATGCCCCAGTTCATCACGTTGGAGCGATAGCGCTTGGTGGCGTACTCGTGGACGATGTTGGCCAGGCCGCCAATTACGCGCTGGCAGCTCGCGGCCTGCTCGCGGGCAGAACCGTCACCGGGCTTCTTGGCATAGAGCATGGAGCCGTACTCAGTCGCCTTGGCATCGGCCGCGACACCCGCGCCAGCCAGCGCCTCAAACACGCCGGCAAGCTCGGCGTCGAGTGCCGCCAGGTCGCCTGCGACCTCGCCGGCCACGCGGCGCTTCTCCACCGCGTCGACCTCCTTGGAGCGGCCTACGTAGGCAGGGTCGCGGCGGCTGAGCGTAAACTCGGCCAGGCCCAGCGGGTTGGAGCGGAAGGAGCTCGTCTCACCCGAAGGGATGAGCTCGTCGGTCGTGGTGACCGGGTCCATGATCTTGGAGCACACCTTGAGCAGGATATCGTCGCCGAGAGGCTCCATCGCGGGCCACGGCTTGATGTTGGGACCCTCGACCAGCTCGTCGGCAGGCTCCGCCTTGCCAAAGCCCCAGTACACGCGCTTTTTGTACGGCGCGTCGTCAAAGGTGTACTCGCAGGCCTCGTCCCAAGTCTCCTCGGGCAGGTCGGTCGCCGGCGTCAGGACGCCACCGTTGGCAGCCGTTGCCGCAATGGAGCGGGCGTCCATCAGGGCCACGGCGCTCAGCTGGCCATTGCCCGGCTTGGAACCCTCGCGGTTGGGGAAGTTGCGCGTGGTGTGGCGGATGGACAGGCCGTTGTTGGCAGGCGTGTCGCCGGCACCGAAGCACGGGCCGCAGAACGCCGTGCGGACGATCGCACCGGCCTCCATAAGGTCGTAGATGAAGCCACGGCGCGTGAGCTCGAGTGCCACGGGCTGGCTCGTGGGATAGACCGACAGCGAGAACTCGCCGCAGCCGGTGTTGGCGCCCTTGAGCACGCGGGCAGCCTGGACCACGGAGTCGTAGTTGCCGCCCGAGCAGCCGGCGATAACGCCCTGCTGCACGTGCAGCTTGCCGTCGACGATCTTGTCGAGCAGGCCAAAGTGTGTCTTGCCCTCGCCGATCTTGGCGGCCTCGAGCTCGACCTCATGCAGGATGTCCTCGAGGTTCTCGTTGAGCTCGTCGATCTCAAAGCCGTTGGAAGGATGGAACGGCAGCGCGATCATGGGCTTGATGCTCGACAGGTCGACCTCGACGCAGCCGTCGTAGTAGGCGACATCGGCGGGCTTGAGCTCGCGGTAGTCGTCGCCGCGACCGTGCATGGTCAAAAACGCGTGCGTGTCCTCGTCGGTGGCCCAGATGCTCGACAGGCAAGTGGTCTCGGTGGTCATGACATCGACGCCGTTGCGGTAGTCGGTCGTCATGCTCGCGATGCCCGGGCCTACAAACTCCATGACCTTGTTCTTGACGTAGCCCTTGGCAAAGACGGCTCGGATGATGGCGAGCGCCACGTCGTGCGGGCCGACGCCGGGGCGCGGGGCACCCGTGAGGTAGATGGCGACGACGCCGGGATAGGCGACGTCGTAGGTGTCGCGCAGCAGCTGTTTGGCCAACTCGCCGCCGCCCTCGCCCACGGCCATGGTGCCCAGGGCGCCGTAGCGGGTGTGCGAGTCGGAACCCAGGATCATCTTGCCGCAACCGGCGAAGTTCTCACGCATAAAGGAGTGGATGACGGCGATGTGCGGCGGGACGAAGATGCCGCCGTACTTCTTGGCAGCCGAGAGGCCAAAGACATGGTCGTCCTCGTTGATGGTACCTCCCACGGCGCACAGCGAGTTATGGCAGTTGGTGAGCACGTAGGGCAGCGGGAACTGCTCCATGCCCGAGGCACGCGCCGTCTGGATAATGCCGACAAAGGTGATGTCGTGGCTCGCCATGGCGTCGAAGCGAATCTTGAGCGCCTCGGGGTCGCCGGACGTATTGTGTGCCTGAAGGATCGAATACGCGATGGTGCCGCGCTTGGCATCCTCGGGTGTCTGCGTAATGCCGCGCTCAGCGGCCTCGGCCTCAGGCACAACCTCGCTGCCGTTACGCAGGTAGATGCCGTCCTCGTACAGCTTGACCATACTGTCTCCCACTCTGCCCAAAAGATTTGGGCGCATAGCATACATTCGTTCAATATCGTGCCATAGAACGGTTGCGAGCGGGTTACGAATCTACACGTTCACTTTATCTCGGTAAAGCATAGGACGAGCCCCTTGCATCACTCTCTGGACAAGGAGTGTCCCAAAGTGCCGGCACAGACGATATGAGCAGGACATAAAAACATTGAGAGCCCCTGCTGCATGAAAGACCGCGGATTAGGCCGACAATGGTGAGTGTCTAATCCAACCGTGGCGGCCACGCCGCATTCATGGAAGGGGCTCCCATGCTCGATACTACCACCTTCATCGGCCTCGACGTCCACGCCCGCTCGATAAAGGCCGTCTCCCTCGACGTCATGACCGGGGAGGTGCGCTGCGCGACCTTCGGCTACGACGCCGGCGCCGTCGCGGGGTGGGTCCGTTCCGTGGACCCCAGGGCCAGGTGCGTGTACGAGTCCGGGGTCACGGGCTTCGACCTGCAGAAGAGGCTCTCCGGCCTGGGGGTCGACTGCGTGGTCGGCGCCGTCTCGAAGATGATCAAGCCCAGCGCGGACAGGCGCAGGAAGAACGACCGCAACGACGCCGAGTTCCTCGCCCGCATGCTGTCGGTCGGCAACGTGGTCGAGGTGTGGGTCCCCGACGACGAGTGCGAGGCCGCCCGCGACCTGACCAGGGCGCTCGAGGACGCGAGGGACGACCTCTCGCGCTCGAAGCAGCGGCTCTCCAAGTTCCTGCTCAGGCACGGGCTCGCCTTCGACGAGAGGACGCCCACCGGCCGCAGGAAGGGCAACTGGACCCGGGCCCACTGGTCCTGGATCGAGTCGATAGGGTTCGCGGAGGGGGCCGACAACGACGTGCTCGCCTACTACGTCGACGCGGTCAGGCGGGCGGCGGAGGAGAAGGCGAGGCTCGAGGGGCTCGTCGAGGCCGAGGCCCGCAAGCCCAGGTGGAGGAAGAGGGTCGACTCCCTCCGCTGCCTCAAGGGCGTAGACACCGCGTCCGCCGCCGACCTCGTGTTCGAGGCCGGCGAGTTCTCGAGGTTCGGGAATGCCCGCTCGTTCGCGGCGTGGGTCGGCCTGACGCCCTCCGAGCACTCCGGCGGGGAGAGCGACCGCAGGGGCGCGATCACCAAGGCCGGCAACAAGCACCTGAGGAAGGCGCTGGTCGAGGCCGCGTGGCACTACCTGACGTGCTCGGGGCGGCCGAAGGACCTCGCCAAGGGCCAGGCCCCGGACCGGGTCGCCCGGAGGCATGCCGCCAAGGGCGTGCGGAGGCTGGCCGAGAGGCGGGAGGCGCTGCTCGCGCGCGGGGTCCACGGCAACAAGGCGAACGTGGCCACGGCGCGCGAGCTCGCCTGCTGGGTATGGGCGGTCGGCCTCATGGCCGAGGAGGCGTAGGGGGGCCGGTCCCCCGCACATAAGCCGATCACCCCGGAAGCGGTTCGATCCGAAGCCGTTGAGGCGAACCTCAGGTCCCTTTTCTGCGAGCGCCCAGGGCGCCACACGCGTGCACAGACTGTCGGTTCGACGTAGAAGCCTCAGCCGTAGCAACGGATTGCCCAGCGAGAGATCGCCGCGGGCGGATATTAAACTGCAAAGACGAGCGTCGGTAAGACACGCCGAGGTCGCCGCGGACGGGCTGATATAGGGAGAGGGCCTGACCCCATATCGTTGGGGCCAGGCCCGATTTTGCCTCTTGACAATGTCCTGCTCATATTAAAAGGAACGTCCCTAACTGCCGGTTGTGGGACAATACCGAGCGAACGTGATTGGTTGTCCGTGGAAGGGGTCGCAATGAACAGGTTGAGGACGCTTGCCGATGTGCTGCGACAGGCTGGCTTTGCACGCATCACGGGCCTGTTTCTTATCTTTTACCTGCTGTGCTCGACGGCTGTCTGGCTGTCCGAGCCTACGACCCTCACGTTTGGCGATGGCCTGTGGTTTAGCTTTGAGACGGTCTCGACCATCGGCTTTGGCGATATTCCGGCCGAGACGCCGGTTGCCCGCGCGATTACCGTCGTCCTGAGCGTCATCAGCATCTTCTACATCGCCATGCTCACGGGTGTGGCGGTGAACTACTGCAATACGCTCATCAAGCTGCGCCAAAAGGACACCATGGCGCGCTTTATGGACGATCTTGAGCATTTGGAAGAGCTCGATCGTGACGAGCTCGCCGACCTGTCGCGCCGTGTGCGCGAATATCGCCGCCGCCAACGCTAGAACGGGCGCCGCGCGTCACGATGAGGGGATTGAATATGAACATCACGGTATACCTGGGCGCCAGCGTTGGTAACGACCCAGCATTTTTGCCTGCGGTGCAAGAGCTGGGCAACTGGATTGGCTCTAACGGGCACGCGCTGGTATACGGCGGGTCCAAATCGGGCCTGATGGGTGCGCTCGCCGATAGCGTGCTCGATGCTGGCGGTCATGTGACGGGCGTGGAGCCGAGCTTTTTTATCGAGGCCGAGTTTCAGCACGATGGCATCGACGACCTCATCGTGACGAGTGATATGGCCGAGCGCAAGGCCAAGATGATTGAGCTCGGTGACGCGTTCGTCGCCTTCCCGGGTGGCACGGGCACGCTCGAGGAGATTGCCGAGGTCATGTCGGCCGTGTCGCTGGGGCATCTGAGTGCGCCATGCATCCTGTATAACCTGGACGGTTACTACAACGACCTCAAGGCGCTGCTCGGGCACATGATTGATAAGGGGCTTTCGAGCTCGAGGCGCCAGCTCGGCATCTACTTTGCCGACGATTTGCGTGAGATTGCCTCGATTATCAACGGATAAGTCTTGAGCCTGCCCCACTATGACTCCCAATGGTGCCGTTTGCGGCGCAGGTGGTTGGCTCGTTCGGGCAACGCGCGCTCTACAATAAAATGTATCTATGTCGACTTTGACCGCGGGAGGACCCGATGGATAACCTTGCCAAACCCACAAACCGTGCGCTGTTTTTGGTCAGCGTTGCCGTGACCGGTGCACTCGCGGGTGCTGCAGTCTGGCTATTCTTCTTTGCGATGGAGCACGGTATCGACTATCTATGGACCGAGATTCCACACGCGCTGGGCGTCGCTTCGCCCGAGCTTGCCAGCGGCCCGTTTGGCTTTCTGCCGTACCCGTTTTTTGTCTGCTTGCTGGGCGGCCTGCTGATCGGTCTGTACGAAAAGCTTACGGGCACCAAGACCGATGACCTCAACCAGGTGATGGCTAAGGTTAAGCAAGACGGATGCTACCCGTATGACAGCCTGGGCAAGCTTTCGCTCGCGGCATTGCTGCCGCTGCTGTTTGGCGGAAGCATTGGACCGGAGGCCGGCCTGACCGGCGTTATCGCGGGTCTGTGCAGCTGGGTCGGCGACCGCATGCGTCGCTTTGGCGCCGAGTTTAGGGAGCTCACGCTGCTGGGCACCCAGGCTGCCCTGACGGCACTCTTTACCGCGCCCGTCTTTGGTTTTGTGGCGCCGCTTGCCGGTAGCGCCGACGGCCAGGGCGCTAATGACGATGAGTCCGCGTCCGACGAGATCACCATCAAGCTTCCCAAGGCGCAAAAGACCGTGGCCTACGGCATTGCGATTGCCGGCGGCCTGGGCACCTACCTGCTGCTCGGCCAGCTTATGGGCGGCGGCATGGGCATGCCCAGGTTCGAGTCCGCCCAGGTGGGTAACCTGGAGCTTGCCTGGCTCATTCCGCTGGCGTTGGTCGGTACCGTATGCGGCTGGCTGTACTTTGTCTCTGAGCATGCAAGCGAGGTGCTGTCCCATGCCATAGGGGAGCGCCCGGTCGTCAAGGCAATGCTGGCTGGTCTGGCGCTCGCCATCTGCGGCACGGTCCTGCCCTACACCATGTTTGCCGGCGAGACCCAGGCCGATGTACTTATGGAGACCTACCTGACCATCCCCGCCGGCGTGCTTATCGCGACCGGTCTGGTCAAGGCCATGCTGACGCCCGCCCTCATCAACCTTGGTTGGCGTGGCGGCCACTTCTTCCCGGTTATCTTCTCGGGCGTAAGCCTGGGCTATGGCCTTGCCATCCTCACCGGCGCCGATCCGGTCTTTTGCGTCGCCGTCTGTACGGCCTCGACGATGGGCGCCGTTATGCGTCAGCCCGTCATGGTCGTGGGCCTGCTGCTTATGTGCTTCCCGCTCAAGGGCATTGTCTGCATGATCATCGCCGCAGCCATCGCCGCCGGCATTCCGCTGCCCAAGCCGCTGCGCAAGTAGCGTATTGCGCTTTACGGTTGTTCAGAACTTGTTTTAAAGAAGCCGCGCGAGGCCGTTTGTTTACGGCTCGCGCGGCTATTGTTTAGAACTTTCTCAGCACGATGGCGATGGTGTTGAGGTATTCGAGCGCGCCGGCTTCAACGGCAGCGCGGTCGCCTGCTGCGTACTCGTTGTCGCAGGCGAGCCAGTCTTCCCACGCTTCGTCCGTGCAGAGCATAGGCTGCATCGAGACAATCTCGACGCCGGGGGTCGGCTCGATCATGGCGCGCCACCAGGCTATGTCGTGCATATAGTCGAGCTGCTCGGGTGCCCAGGATTTGAGCAGGCAGGCGGGCAGGTTGCCGTGGCAGTCGCGAACCATGCCGGGGATGCTTAAGTAGAGCATCCCGCCTTGCTTTACGTAGGGGAGCAGGAACTCGCCCAGATAGCGTGGGTCGCGGCCGTAGTAGTTGTACGAGTCGATGCTCACGACCGCATCAAAAAAGTCGTGCTCAAACGGCAGTCCCTGTGAGGCGTCCGCCTTAACAGGGTGAATCGTGTCGCGGGGAATGTCGAGCGAATCAAAGAACGCGCGGTTCTCGACGGGGTCGCTCCACAGATCGACGGCGTAGGTGTCAAATCCGTATTCGCGGGCAAGCAGGGCGCTGGTAATGCCGGTGCCCGACCCAAGGTCGCAGACGCGGGCGCCGCGTGGGATATTCGCACCGCAAAGGAGCTCTTCGCAGAGCTTGAGGGGGTTCGGCCCCATAATCTTAGAGCGTACGAGTGCCGCGTCGAAGCTGGTGGCTTTTGGGAAGGATTGAGATTTTGCAGAGTTCATTGTTCTTTCCTATCAGGTGCATATGTGGCAGATGACGGAGGCGGAACGGCGCAACAAACCACGGCCGCAAGACGGCCGTTTTCAATTTGTATGCGATTGACCGTTCCCTAAAGAACAATGACCAAAAAGACATCCCCTTGGATGATCGAAATTGGGCCGAGGCCCGTGACGTTTTGATTATAGAACGTTGCGCACGGGCCGGGGATATGCCATTTGTCACGGATTTGAGGGGCGCGATTGTGGCCGATTGCGACCTGCGTGGGTCGAGATTCGCCCGCCTACAGGTCGCGTGCCCGGTAGACCTTGGTGCTGACGATGCAGCTAAGTGCACATAGCACGAGGGCCAATACCGCGATGCCCGCACACAGGCAGCCGAGGACGGCAGGATCGGGATTCGCTCCGGCAATCGACATGAGCCAGTTGCTGATGGGGTTGGAGGAGCTCAGCGTGGCCATGGCAAGGCATCCGAGCAGGGCGAACAGGCCGACGGAAAAGCGCAGCGCCTCCATGTGTCCAAATCGAAAGAACAGCGGCTGTGCCAGAAACACCATCATGAGGGAGATGAGCATCGATGCGGCGGAGGCTATTGTGGTCTCAAAGACGGTTTGTCCCGTCGAGGGCATGCCCGCGCTGTTGAAGAGCGGGATAGAGACGATGCCCAGAAGCGCGGCGGCGCACGCCATGACGGCCGAGAAGACAATGATGCTCAGGTAGCGTGCACAGATGATGTCTATGCGCGAGATGGGCAGCGTTGCCCGATAGCGCTCCCATCCGTTTTGATTGTCGTAGCCGGCCAGCGAGTTCATGACCACGATGGGCGACATGGCACTGACCGCGCAGGCGCCGGCGCTCATACCAGAATCGCCATCTGATGCGTTGGCGAGGGTCAGCACGACGAAGATGAACAGGCCGACTCCCGCAATGCTCGGGACAAGCGTGCGGACGATGGCGAGCTCAGACATAAAGGCGCGTTTCATTTCGAAGCCCCTTTCAGCATGAGGCGAAGATAGTCATCAATGGTTGCCCGGTCGCAGGGAATCTCGGGGAAGGCCTCGAGCACATCGCGACGGTTGGGCACGAGCACGTCCATGCTATAGGCGTGGTGGGCGGCACGGGCGCCTTCGACGCAAGCCATGAGCTCGGACGCCTGTGCTTGGGTGCAGTGGGCGATGCCGGCTCGGTCGGTAATGTCCTCGCGTGGTAGGTCAAAAACAATCGAGCCGTTATCGATGCAGATGACGCGGTCGGCAGTGCGATCGAGGTCGGATGTAATGTGGCTCGAGAGCAGCACGCTGTGCTGGCTGTCGGCGACAAAGGCAAGCAACTCGTCGAGCAGTTCCTCGCGCGCCATGGGATCAAGGCCTGCGGTGGCTTCGTCCAAAACGAGCAGCTTGGCATTGTGGCTGAGCGCACAGGCGAGCTGCAGCTTCATGCCCATGCCGCGGGAGAGGTCCTTGACCTTCGTTTTGGGATCGAGGCCAAATCGGTCGATGAATCCGGCGAACGTTTCGCAGCTCCATGTGGGATATGCCGGGCCTACGAGCCTCTCGACCTGGCCCACCTTGAGCGTGGAGGGGAAGGGACACGTGTCCAGGACAAGGCCGATGCGGGAGCGCAGGTGGCGCTGAGTCTCGTCGGGCGCGTCGGCGCCATAGCGCTGCCCAAACAGGTGCACCTCGCCGGCATCGAGCTTTATAAGCCCGAGCGCGGCGCGAATGGTCGTTGTCTTGCCGGCGCCGTTTGCGCCCACAAAGCCGACGATTTGGCCGGGCTCTACGGCAAGCGTGACATCGCGTAGCGAAAAGCGGTCGCTCACGCGGCGCGATACACCTTTGAGTTCTAGCAAGGTTTGCATGGCATAGCCTTTCTTGCAGATGGTTACTGCATGGTTTCGGGGGCTATAAGGTCGAGCATCTCGTGTAGTTTGCCGCGCGTGACGCCCAGAGCTTCGGCTTGGCTCGCCGCTTTCGCAAGTAGCTCTTCGATATGGCAGAGCTGGTTTTCGCGCAAGAGTTCTTGGTTGCCCTCGGCGACAAAGCAGCCTTTGCCCTGCACGGTGCAGATAAAGCCGAGTTGCTCCAGGTCGGCGTAAGCGCGCTTGGTGGTGATGACGCTCACGCCAAGATCGCTCGCGAGTGCACGGATGCTGGGGAGTTTGGCCCCCGCCGTGAGCGTGCCCGAAAGGATCTGAGCTTTGACTTGCGAGGCTATTTGCTCGTAGATGGGCTTGTCGCTCGAATTGGATAGGATGATGTCCACAGCGGCTCCTTAGCTGTTGGGCTACACGTGTATATAACCGGTAAGCACAGTATATATACACTATGCACAGTTACGCAAGAGACAAATTCGGATTGGGCCGGCTGCCCGGGCCCTGACTGATGAATTTGTCCTGATAGGCGCCCTAGATCGGGATTTCGCGGCTACAATAATGCGGTTACATCGACGTAATGCACTCAATGCAAGAAAGGATCCGCATGGCAAGCCTGTCGGATGAAATCTCGTCGCGCCGCACATTCGCGATCATCAGCCACCCGGACGCCGGTAAGACCACGCTTACCGAGAAGCTGCTGCTCTATACCGGCAGCATCCAGACTGCCGGCTCGGTCAAGGGCAAGAGCTCGGCCAAGCACGCCGTCTCGGACTGGATGGACATCGAGAAGGAGCGCGGCATTTCCGTTACCTCCTCGGTGCTGCAGTTCACCTATAATGGCGCCTGCGTCAACATCCTCGATACCCCCGGCCACCAGGATTTTTCGGAGGACACCTACCGCGTGCTCGTCGCGGCGGACAGCGCCGTAATGCTCATCGACGCGGCCAAGGGCGTCGAGGCACAGACCATCAAGCTGTTCAAGGTCTGCCGCCTGCGAAACATCCCGATTTTCACCTTCGTCAACAAGATGGACCGCGCGGGCAAAGACCCGTTTGCCCTGATGGAGGAGATGGAGCAGGTGCTCGGTATTCGCGCCTGCCCGATCAACTGGCCCATCGGCACGGATGGCGATTTCAAGGGCGTTTACCACCGCGATACCCAGATGGTGGAGCTTTACGAATCCGGCGACCACGGCAAGACGCGCGTGGAGAAGCAGGATGTGCCGCTAAACGATCCGCAGCTTCCGGAGCTGCTCGGCGAGCGCCTCTACAAGCGCCTGATGGATGAAATCGAGCTGCTGGATATCGCGGGCGATTCCTTCGATCTGGATCTCGTGCGCAAGGGCGAGCTGACGCCGATGTTCTTCGGCTCGGCCATCACCAACTTCGGCGTCGAGCCGTTCCTGACCCGCTTCCTCGAATACTCCACCCCGCCCGCCTCGCACGAGAGCGACGTGGGGCCGGTGGCGGCGGACGACCCGGATTTCTCCGGTTTCATCTTCAAGATTCAGGCCAACATGAACCCGGCGCACCGCGACCGTCTGGCCTTCATGCGCATCTGCTCGGGCGTGTTCACCAAGGGCATGACCGTCTGGCACAGCGGCAGCGGCAAGATTATTCAGCTCAAGCAGCCGCAGCAGTTCATGGCGGACGAGCGCGAGGCCGTTGAAAACGCCTATCCGGGCGACATCATCGGCCTGTTCGACCCCGGCATCTTCGCGCTGGGCGACTCGCTCTGCACGGGCAAAAAGCGCCGCTTCCCCGGCATTCCGATGTTCGCGCCGGAGTTCTTCGCCCGCGTGAGCAGCATCGACAGCCTCAAGCGCAAGCAGTTCGTCAAGGGCGTTTTGCAGCTCAGCGAGGAAGGCGCGATTCAGACCTTCAAGCGGCCGGGCATCGGCTTTGAGGAGATCATCGTCGGCGTGGTCGGCGTGCTCCAGTTCGAGGTGCTCGAACACCGCCTGAAGACGGAATACAACGCCGAGATCCGCCGCCAGCAGCTCCCCTATCGCTTCGTGCGCTGGATCACCAAGTCGCCGAAGGCCATCGAGGATTTGAAGCTCTCCAGCACCTCGTCTCTGGCCAAGGACGCGCGCGAGCGCGACGTGATCCTCTTTGAAAACGAGTGGTCGATCCGCTGGGCGCTTGAAAACAATGAAGGGCTGGAGCTGGCGGAAACCGCGTCCCGTTTAGGCTGACATTCCCCCCCACTGACATAAAACCGACATATCAACAGAAAGAAGGGCTTCCATTTGGAAATGATTCGTGAAAACCTCCGCAATATCGCCATCATCGCGCACGTTGACCACGGCAAGACCACGCTCGTCAACGAGATGCTCAAGCAGGGCGGCGTTTTCCGCGAAAACCAGCAGGTTGCCGACCGCGTGATGGACAATAACGCCATCGAGAAGGAGCGCGGCATCACCATTCTGGCGAAGAATACCTCCATGTACTATAAGGACGTGAAGATCAACGTCGTCGATACCCCCGGCCACGCCGATTTCGGCGGCGAGGTCGAGCGCGTGCTCAAGATGGTGGACGGCGTTCTGCTGCTCATCGACTCGTTTGAAGGCCCGATGCCGCAGACCCGCTTCGTGCTCCAGCACGCGCTGGCGCTCGGCCTGCCGGTCATCATCGTCATCAACAAGATGGATCGCCCGGACGCGCGCTGCGAGGAGGTCTACAACGAGGCCTTCGACCTGATGATCGACCTCGGCGCGGACGAAAGCCAGCTCGATACCCCGGTCGTCTACGCCAGCGCCCGCGCCGGCACCGCGACGCTCGACCCGAACGTGTCGAGCGAAGACCTGCGCCCGCTGTTTGAAACCATCCTCAAGTACATCCCCGCGCCGAAGGGCGACCCGGACGCGCCGGTGCAGATGCTCATCTCCACCATCGACTACAACGAGTTCGTCGGCCGTATCGGCATCGGCCGCATCTCCCGCGGCACGCTCAAGCTCAACAGCATGGCGACCCGCTGCAACAACCTCAACCCCGATCTCCACGAGAACTTCCGCCTGAGCAGCCTGTTTGCGTTCGAGGGGCTCAAGCGCGTGCCGGTGGAAAGCGCCAGCATGGGCGAGATCGTCGCCATCACGGGCATTGAGGACATTATGATCGGCGACACCATCTGCGCGCCGGATACCGTCGAGCCGCTGCCCTTCGTCAAGATCACCGAGCCGACCGTCGCCATGACCTTCTCCGTCAACGACAGCCCGTTCGCCGGCCGCGAGGGCACCTACGTCACCTCCCGCCACCTGCGCGCCCGCCTGATGCGCGAGCTGCAGACCGACGTTTCCCTCCGCGTGGAGGAGACCGACTCCGCCGATTCCTTCCGCGTCAGCGGCCGCGGCGAGCTGCACCTCTCCGTGCTCATCGAGAATATGCGCCGTCAGGGCTACGAGTTCCAGGTTTCCAAGCCGGAGGTGCTCTTCCACTATGACGAGAATGGCAACAAGCTCGAGCCGATGGAGCGGATGGTCGCCGACGTGCCCAGCGAGTACGCGGGCGCCGTCATCGAGAAGATCGGCCGCCGCCGCGGCGTGATGGATAACATGTCCGGCACCGACCGCGTGCGCCTCGAGTTCACCGTGCCGAGCCGCGGCCTGTTCGGCTACCGCAGCGAGTTTATGACCGATACCCGCGGCGAGGGCGTGATGAGCGCCGTGTTTGACCACTACGAGCCGTATAAGGGCGATATCCCGCACCGCAGCGTCGGCGCGCTGGTTTCCACCGAGACGGGCGAAGCGGTCATGTACGGCCTGTTCTACGCACAGGATCGCGGCACGCTGTTCTGCGGCCCGAACACCGCCGTCTACACCGGCATGATCGTCGGCCAGAACGCGCGTCAGGGCGATATCGACGTCAACGTCTGCCGCCAGAAGCACCTGACCTCCATCCGCAACGCCGCCGGCGCGGAGACCGCCATGAAGCTGACCTCCATGCGCACGCTGACGCTCGAGGAATGCCTGGAGTTCATCGACGACGACGAGCT
>DBFRXD010000002.1:0-4557 GCA_048502435.1 Collinsella aerofaciens
GGTGCCATATCGTTGACCCCATAGACCGCGATGATGGGGGCAGCATGAACGCCGAAGACCTGGTCCTCAACTTCAAGAAGGGCATGGCGAACCTCAGCAAGACCGAGCGCCGCCGCGCTATCGAGTCCGTCAGGGACGTGATCCGCGCGGCGGCGTTCGACGACGCGGCCGGCTCCGCCTACGAAATCGAGCGCTGCCCGCGCTGCGGGTCCGCCGCGGTCGTGAAGAAGGGCAAATCGAAGAACGGCGAGCAGCGCTACCTCTGCCGGGGCTGCGGCAGGACCTTCGGCATGGGCAGCGAGCGCATCCTGGGGACGAGCAAGCTCCCGAAGGAGACCTGGATGGCCTACGCCGAGTGCTTCGTGCTCATGCTGCCCCTGCGCGAATGCGCGAGGCGCTGCCGCGTCTGCCTCAAGACCGCCTACACCATGCGCCACAGGCTGATCGAGTGCCTCTCGGCCTACTCCCCCTCGTTCAGGGTCGAGCGGGGCTGCGGCTGCGAGCTCGACGAGACCTATTTCCCCGAGTCGTTCAAGGGCAACCACGCGAAGGGGTCGTTCACGATGCCGCGCCCCTCCCGGCACCGCGGCAAGCAGGTGCACAGACGCGGGCTGTCGCGCGAGCGGATCTGCGTCATGACCGGAGTGAACGACTCGAACGAGACGTTCCTCGAGGTCACGGGGCGGGGCGCCCTTTCGAGGGAGCGCGCCATGGACGCGCTGAGGGGCCGCATCGCGGCCGGCTCGGTCGTCGCGACCGACAGGGCGGCCGCCTACGTCGGCGTCCTCGCCGAGCTCGAGGTCGCCGCGCACGCGGCCTACGACCCCAAGGACCGCTCCGGGGGGACCATCAACCGGGTCAACGCCGTCCACTCGCTCCTCGGCGCCTTCATGGAGCCGTTCAGGGGCGTGTCGACGAAGCACCTCGACGCCTACCTCGCCTGGTTCAGGTGGTGCCGGACCTTCATGGCGACCGATTCCGGCGCGGCCGGGCGCACGGTCGCGCGGCAGCTCGCGCACGGCGTCTGCAGGAGCCGCGTCCGCGACATGTTCAACGTGGAGCCGCCCTACATGGACTACTGGGCCGCGCCCGCCGCATAGAGGCGGTAGAATGGTCGCACCGCGATACACGAGGAGGGGTGAGGCCATGCCGTCGAACATACCGGCCACGACGATCCGCATCGACCCGGAGGTCAAGAGGGAGGCCACGGCCATCCTGGACGAGCTCGGCCTGTCCATGTCCACCGCCGTCAACGCGTTCCTCAGGGCGCTCGTCCGGGAGGGCGGGATGCCGTTCGAGATGAGGGTCAAGACGCCGGCGCCCGACGGGGAGACGGCGAGTTAGCCGGCAGGTCGGCATGAAACGGCAGGGCCAGGCGAGCAACTCGTCCGGTCTCGGGCGCATCGCCCCTTGCCGGATTCAGATTCGACAAGGGGCGACCATTGTGCAATCGCAAGAAGATGACGGGGCGGAATGTCAATCCTGGTCTAACAGAGCCATAAAAAAACCGCCCCGTATGGAGCGGTTTTGCCCTTTATATATCGAGCGCCTCGGCCATCGCGGCCGTAGTGATTGCCGTGGTTCCACAGCAACTGCCCACCATTGCGGCACCGGCATGTCTCCATTCGATGCATGCGCGCGCGAAAGCTTCGGGGTTCTCGTGCCATACGGGGCCATCCTGAGTCTGGACCGGATCGCCCACGTTGGGACGCACCGTGACGGGAGTAGTCGCCGATGCAACCATCCTGGGCACCGCCACGTTCGCGGCCGCAAGCGAACAGCAATTAACACCAACCGAGTTTGCGCCGTGTTTTTCGGCGTACAAAACGGCTGCCTCGATGTTGAGGCCATCGCCCAACAGGTCGCCTTTATCGTCAACGACAAAACTCACCAGAACAGGCATGCCGTCGGCGGCATCTCGAGCGCCGGCAAGCATGGGCTGCAAATTACGGATAGACGTCACCGTCTCGATCAGCAGACCGTCAACGCCGGCATTGAGCAAGGCGTGCGCCTGTTCGCGCGCAATGCCTCGGATTTCACGATACTCGGCAGAGTCCTCGGCAAACCATTCAATACCGATCGGGCCCATCGAGCCCAGCAGCAGCTGAGGGTGCGCCTGGCGGGCATCGTCGACGGCCCCGCGATTGACCTCCTCCACGGACGGCGCAATCTGGTCGTGCTTGAGGGCATAGCTCGATGCCTGAAAGGTGTTGGTAATGAGCACCTGTGCGCCGGCGGCGACATACAAGCGATGGATACGAGAAACGGTCTGCGGCTCTGCCAGATTCCAAAACGCCGGTGGAATGTCGGCGGCATCGTACTCACTCAACAGAACACTGCCCATGGGGCCCTGCGCCAACAAGGTCTCGCTCGACAAGCGGCGCGTAAGTTCCTCGGCACCAAAGCGGTTGTAATAACTCGTATCCATATATATCCCGCTATTCCTCGACGCTGATTCCCTGCTTTTCGAGATAGGCGAGCCAGCGGCTCATCGTGTCCTCGGATAGCGCATGCTCCATCATGCAGGCCTCGGAATCGGCTCGCTCAAATTCGACACCGAGCTCCTGAACCAAAAACGTGCGGATGAGGCGATGACGGTACCAGATAGCCGTACCAACCTCGCGGCCGCGATCGGTCAGGACCACCTTGCCGTAGTGCGATTGCTCGACAAGCTCGGATGCCTTGAGCGCCGAAACCGCTTTATTGACCGATGCCTTGGAGACGCCAAGGCGCTGCGCGATGTCGACCGATCGCACGCCGTTGGTTTCCCCCTCTTCGCTTTCAATGCGAACCATGCACTCCAAGTAGTCTTCGTTCGCCACCGTCAGATGTAGTTCGCGCGAGCTATTTGTCGTATCCATGATCTTCCGTCCCTTCTGCATTCAATGGCTGATTCTACCCCATCCAAGCGTCGTGGTATGCCGTGGCATACCGTGCTAGAGTTCTTGTTGCACACGACGACCAAGATTGGAGCGGTCTTTATGGAAAACACCACCACGAGCCCCGATGTCCTCGAACGCTTTTTGCGCTACGTCCAGATCAACACGCAGTCCGAGGATGCAAACTGCGACCAGGTACCCTCGAGCGCCGTTCAGTTTGACCTTGCCAACGTGCTGGCTGAAGAGCTGCGCGAGCTTGGTGCGGAAGATGCCCACGTGACCGAGCACGCCTATGTCTGCGCGCATATCCCCGCAAGTGCGGGCGCTGAGGACAAGCCCGCCCTGGGCCTGATCGCCCATCTCGACACCACCGAAGTTGCACCGGGCGCCGGCGTGAAGCCGCACATCGTACACTACGAAGGTGGCGACCTGGTCTGCGGCACGGTTGACGGTAAGCCCGTTGCCATGAGTACCGCCAAGCTTCCCGCCCTGAATGACCTCGCGGGTGAGGACCTGGTCTGCAGCGATGGCACCACGCTGCTGGGCGCGGATGACAAGGCAGGCGTCGCCGAGATCGTGTCGCTTGTCGCGCGTATCGCTCAGGACCCTTCTCTGCCCCATCCCGCACTCGGCATTTGCTTCTGCCCTGACGAGGAGATCGGCCACGGAGCCGAGCTGTTGGATATCGATACCTTTGGCTGCAAGTACGCCTACACGGTCGACGGCGGCCCCATCGGCGAACTGGAGTGGGAGTGCTTTAACGCCGCCGAGGCGACCGTCCGCTTTGAGGGCCGGTCCATCCACCCGGGCGACGCTAAGGGCCGTATGGTCAACGCAGGCAATCTGTTCTGCGACTTCAACGCGTTGCTCCCCTACGTGCAGCGACCGGAGTATACGGAAGGCTACGAGGGCTTTTATCACCTTGAGGGTGTATCTGCGACCGTCGATCACGCCACAGCGCGCTATATCGTCCGCGACCATGACGCCGCCAAGTTCCAGCAGAAACTCGACCTTATTGATGCCGCCGCCTCGATGCTCAACCAGCGTCTGGGTGAGGAGCGCGTGACGGTCGAGATTAAGCAGCAGTATCGAAATATGGCCGAGATCGTTCGTGACTATCCCGAGCTTATTGATGTTGCCAAGGAAGCCTATCTTGCCTGCGGCGTTGAGCCCCAAGTGCTGCCGATTCGTGGCGGCACCGACGGCGCTCAGCTGTCGTTCCGCGGTCTGCCCTGCCCCAACCTTTCCACCGGCGGCTATTGCTACCACGGCGTCAACGAGTTCGTCCCGGTCAGTTCGCTCGTCAAGATGACCGACGTGCTCCAGGAGCTCGTCGCCCGCTTTGCATAAGCCTGGCTGCACAAGTCCAAAAGACGAATCGCCCCGTCCTCAAGCAAGAACGGGGTGATTTTTTTGCTGCAATGAGAACAGGTTGACGCACGCCAGCCTCTTAACGCAAGGAGTGTCCCAAACTGCCGGCACAAAAGGAACGTCCCCAAGTGCCAAGTGTTCCGGTAACGCCGATGTTTTGGCGCGGACAGACACTATGACCCAATCCGAGGGCACTAAAAAGATAGGAGCCCCCGCTCGTGACCGCGGGTCGGGGCTGCGACAATGATGTTGAAGTGCCATAGGCGCAGCCGCGCCGCAACGAGGTTGGGAGGCTCCCATGCCAAAG